>JAUIIU010000013.1 GCA_030431695.1 Bacteroidia bacterium | reverse complement strand
ACGGTATATAGCTAATTCCACGGTTTACCACCTGGGTGGGGGCACCCTGGATTCGGCCAACCCACGAAAGACCTATTACAATTTCAGGAATACATTGCTTTCAATGTTGAAGAATGTCAAAGGCCCGAGAGTATACTTCCTGATATTCATTCGGTTGCTGCTTGATGGTGTAGCTGGAATGCGATTTCTCATGCGAGGGGAATTCGTTCATATTCTGGCGATCATAAGGGCGCATTTCGGATTTTACCGAAAGTTTGGGAAGTTCATGGGGAAACGACGAAAACATGCCTCGAACCTGCGGTATTTCGAAATTAATTCGCTGGTTTGGAAGTACTTTGTCACAAAAAAACGTACCTTTAACAATCTCTGATAATATATACTTAAATAATTGTTAAGGAGAATTTCAGAACTCGCCTATTTACTAATTTTGACTAACAATTTTAAACAATCTTAACATGAAAAAGCTGTTATTATTTGCAACGTGTGCCATCCTTGTTTTGGGATCATGTGTCTCCAAGAAAGAGTACGCTGCGCTGCAGGCAAAACAAAAAGAAACACAAGATCTTCTGAATACTGCAACCGTTAAACTGAATAGCTGCTTGACTGATAAAGCGGCAGCTGTGGCGAGAGTTCAATCGTTGGAAGAACGAATCGCCGAATTGCGTAAAACCAACCAGGATCTGATCCAAAGTTCCAAAGAACTTACCATCCTAACTCAGCAAGGAGCGACCAATCTTGAAAAATCATTGGAGAGCCTGAAAGAGAAGGATCTAAAGATCTCAAGACTTCAGGATGCGCTGAACAAGAAGGACAGTGTTACCCTTGCCCTGGTTACCAGCTTAAAAAAAGAGGTTGGACTTAACGATCCGGATATCGAGATCAACGTGGAAAAAGGTGTGGTTTTCATCTCACTTTCAGACAAGGTCCTATTCCGTACCGGCTCGTATAACCTGTCTTCCAGAGCTAACGAGATACTTGGAAAGGTCGCTACTGTGATCAACAGCAAGCCTGATTTCGAAGCTATGGTCGAAGGCCATACCGACGACGTACCATACAAGAGCGGAGTACTACTTGACAACTGGGATCTAAGTGTGAAGCGTTCAACTGCGGTTGTACGAAAACTTCAGGAGCTTGGTGTTAAGCCGGAACAACTTATCGCTGCCGGACGTGGGGAGTATATTCCTCTTGTAGACAACAACACTGCTGAGAACAGGGCCACGAACAGGAGAACCAAGATCCTCGTATTACCGAAGATCGACCAGTTCTATACCATGATCGAGGAAGAACTTGAAACGCTCTCTGCGGAAGGAAACTAATTTGTGATGATTCACAATCTAACCCGGGTCCAAAAGCCCGGGTTTTTTCATGCAATAAATTCACAATAAAAATCATTACGCAACTGTAACATTCACAATCAATATTCGTCTACTAAACATAACTTCCCACCTAACCAATACAAACCATGGAAGCACATTATCAATTTACTGATGATGAATTTGAGAAACAGTTCAAGTTCGGTCTCTTACACCCGAGCTTCTTTACACATGAGGCACACCTTCGGCTGGCGTGGATCCACATCACAAAGTACGGTTTGGAGAATGCCATCGAAAACGTAACGGGACAGCTTAAGAAATACACAGAACTGCATGGCGTAGGTGCCAAGTACAACGAAACTGTTACCGTTGCCGCAGTTCGGGCTGTTTTTCATTTTATTCTGAATACGAAATCCAACAACTTCAGGGACTTTATCAAGGAAAACCCGAGGTTAAATTTCGACTTCTCCAAGCTGCTCGGATATCACTACGCCTTTAATATTTTTGATTCGGATAAAGCCAGGGAAGAATATATAGAACCCGACTTGCTGCCTTTCGATTAAAACTCAGAATTCAAGACTCCCCTTACCTTCCCTAACCAACAAAGGTTCATCCCCGGTTAGGTCGATCACCGTGGAAGGAATGTTTCCCCCATAGCCACCATCCACCACCACATCAACCCTATTGGACCATTTCTCGTAGATCAGTTCCGGATCTGTAGTGTATTCGATCACCTCATCTTCGTCCTTTATGGACATCGAAAGTATAGGATTTCCCAATTCAGATACAAGGGCAAGCGCAATGGCGTTGTCCGGTACCCGTATCCCAACTTCCTTTTTCTTCTTCAAAGCAGAAGGTAAGCGGTTACTTCCCGGGAGAATGAAAGTATACGGCCCGGGAAATGCCCTTTTCAACATCTTGAATTTTGCGTTGTCGATCTGACGGACAAAATCCGACAACCGACTGAGATCTTCACAGATAAAAGAAAAGTTCGCCTTTTCCAGCTTTACCCCTTTGATCCTTGCCAGTCGTTCCATGGCCTTGTTATGGGTAATATCACAACCGAGGGCATAAACCGTATCACTTGGGTAGATCACCAGTCCACCTGCCCTGATGATATCCACTACTTTTTTTACATCGTGCGGATTGGGATTCTCTTCATATATGCGAATGAATTCGGCCATATACTAAGATACGATATTCTGATTTCTTCGTAAGGATAAAAATTAATTAAGAATCGAGGACGTTCAGTTTGGCAAAACGCAGTAGTAGCTTCTTCAATCCGCCATTTTCGAACAAGATCTCCGCCTTAGTGTCGGCTCCCACACCTTCGATCTTCATGATCTTACCCTTTCCGAAGCGAACGTGCTCAACCAGTGTTCCTTCGGAAAGATTCGATTCCGCTGCATCGTAATTCTTATCGGAACTACTACTAACGGGTTTCAGCCTGCGCAGTTTACGCAACTGGGCTTCTGTAGGGCCTTTTGGTGGAGAACCTGAGACCGGTTTCCGAAGTCGCAATTTACTTTTGTCCACCTCCCCGAAGATGTCTGTGTCTATGAGCGGTTTGAACCGGTTCTCCGTAACCGGTGTCAGGTATTCCATGAATTCTTCTTCGATCTCCTCAATAAACCGACTCGGTTCGGCATCGATCAATTTTCCCCAGCGATACCTGCTCTGGGTGTAAGTGAGATAGGCCTGTTTTTCCGCACGTGTAAGCGCCACATAGAATAAACGCCGCTCCTCTTCCAGTTCGGCTCGAGTATTCATACTCATAGCAGATGGGAAAAGGTCCTCTTCCAGGCCAACGATATATACATATGGAAATTCCAGGCCTTTGGCCAGGTGAACCGTCATTAGCGCCACCCTGTTGTCGTCTCCTTTATCCATGTCGAGATCGGTGGCCAGGGCTACATCTTCCAGGAATTCGGCCAGGGAACCTGTGGTATCGGCAATTTCTTTCTGCACTTCGACAAAATCACGAATACCATTCAACAGTTCTTCTATGTTCTCGATACGAGCGATCCCTTCGGGGGTACCATCTTTCTTTAATTCCTGAACAAGACCGGTCTTCTTGGTAACATGTTCCGAAATCTGGAAGGCGTCGTAGTTTTGGTTCAGCACCTGGAAACTCTCGATCATGGTCACGAAATTCTGCAGTTTCCCCTGGGTCCCTTTATTGATCTTAAGGTCGATCTTATCCACGTTCTTCATCACCTCGAACATAGAACGGTTGTAATGATTGGCGGCTACGATCAGGCGGTCGACAGTGGTTTGACCAATACCTCTTGCGGGGTAGTTGATTACGCGTTTCAATGCTTCCTCGTCTTTGGGGTTTAGAATGAGTCGGAGGTATGCCAGCACATCCTTGATCTCCTTCCTTTGATAGAAGCTCAGTCCTCCATAGATCCGGTAGGGAATATCCTTTTTCCGAAGGGCATCCTCGATTGCCCTGGACTGGGCATTGGTGCGATATAGAACGGCAAACGAATCGTACTTCAGCTGTTGCCCCATGGCATTCTCGAAGATCGAACCAGCCACGAACCTTCCTTCATCCCCATCGGTCATGGTACGATTCACCCTGATCTTGTTTCCTTCGTCATTAGCTGTCCAGACAACTTTTTCCAGTCGCTGTTTGTTCTTCTCGATGATGCTGTTCGCGGCATTAACGATATTCTTCGTGGAACGATAGTTTTGCTCGAGTCGGTAAACCTTCACATCATCATAGTCCTTCTGAAAATTCAGGATGTTGTTGATATTCGCACCACGAAAGGCATAGATGCTCTGGGCGTCATCACCCACTACACATATATTCTGAAATCGGTCACTCAATGCCTTTACGATCAGGTACTGGCTGTGATTGGTATCCTGGTACTCATCCACAAGTATATATCGAAACCTGTCCTGGTACTTTGCCAGCACATCCGGGAAGCGATTAAGCAATTCGTTCGTTTTCAGCAACAGGTCGTCAAAATCCATGGCGCCTGCCTTAAAGCATTTGTCAACATAGGCATGGTAAATATCACCCAGCCGGGGTTGCTTCGCCATGGCGTCGGCTTCCTGCAATTCAGGGTTACTGAAATAGGCCTTTACGGTGATCAGGCTGTTTTTGTAGGAAGAAATGCGAGAGTATACCTGTTTATACTTGTAGATGTCCTTATCCAACTGCATCTCCTTGATGATACTGCGTATCACACTCTGGGAGTCCTGGGTATCATAGATCGTAAAATTCGAAGGGTAGCCCAGCTTGTCGGCTTCGAATCGTAAAATCTTGGCGAAGATGCTGTGAAATGTCCCCATCCACAGGTTCTTGGCTTCACTGGCACCAACGATCTGTGCGATCCGCTTCTTCATTTCCCTCGCCGCTTTATTGGTAAAAGTAAGGGCCAGGATATTGAAGGGGTCCACTCCTTCCGACATCAGGTATGCGATACGATATGTAAGTACACGAGTCTTTCCAGAACCGGCACCGGCAATAACGATCATGGCTCCGTCCTTTTGTAAAACCGGGGCTAGTTGGGCGTCGTTAAGCTGTTCTAAGAATGACTGCAAACTGTGGAGATTCTAAAGTCGAAAAATACAGAAATTACGAGGATTTTATCGAGCTTGAATTCAGAAATTATAAACAAATATCCACTGTTTTTGATTTAGACAAAATCCGTTATCTTTAGCTGAATTATATTCCGTATGAAACACATAACTACCTGCCTGCTGGCCTTGTTCGTTCTTACTTCCGGCCAGTCCCAAATGGACAAATCTCTGCTTGTCGATATCGAAAGTGTTGAACAGCAAGTCATAGACTGGAGACGCTATTTTCATGAAAACCCTGAACTTTCCAACCGCGAATTCAACACTGCGAAGAAGATCGAGGAACACCTTAGATCCCTTGGAATGGAAGTTAAGACAGGAATAGCCAAGACCGGCGTGGTTGGTATCCTGAAGGGAGATCAACCCGGTAAAGTCGTAGGTCTCAGGGCGGATATAGACGGCCTCCCGGTAACAGAACGAAATGAACTACCCTACCGATCTAAGGTTAAGACCACATTCCTGGATACGGAAACCGGCGTTATGCATGCCTGCGGGCACGATACCCATATCGCAATCCTCATGGGGGTTGCCGAAGTACTATCGAAGAATAAGGACAAGATAAAAGGAACGATTAAGTTCATATTTCAGCCGGCGGAGGAAGGCCCGCCACCGGGAGAAGAAGGCGGCGCCAAACTAATGATCAAGGAAGGTGTACTCAAGAACCCGGATGTTGATGTCATCTTCGGCCTGCATATCAATTCGGCCACACCCGTTGGAACCATCAAATACAAAAGCGGTGGTACCATGGCGGCTGTTGAACGTTTTGTGGTGAATGTAAAAGGAAAGCAAACGCACGGCTCGGCGCCCTGGACCGGGGTGGATCCTATACTTATATCGGCAAAGATCATCGACGGATTTCAGACCATCATCAGCCGGGAATCTCCCCTGGTGGATGAGGCGGCAGTGATCACCGTCGGAAAGATCACCAGCGGGGTCAGGTTCAATATCATCCCGGAAAGTGCGGAACTCATAGGTACGGTTCGTACGCTGGATCCCAAAATGAGGGAATTGATCATGAGAAGAATGAATGAGATGGCCAGGGATATAGCCAGGGCATATGGTGGGGAGGCAAGTATCGAATGGCAGAACAACACCGTTGTAACCTTCAACGACCCAGCGTTAACTGCCCAAATGTTACCGACCCTGCAGCATGTTGCCGGGGAAGAAAATGTCAAGATCATGAAAGCCACAACCGGAGGAGAAGATTTTTCCTATTTCCAGGAAATTATCCCGGGGTTCTACTTTTTTCTGGGTGGGATGACACTGGGAAACACCACCCCATACCCGCATCATACGCCGGATTTCCAGATCGATGAGTCCGGACTCCTGCTTGGGGTGAAAGCCATGACACAGTTACCGTTGGATTATCTAAACGCAAACTAATTGGAAGCAGTATTCGATATCATAAAGACAATTCCATGGTGGGGATGGGTACTTTTAGCACTTGGCCTGATCGCTATCAAGGACATATTCTTCAATAAGAAACACACCATACAGCACAACTTCCCCATAGTTGGTCATATTAGATATATGCTGGAAAGTATCGGACCCGAACTCAGGCAGTATATCGTAGCAAATAACCGCGAGGAATTACCTTTCAACCGTATAGAAAGAGGGTGGATCTATGCTTCGGCGAAAAATCAGAACAACTACGAGGGATTTGGCAGCGATCGCGATTTCTATAAACCGAATTACATATTTATCAACAACGATATGCTTCCGTATAAACTGGCGGAAGACCACCCAAACCGCAATGACCCATACTTTGTGCCTTGTGCCAAAGTAATGGGTATCGGAAGGCGCAGGAAACCTTATCGACCGGCGTCTGTTATCAATGTTTCGGCTATGAGCTTTGGTTCTCTATCGGCTCGTGCCATCGAATCCCTGAATCGCGGCTGCGCTATGGTCAATGCCTATCACAATACGGGTGAAGGCGGACTTTCCCCTTATCATTGCAAAGGTGGCGATGTGATCTTTCACTTTGGGACCGGGTATTTCGGTGTGCGGGATTCCGAAGGAAATTTCAGTATGGAAAAGATGAAGGAACTGGTCAATAACAATCCCAACGTAAAGGCCATCGAGGTAAAACTCTCGCAAGGTGCCAAACCGGGTAAGGGAGGCGTATTACCGGGATCCAAGATCACTTCGGAAATTGCCAGGATCCGTGGGGTGGAAAAAGGAAAGGATGTACTCTCCCCCCCTACTCACAGCGCATTTGAAGGAATAGACGGGTTGATACAGTTTGTAGAAGATATTGCTGAAGCCACCGGGCTGCCTGTCGGGATCAAATCGGCTGTGGGAAAACTGGACGGCTGGCGTGAGCTTGCTGAAAAAATGAAGAAAACCGGAAAAGGCCCTGATTTCATCACCATTGATGGTGGTGAAGGCGGTACAGGGGCGGCCCCACCGAGTTTTGCGGATCATGTGGCACTTCCCTGGGTATTTGGTTTCAGTGACGTGTATAAGATCTTTCAGCAACAGCAGTTGTGCAACAGCATCGTATTTATCGGAAGTGGTAAACTTGGTTTCCCAGCCAAGGCAGCCATGGCGTTCTCAATGGGTGTGGACTGTATCAACGTGGCGAGGGAGGCAATGATGGCAGTGGGATGTATACAGGCCCAGATATGTCACAACAATCACTGTCCGAGCGGCGTGGCCACACAGAGCAAATGGCGGCAAAGCGGGATCAATATCAAGGATAAATCCAAACGAACACACTATTATTTTAAGAATTTCAGAAAAGAACTTTTGGAGATCACGCATGCCTGTGGCTATGAGCACCCATCACAGATGAATATGGACGATGTGGAATTCAGTCTTGGAGATCAAAACCTGATCAAGACCCTGGCCGATTCCTTCGGGTATCACAAGACCAAGTCGGCCTTCGAAGGCGTGGAAGCCATGATGAATTGCGAATACCTGGGTGGGAACTACACCCCTTCAGAAGCAAAAAACAGTGTTCGGAGGGCAATGGAGAAGAACGAAGTACGTTATTAATGTTTAAAACCGATCAAAATGGAAGAGCTTTCTCAAATCCTCAATTACGTTGCCTACTTATTGCCCGCGATCGTAGTGGGTATCATCGCCTATTATTTCTTCAAAGGCCATACGGCCAATGAGGAAGGACGAAGAAGGTATCTCATTCAGAAAGAAGCACAGAACAAGGTTCTGCCCATGCGCCTGCAGGCCTACGAGCGTATTACGCTACTGATGGAGCGCCTGGACCCGAATAAACTGCTGATCCGAGTAAAGCCTTACTCCAACGAGATCGATAAATACGAAACCCTGCTGATCAACAATATCGAGCAGGAATTCGAACACAATGTGGCCCAGCAGATCTATGTGACCCCCGAATGCTGGAACCTGGTGAACGCAGCCAAGAATGCAACCATTCACGTGATCCGGCAGGCTGCGATGCATGAAAAGGATAATGGTGCCGACCAAATGCGCGAGTATTTACTTCGGAATTTCATGGAGGAAGTCACACCCTCACAAAAGGCGCTTGCCTATATCAAAAAAGAAGTGGCAGAACTGTTCTAGGCGTCGTTCGGGTGGATCTCACTCGTTTCATCGTCCTTGCTTTTTGCGTAGCGATAACCACTTTCCCACCATCTAGACATCTGCTGATGGTCGAAAATCAGTGAGTTTGTAGTAAGTACGGTTGGTGTGTAGTAGAAATTGATCACCGCATCGTTATGCCCGGCCACGTACTTCCCAATCCGAATATTCTGCTTCTCAACACGATCCAGCATAAAGGCATGCATATTGGTGAGAAGCGAAAATGGGTTTCGCGATGGCATTCTGTTGTAGTAGGTGACCTCGGTCTCAAGGACGATCACATCCACAGTAGTTGCGCCTCTCTCAATGGCCTCTTCAATGGGTACCATACTCCCAAAACCGCCGTCGGCATATTCATTGTTGTTCTTTTTCACCAGGCTCATGAACGGAATATAATTGCAGGAGATCCAGATCCAGTCGCAGAAATCGCTGTAGCTGAAATCGTTAATGGATTTGTATTCCACCTGGTTGAGGGAAATATTGGATACGGTAACGATTATTTCCTTATCGCCGGACTTTAGTTGTTCGAACTCTCTCTGTGTCAGTGTATTTGAGATCAGGGAACGCAAATGAAAACTTTCGCCAAAGGTCTTACTTCCCCTCAATAGATTCCGCAGCACTTTAAAGTGATCTATGGCGATCTCCATCTCTCCATACTTACCTTTTTTTATTCTGAACGGTCGATGACTGAAAATATCCTTCTGTTCCACCGAAGTATACACTTTCCTGATCTTTTCAACCTTGTTCAGGGCGAGGTGGGAGATCAACAGGCTTCCGGTTGAAGTACCGACAAAAATTTTGTAATCGTGCCCCTTGGCCTCCATGAGATATTGTGCAACTCCACCCGCGAAGGCTCCTTTACTTCCACCCCCGGAAATCACAAGTGCTCTCATTCATCCAGGATTTTAGATTTGAGATATCGTTGTTCTTCTTCGGAATAACCAGAAAGTCCGGAAACTATGAGGTCCCGTACTTCAGCCGACTCTGCCATTGCTTCCAGCAAAGTGCGGGCCGAACTCCTGAACCTCCAGTTGTGATGAACCGAAGCATCAACCAGTTCATCGATCAGGCGGTCACTGATCAACTGTAACTCTGCCAGGTATTCGAAGGCCTTTTGACGAATCTCGAAACTGTACTTTCTCCCGGCATAATTGAGCAATTCATCGACATAATCTGTCTTATGCTCCATTCCATAGTCTGGTGTAATGATGGCAAGAGCAAGCCATAGCTGTCGCACGTTCTTATCCTGGAAACCGACAATATTTTCCGTGGTGTCCAAATATCGCTTGCGATCCGCAGGAAACGAAGCCCAAAGCCCGTAAAGCGCAGCCTCGATCGTTACATAGCTGGGGTCATTCAATAATTTTTCGAAAGCTGGCCTGAGTCGCTCAGACACCCCATCCATGGAAACCGCCACCGCCTGTCGGACGTACAAATTATCGCTTGCCAGGGCCTTTTCATAAAGAAAATGGGACAGTAAAGGGTTTTCTCCCGCAAGCTGATAAACCGCCTCTTGCCCGATGAAATCATTGCCAATTTCGATAGCTTCCGAAAGTTGTTCTGTTTTTTCTGATAAGGGTGTAGCCCGAAGTGCGGATATCTCAAAATATCGATTCATGAACTCCGATCGAGATAGGGAATTGAAAGCCTGCGTTGCCTTAAACGCGGTCTGCTGCAGCCAATCCTGCTCCCAGTCGGAGATATCCGTGGTAGATGCAGCTCTGACTTCCGCAAGAAAATCTTCAGTAGAAACATTTTTGAATTTATATTTCTGAAGATAGTTCCGAATAGCCGTGTTAAATGCCTGGTCACCGATCCTTTCCCTGAGAATGTGAAGGGCCCAGGCTCCTTTTTCGTAAAAGGTGAGTGAAGAAGCTTTTGGGTTTAAAAGGGACTCCCCTTTCCCCTGGTCACTCAGCTCTTTCAATTGTTCGGCGCTCTGGTACATCACCCAATAAAAATAATCATCACCGAAGACTTCTTTTTCGGCGAGGTGTGCGTAGTAGGTCGCAAAGCCTTCCTGCAGCCAGTGATGAGCGCCGGATGTTTCCGTGACCAGATTCCCGAACCAGTGATGTGCAAGTTCATGGGCATTGACATTCACATAGTTCCGGTCGTTGAACCCTATGGAATCCACCACGAATGCTTCAGAAAAAACTGTGGCCGTCGTATTCTCCATACCCGCGTAGAGGAAGTCGCGAACAGGCACCTGCTTGTAATTCTGCCAGGGGTATGGCACCCCGATCTCCGCTTCAAGAAAATCGAATATCTCCTTCGTGTAGCGGTAGGTGGGTTCGAATTTAACAGAATCCCCCGGCCTGAAATACAGCTCAATCGGAATTCCGCTTTCGGAGGCAATTGTTTTTTTGCTGAAATCACCGATGACCATAGCCGCCAGGTAACTGGACATGGGATGGTTCATGTTAAATTTCCAGTCAATCTCCGATTCGCCTTCCCTCATGATCAGAGATTGCAGGGCACCATTAGTGATCACACGCTTTTCGGAACCCGCCCGAATAGTCAGATCGAACTCGATCTTGTCGTTCATATCGTCTATAGACGGCAGCCAGTGAGAAGTATATTTGCCTTGTCCCTGTGTCCAGATCTGATCCCCGGTGAAATAAAGGGTTTGTCCGGGGGAGGCGTGATAGGAGAAATTCACCTGGTAGTCCTTTCCGGCATCGAAGGAATCAACAAACCAAATTCTGTCCTTTTCACTGTATAATTTTGGCCCGCTTAATTGCAGGCTGTCTATTATAAAATCGTGAGCATCAATGTACACAGAGTCTGTCGCCTTCTTCATGGTAAAGTGTATTGAAACCTGTCCATGTATCTCCTTTTTCGAAGGATCTGCCTGCAAGGTCGCTTCTATACGTTTGAAATCAACGACATCTGCCTGTTGAGCCAAAGTCGTGAAAGAGGTGAGGAAAAAAAGTAAAAGAATGAATTGCTTCATAAGAATAAGAACACAAACTTCGTGCTACACAGTGCAAAATACGAATTAATGAGCTACCGGATTCCTGCCTTCGACGGAATTTGTAACTTCGTTATATGAATCCCAATTTCCTTCAAACACCCATAGAATATCTCAAAGGAGTTGGGCCCAACAGGGCCGATCTGCTTAAGAAGGAACTGGACATTCACACCTTTCAGGACCTGATCAACCTGTTTCCCAATCGATACCTGGATCGCACCAGATACTACAAAATTGCAGAATTACAGCAATCCAGTGCCGAAGTACAGGTGATAGGAAAGATCACAAATATCAAAACTGTGGAGCAGAAGCGCGGAAAGCGGCTGGTGGCCACTTTTGTGGACGAGACAGGGAATATGCAGCTGGTTTGGTTCAGGGGGCAGAAGTGGATAAGGGAAAACCTTAAAATAAATCAGCCTTATGTGATCTTCGGAAGGGTAAATTGGTTCAACGACCATTTTTCGATGCCCCATCCCGAAATGGAACTACAGGAAGAACACGAAAAAAGTTTGCGATCTGCCATGCAACCGGTCTATCCGTCGACCGAAAAATTAAGCAATCGCGGGATCACGAACAGGGTGATCAATAAACTGATGCAGCAGTTGTTTTCTGAAGCCAAAAATGCCTTCGTTGAAAGCTTACCGAAGAGGCTGATGAACGACCTCAAATTACTACCAAAAAACCAGGCACTTTTCAATGTTCATTTTCCGAAGAGTAACACCCTTTTGGCGAAGGCACAATACCGTCTGAAATTCGAAGAATTATTCTACATCCAGTTGCAATTATTACGCAAGAATTTAATTCATAAAACGAAGATAAAAGGATATCCCTTCACCCGGGTAGGGGATTATTTCAACACCTTCTTTGCAGATCATTTACCCTTCGAATTGACCGGGGCACAGAAGCGGGTGATCAAAGAGATCAGAAATGATCTGGGCAGTAAAGCACAGATGAACCGCTTGTTGCAGGGAGATGTGGGCAGCGGGAAGACCATAGTGGCGTTCATGTCAATGTTAATAGGGCTTGACAATCGTTTCCAGGCCTGTCTAATGGCTCCGACTGAAATTTTGTCAGTTCAGCACTATAATGGTTTATTAGAATGGTGTAATAAATTGAATATCAGTATTTCTATATTAACTGGTTCAACCAGTACTTCAACACGAAGGGAAATTCATGAAAATCTCGAAAACGGGTCGCTACAGGTACTTATCGGGACTCATGCGCTGATCGAAGATAAGGTAAAATTCAAGAATTTAGGTATTGCTATCATCGACGAGCAGCATCGATTTGGAGTTGCCCAAAGAAGTAAACTCTGGCACAAAAATGACCGACCGCCTCACATACTTGTGATGACCGCAACACCAATTCCGAGAACCCTCGCAATGAGCCTCTACGGCGACCTGGATATTAGTGTGATCGACGAGCTTCCGCCGGGCAGAAAATCCATCAAAACCGTACACAGATTTGACGCCAACAGACTGAAGGTTTTTCGCTTCCTGAAAGAGGAAATTTCGAAGGGTAGACAGGTGTATATTGTATACCCCCTTATACAAGAAAGTGAAGCCCTGGATTACAAAGATCTTATGGACGGATATGAGAGCATTGTAAGAGAATTTCCAATGCCCCAATACCAGGTTTCCATAGTGCATGGTAAAATGAAATCGGCCGACAAAGATTTCGAGATGGATCGCTTTGTTCGTGGAGAGACACAGATCATGGTAGCGACCACGGTCATCGAAGTAGGGGTTAATGTGCCAAACGCCTCCGTAATGGTGATTGAGAGCGCCGAGCGATTTGGTTTATCGCAATTGCACCAGTTGCGTGGACGCGTTGGCAGAGGAGCCGAACAAAGCTATTGCATACTGATGACGGGGCATAAACTAACCCACGATGCGAGAACCCGGCTGGAAACCATGGTACGCACCAATGACGGCTTTGAGATTGCGGAAACCGACCTGAAATTAAGAGGCCCCGGTGATATAATGGGTACTCAGCAGAGTGGTGTGCTGAATCTCAGGATAGCAGATATTGTTAAAGACGGTGATATCCTGAAGGTCGCCCGGTCCCATGCATTCCAACTGCTGAAATCCGACCCCAATCTTGAAAGAGAGGAGAATGCAGCGGTGAAATACACCTACGCTCAATTGGCGAAATACCGAAATATCTGGAACTACATCTCCTGAGACATTTCCGCTGCTGACTCCAATATTTGTATTTTATTCATTATAAAGTACTTATATTTATATGGCGTACAACCAACCTAACTCTTATTCTGATGAAAACACTCAACCTGGCTTTTCGTATTTCCTGCATATCGTTCATGATTATTTTACTACAAGGCTGTGGCGGTGATAGCCCCAACGAAGAAATGGCTGGGGCCATCATCCCCGAAGAACAGTCCTTTGAAGCGACCGAACAACCTAATACTTCATCTGTGAAGCTCTCAGAAATGGGAGCACTGGAATCTTATGATGAGAGCACCGGAACCTACGTTTTTGAAAATAAAAGCGCACTTAAAGGAATCGAAGAGGGGGAAGTTGTCCTGTTTGAAGGGCATTCTCTTAGACGGATTAAGTCTATTCGTGAAGAAAACGGAAAAATAGTCGTAACCTCTGAATTTGCTGCCCTGACCGAGTATTACAAGGACGCCAAAATATCGTACAATACCATGGTCAACTGGGACGCCGAGGGAGTTGCAGCAACCAGGGTGAGCCTCGGAACACCTGTGGCGACATTGAGAAAGCCATTGTCGTCGTCATTTTCAGGAATGATCCAGGATGGAAGCAACCAATCGCTGGGGGTCAAACTGGAACGTGAGATCCGTGGCTGGAAAGTAGAATTTGAAATGGAGCCCGAAGCTGGGGGAAAACTGAAGATCAAACTGGTCGCCAAGAAGGAACACCGTTGTAGTATTACCGCAGAAGGCTTCATTTCTAATTTTAACAGCAATGCTGATATAGAGATTGCGAACGGTCAACCCGAGCGTATCTCATACCACAACAGGGGCATGGAAGGTGAGATCGAGATCAAGTTTGCCGCGGTAGAGCTTGGTTCTGAAATTGCACACCTGGAGATCCCTGCCAGGCTGGAACGAACCATCCTGGTCTATGGTGTGATCCCGGTAACACTAAGGCTGAAAGCAAACCTTTCGATATATCCTGAAATAGCCGTAGGAAGCAGCAGCCAGGTGAGTATGAAACTAACATACAATAGTGATATGGGCTTCGATTATGAGGCCGGACGCGTACAATCCCAGGGCGACATCAGAAATGAAAATGCTGAGCAGACAGGCGATTGCAATACAGCCACTGCAGGAATTGCAGGCATGGGTGTGAGTGTTGAATTTCCCAGGTTTGAAGTTGGGATCCTTCACAATGTTATAGTTCCCTATTTGGTTCTGAAAACCCACACCTCCAGTTATCTGAGTACCGGTTTACTAGACAATACCCCATGTCACTTTGCAGAGATCAAGTACGATGCGAACGCCGGTGTTGACTTGAAATTCCTTGGTGATGCATCCATAAAATACAATTACAAGATCCATGAGGACAAAAAACGCTGGATCGCCGATGGATCTCATTGCGACTGACGCAGATACATGAATTTAAATTAATTTGCGTTATGATATAAACAACGCTGATCATCCACCATGAAATATTTGGTGAAATCCATAGTCTTACTCTTATTTCTGTTCTCCCAGGCCGGGAAGGCTCAGGGACTGTTCACAACGGATGCGAACGGTCATGAGCGTTGGGAATTCATACTTGAAGGCAGTGGTGATGTACTCCAGATCGCATTGCCGGCAGGTGCGGGAATGATCACCCTTATCAAAGGGGATTATGATGGGACCAAGCAACTGGCTTATTCCTATGCCACAACACTTGCAATTACCTATTCGCTAAAAGCAATTGTTGGTAAGCGAAGGCCGGAAGGACGTGAGCAGTACGACTCCTTTCCCAGTGGACATACGGCATCCGCTTTCAGCGGGGCTTCTTTTATCCAAAGACGGTACGGCTGGAAATATGGATGGGTAGCTTATGTACTCGCAGGGGTCGTTGGGGTTAGCAGAATGGAGGGGCCGGATGGTTATCATGATTTCTGGGACGTTCTGGCAGGAGCAACTGTTGGCATTGGGAGTACTTATATTTTTACTTCGGAATACGTCCCCCCGCATTTCAACATTTCATTTGCATCGGGTAACGGGAATTACCTGCTTAGCTTTAATTACAGGTTTTAGGCAAACTGGTTTTAATTTTGCAGAATAACACTTCTTCTCGAGCTTAAATAAAAAAGGCGCCCAGACAGGCGCCTTTACAAATCATAAGATTGTTAATTAGTTCTGATCCGCATCGGTTTTCATTGCATCCAGAGAACTGGATTGGTCCTGAACCTTTGCATTGGCATTTTTCAAAGCTTCCCTGAACTTGGCAAGCCTGTTCTCTGCTTCCTGAACTTTCTGCATTTTTGCAGCATATTCCTCTTCGGTGATCTTTCCTTCGGCTTTTTCATTTTCAATACGCGCCTTGGTTGCTGCTATTTTATCGTTGGCATTGTGAAGTGACTTCTCATGAGATTCCAGCTTGTTTTGTGCAGCCGTCATTTTTTGCTTGGCTTTCATCATGCTCTCCGATTTTGTCGTAGATTTTTTGATCTCAGCCTTACGTTTCTCAACGCCTGTCATTTTCGAAGCATCACCACCTTGCTTGGCCCTTTCAACCCTGTTCTTCGCTGCTTTTTCAGCTTCGCTTCTTGACTCATCGGCGTCGACCTGCATTTGGTCTGCCTTGTCCTTTACCTGCTGTGCCTTTGCCTTGGCTTCAGCTTGAAGCTCCTTCTGTTCTTGCTCTATTTTGGCTTTAGCGGCTTTGTCGGCCTCTGCCTTACTTTGCTGAATTTCTTTTTTCTTTTCAACAACTTTCTTGGTTTCAGCATCAACATTCTGGGCATAGTTCACCTGGATGGCACCAAAAACCAACAACATCGATACAAATAGTGTTTTCATCATTTTTTTCATAATACTCTTAATTTTTTACAGACTGTCTAATTCACTTAATGTTGCCTCTAACTCGGCGGCTTCATTATCGATCTCTTCCGTCAGTGCTTCGGTTTCTTCTTGCATGGTCTCAATCTGCTGAACGGCTGCCTCAGTTTCAGCATCTTCAGCCTTTGTATCCCGGCAGGAAGTCATTCCGAAGACAAATAGAACGACGAATAATTTCAAAAATACTTTCATTTTTAATGGTTTAACTTATACGAATCTAAAAGTACAAATTATAGTCCAATGTTTGAATGCTATTTGCATTGTTTTATCTTTGTACCCTTAAATTAAAGGCTTCATGAAGATCTCATACAACTGGCTTAAGCAATTCGTCAACCTCGACTGGGAAGCCGAACGAACTGGTGACTTACTCACAGATCTCGGACTGGAAATAGAAGGAATTGAATCTTTTACTTCTGTACCCGGCGGTTTGGAAGGAGTGGTTGTTGGCCATGTACTAGAATGTACACAACACCCGAATGCCGATAAATTAAAGCTTACCAGTGTAGACCTGGGAAATGGTGAGCCTGTGCAGATCGTTTGCGGAGCACCTAATGTCGCGGTGGGTCAGAAAGTACCGGTTGCCACTGTTGGTACGACACTTCACGATAAGGAGGGCGAGCCATGGAAGATCAAAAAAGGTAAGATCAGAGGTGAAGTGAGTATGGGAATGATCTGTGCCGAAGATGAACTCGGCCTTGGTGAGAGTCATGACGGGATCATGGTACTTGATAAGTCACTGAAACCGGGAACGCCTGTAGCGGAAGTGGTCGATTTAGAGATCGATGATGTGTTCGAGATAGGTTTAACACCGAACAGGGCCGATGCGATGAGTCACTGGGGGGTTGCCCGTGATCTTCGTGCCGGACTACTTCAGAATGAAGTTCAAAGGGAGCTGATCACACCTTCAACAAGTAGTTTTCACGTCGACAATCGAACTCTGAAGATCGATGTGGAAGTTGCCAGCAACGAACTGGCACCAAGGTACTGCGGTGTCACGATTAGCGGACTAAAAGTTGAATCTTCCCCGGCGTGGCTTCAGAACCGATTGAAGGCGATCGGTCTGTCCCCAATCAACAACATCGTTGATATTACAAACTACGTTCTTCACGAGCTTGGGCAACCCTTGCACGCCTTCGATGCGATGAAGATAGCAGGCAACCAGATCAATGTTCGAACGCTTCCCAATGGCACCAAGTTCGTAACCCTTGATGGTGTGGAACGCGAGTTACATGAAGAGGATCTTATGATCTGCGACAAGGACAAACCCATGTGTATCGCCGGGGTATTCGGAGGGATACACAGTGGTGTTACCGACAGTACTACCAGCATCTTCCTGGAAAGCGCCTACTTTAACCCGGTAAGCGTCCGTCGTTCGGCAAAGCGCCATGGGTTGAATACCGATGCATCCTTCAGGTTTGAACGCGGTGTGGACCCAGAGGCCTGCGAGTATGCACTGATGCGGGCGGCGATCATGATCACAGAGATCGCTGGTGGAGAGATCACAAGTGATATCGTGGATATCTACCCAAAAAAGATCGAACCCCACCAGGTGGTACTTAATTTCGAAAGTGCGGCACGACTTATCGGAGAAGAGATCCCGAAGGAAACTATAAAGCAGATCCTTACTTCACTGGAGATCAAAGTGAATAACGTAACGGAGAGCGGACTGGGAATGACCATTCCGGCCTACAGGAATGATGTGACCCGGGAAGCAGATGTGATAGAAGAGATCCTTCGCGTTTACGGCTATAACAGGATCGGTTTTTCCGAAAAACTGAATGCCTCTGTTTCGAGGACGGAACCAGTTGAAGACCATGAACTACAACAAGTCGTTTCTTCCGTGCTCACGGCACTCGGTTTCAATGAAATGCTCGCGAATTCACTTACCTCACCAACATACAACAAGTTGAGTGACCAGTTGAATCCTGATCACAATGTGGAGATCCTGAATCCATTGAGCCAGGACCTCTCGGTTCTGCGCCCATCGATGCTTTTCGGAGCCCTGGAGGCGGTTTCATACAACGTCAACCGAAAGTTGAAGGACGTGAAATTGTTTGAATTCGGAAATACATACCACAATTATCCGGACGGAAGGGATGAGCAGAAACATCTGAGTTTGGTAGTTACCGGTGATCGAAACGAAGCGAGCTGGACCGAACCAAGCAGGAAAAGTGATTTCTTTTATTTCAAGGGTGTGATCACAGCGGTGCTGGACAGACTGGGAATAGACGGGTATACCGAGAAACAGGTTAAATCCGATATATTTTCCGAAGGCCTCCTACTCGCAAAAGGTAAACAGAAACTGGCAGAGTTCGGTGTACTGAATAAGAAGGTCAGGAAGCACTTTGATATAGATTCGGAGATCCTTTATGCCGATTTCAACTGGGCCTCGGTCACAAACCTTGTGAGTACTGAGAACTTTAAGCTGCAGGCCGTTCCTAAATATCCGTCCGTAAAACGCGACTTCGCCCTGTTATTGGACGATGACGTGAAGTTTGGCGAACTGAAAGCGGCTGCTATGCAAACCGAAAAGCAGCTATTGAAAGAAGTTTCTTTATTTGATGTCTACACCGGGAAAAAACTGCCCAAAGGCAAAAAGTCCTATGCCCTGAGCTTCACCCTACAGGATGATAAGAAAACGCTCACCGACAAGCAGATCGATAAGATAATGGCTAAGTTACAACAGCGATTTGAAAAGGATTTCGGAGCTCAGTTGAGATAAGAACATCTGCCTGCAGACTTAAGGCCGCTTGTCATTCAGGAAGAATAAATGCATCCACGATATGAAAGAAACCCTGTTTATGATATAGGTCGGAACCAACGATCCTGGCAGTTTCTCCTTTGGTGTTCCCTATCAGTATATCGTCACCATCCAGGCGAACCATAAGAGTCTTACCGCTTAAAGTGGAGATTTGAGCAGTCCCACCCTTCTTAGTTGCAGCCTTTTTAAGACCGTGTTCATCGATTCGGCCGGGTACGATCAGAAACTGTAAAATGTCCTTCTGAAGTCCTGTATTAGACAGATCAGGTGCTTCGGGATCTTCAGGATCAAAATCAAAGGCACTGTCGGGCATAACGAAGATAGTCCCCATAAAACCTTCGGGCATCAACGCGTCGGCATGTTTTTCGAGAATTTCCCTGTAGGTAGTATATCCGGGCGCTTCCGAAAGATTTTCCAGCAGGGTTTTTTCCGAAGAAAACTCAACCCCGTTGTGCGATCTTTTCACTACCGACATATCGGTATTCGTGTATTTCTGGGCGTGCAATCCTGCTGAAAGAAGAAGGATCAGAAGTGCGATTTTCGTTTTCATAGTCTGGGATATTTTAAGGTAAATGTACACATTCTATGTTTCTAACGAATTCCAGTTCAAAATATTTAATTACCGATTTGAGTTGTTAAAATCTTGCGTCCTATCAGTTTGCTAATTATTTTTAGAGAAAAATTGTTCATGCTCAGTAAGACAAATCTCGAAGTTCAACTTTCCCGTACCCGAAACAACAGGACATCTCCGAAAGATATCCTCCAAGAAGTGATGGATGTTCTCAGGAAAAATACCGAGGAACGGGAAGCCATTATCGAAACCCTGAATTCTGAATCCAGAGGGGAAAATGATTTCGATCCTGAGCTGCTTGATGGTGAGAAGATCTATCACCTGAGCGATATAAAAGCATTGTGCATCACTTACAGGCTCCGTTTCCTGGACTCGCATTTTTTCAAAGGAGAGATTCCCGAAGAAGCTATTTCGAAAATTCGCATGCTTGAAAGAGATCACCGAACATCCTTATCGGGTTTTAAGATCGTAGCGCCTGCCAAGTTACTAAAGCTGGAAAACGCTGATGATCCGCTGCTTTTTGCTCCATTGGGCAACGATTATTTCTACCTGGTACACAAATGGGGCAATGACCTGCACCCTTTTCGTAAATTGCTGATGTGGCCCTATAAGAATTTCGAAAACCTGGTGTTCACAGTTTTCCTGCTGAGTATGGTCCTTACCGCCTTAACTCCCATGAAATTGTTTACTTCTGAAGTGACCATGCAGGAATATTTCCTAATGTTCCTGTTCATGTTCAAGTCGGTTGGCGGAATCGTGCTGTTCTACGGATTCGCCAAGGGTAAGAATTTCAACGGTGCGATCTGGGACAGCAAATTCTACAATGCCTGATCACACCTGGACGGCATACATCTTTTCGCGTAAATCCCTGATCTTCGGATCGTTCATATACTCATCGAAGGTGGTGTAACGGTCGATAACGCCACTAGGGGTGATCTCGATGACCCTATTCGCCACGGTTTGTGCAAATTCGTGGTCGTGAGTTGTCAGCAGAACTGTACCCTTGAAATTCTTCAGGGAGTTGTTAAAGGCAGTGATGGACTCAAGGTCGAGGTGGTTTGTTGGCTCGTCGAGCATCACCACGTTTGCGCGGAGCATCATCATCCTACTCAACATACAACGCACCTTCTCCCCTCCGGAAAGTACATTCGATTTTTTCAAAGCTTCTTCACCACTGAACAGCATTTTTCCGAGGAAACCGCGAATATAAACCTCCTCACGTTCTTCTTCCGTCTTTGCCCACTGTCGAAGCCAGTCCACCAGTGACATGTCATTTTTAAAGAAAGCCTCATTATCTAGCGGCAAATAGCTTTGAGTAGTTGTCACTCCCCATTGGAATTTTCCGCTATCCGCTGTTTCATTTCCGTTGATAATTTCATAAAAAGCGGTAGTGGCTCTCGAATCCCTGGAGAATACAACAACTTTATCGCCTTTTGCCAGGTTGATATCTATATTGCTGAATAGCACTTCGCCATCCAGTGATGCAGACAGTCCGTCAATATTCAGGATCTGGTCCCCGGCTTCCCGTTCGCGGTCGAAAATGATCGCGGGATAGCGTCGGCTTGAAGGCCTGATGGATTCCACGTTAAGCTTTTCGATCATCTTCTTACGGCTCGTGGCCTGCTTGGATTTAGCGACGTTTGCCGAAAATCTCCTGATGAATTCCTCTAATTCCTTTTTCTTCTCCTCGGCCTTTTTATTCTGCTGTGCGCGCTGACGGGCAGCCAGCTGGCTACTTTCGTACCAGAAGGTATAATTACCGCTGTAATGGGTGATCTTTCCAAAGTCGATATCACTAATATGAGTACATACAGCATCCAGGAAGTGACGGTCGTGAGAGACTACGATCACACAATTGTCGTAATTAGCAAGAAAATTCTCCAGCCAGGTGATAGTCTCGTAATCCAGGTCGTTGGTAGGCTCATCCATTATCAGCAGATCAGGGTTTCCAAACAGCGCCTGTGCAAGCAGCACCCTCACTTTTTGTTTCCCGTCGAGGTCGCCCATGGTACTGTAGTGCAAACTTTCGTTGATCCCCAGGTTCGACAACAACGCTGCTGCGTCGCTGTCGGCATTCCAACCGTTCATCTCCTCAAAGGTCACCTGCAGCTCCCCTATTCTTTCGGCATTCTCATCCGTGTAGTCCTCGTAAAGTCGGTCGATCTCCGATTTTATCTCGAACAGGTCCTTATTCCCCCTAACCACGGTCTCCAGCACAGGATATTCGTCATAGGCGTTGTGATTCTGTTCCAGAACGGACATACGTTTCCCGGGTTCGAGGTGTACTTTTCCGGAGGTAGGTTCCTGCAATCCTGCGATTATTTTCAGGAATGTGGATTTACCCGCTCCATTTGCACCAATGATCCCGTAGCAATTACCCTGAACGAACTGGGTGTTCACCTCATCGAAAAGTATCCTCTTTCCGAATTGAACCGATAAATTATTTACAGATAGCATACGCCCGTATTTGATTTTGAAATTCGCCGCAAAAGTAGCTAATTAACAGCGATTGCCGAAACAATCTGGTTTTAAAATTCTTTTAACTAGTAATTAACACAATGAAGGTCAACTGAGGATTATTTTTGTTCAGTGTATCAAATTCGACATAGTATTGGTTAGAAAACTACTTCTACTTACATTCTGTATCCCCTTCCTTTCCTGTGAGACTGTTACAAATGAGCGGTCTGACACAATTTGGATAGGTGGACAGATCGTCAATCCCAAAAGTAAATATGTTATCCTGAAAAAGGATAACCATACTATTGATACTATGGCTCTGGACGAGAATAATTTCTTCATGTTCAGGTCGGATAGCCTCGAGGCAGGTCTTTATACCTTTAGGCATAACGAATACCAGATTTTTTACCTGGAGCCCGGTGACAGCCTGATGCTGCGTGTGAATACGGTTGATTTTGATGAATCCCTTACCTATACAGGAGTTGGGGCTGCAAGAAACAACCTCCTTATGGATCTCTTCCTGATGAACGAGAGCGAGAATACACTCATGCCATCACTTTACCGGCTGAGTCCCGAAATGTTCGAAGACAAGATAGATTCTTTACGGGACATAAGGATGGATCTGTTCGATGAATACAGCGAGAGTCATGGATTGTGCTCGGATTTCAAAAAGATCGCCCTGGCGAATATCAACTACGACTATTACTCCAAGAAAGAACTGTACACTTCAGCAAATGCCATGAATCCCAATATGAAGGAATCCGACTACCCTGATGGATTCTACGATTACAGGGACGAGATAGACCTGGGTAGTGTGGAGTTGCGTTCTTATTATCCGTATTATCGTTTCCTGAACCGTTATTTCGACAACCTGGCCCACAACAGGAATAAACATACCGAAGACTTTCTGAATCGCAATAGTTACTATCACAACTATCATAAGATAAAGATCATCGACAGCATGGTGAAATGCGATACGCTGAAGAATAACCTGTTGTATACCTGTGCGAGAAGATACCTGATCAACGCCAAGGACGTTGAGAACGAAAAGCAGATGGTGGCCATCTTCACCCAAACGAATACCAACGAAAAGCATCACAACGAGATTCAGCAACTGGCAGACAGGACCATGCAGTTAACCCCCGGAAATGTACTACCGAATGTTATGTTGGTGAACTACGATAACGTGATGAAGGACGTGCATTCCATAATTAACAGGCCAACGGTATTGTATTTTTGGTCATCGGGATCTGTTAAACACTTCAAGAATCTCCACTCGAGGGCAGCAGAGCTGAAATCCAAGTATCCCGAATATGATTTTATTGGTATCAATACGGACACTCACTTCAAAAAATGGAAAGAAGTGGTAACCAAGTCCGGGTATAACACTGTCCATGAATACCAGCTGGACAATATTATTGACGCCGAAAACAAACTATTGATCAATTCCATCAACAAGGCGATCATTGTAGATAAGCACGGAAAGATCCGGGATGCGAATACCAACCTCTTCTCTCCTACTATCGAGGACAACCTCCTGGGCTATCTTAACATATAAAAAAAGCCCCGGTAATCCGAGGCTTGTTCGTTTAATTTCCCTTCCTGTAATCGGCCAGGAATTTCTCCAGTCCGATATCCGTCAACGGATGTTTTAGCAGTCCTTCGATAGACGAGAGTGGTCCCGTCATCACATCCGATCCTATCTTCGCACATTCCAATACGTGCATGGTATGCCTAACAGAAGCCGCGAGTATCTGGGTATCAAAACCATAGTTGTCGTATATAAGTCGGATCTCTGCGATCAGGTTCAGTCCGTCTGTAGAGATATCATCCAGGCGCCCAATGAATGGGGATACATAGGTAGCCCCCGCCTTGGCTGCAAGCAGAGCCTGTCCAGCCGAGAAAACCAGCGTACAGTTGGTCTTTATACCATTATCCGCAAAGTATTTGATTGCTTTGACACCTTCCTTGATCATCGGCACCTTAACAACGATCTGTTCGTGCAGCGCAGCGAGTTCTTTTCCTTCTTTGATGATACCTTCAAAATCGGTCGCGATCACTTCAGCAGAAACATCACCGTCCACAATATTGCAGATATCCACGTAGTGTTTCAAGATATTCTCTCTCCCGGTTATACCTTCCTTGGCCATAAGTGAAGGGTTGGTAGTCACTCCGTCCAAAACGCCAAGGTCCTGTGCTTCGCGGATCTGATCTAAATTTGCTGTATCAATGAAAAATTTCATGCTGTGATTGTGTTTTTTAGTGCCACAAAAGTACGAAGGTTTACGGCGTCCATCAATGTTACAGTTGTTTTTTTCCAACAATTATTGTTGAAAACCATCGAAGGTAACTATAAGGGATTTTGTGAGAGAATTATTTGAGTTTGTAGTGGTTCATGAGCATGCGTTCGTACATACGCTGTGGGAGCATATGCTTTAGCACAACTGAAAACTTCTGAAGAAAGGCGCCAACCTTATACCGCACTTTAGGATTCCCCGACGTAATGATATTATAAACCACCTTGGCCATCAATGCGGGATCCTCTCCTCCGTCCACGTGTTCGTTCATCATTCTTAGCGTAGCTCCGTAGGCTTCCTGGTAGGGTGAGTCTGCTCGTTCAGGGGCATGATATCTCCCGGCCGCAATATTGGTTGCAAAATCACCGGGCGCCACATTGGTCATCTCAATTCCAAATTGCTTGGTTTCCATACGGAGCGCCTCGGTTGTGATCTCCAGAGCTGATTTTGTTGCCGAATAGATCCCCCGGTACGGTAATCCCATGGATCCGGCAATGGAAGTGATGTTTATCACGAGTCCGCCACCCTGCGATCGCATATGAGGCAAAGCTGCTTTTATTACACGTATCGGACCGTAAACATTGGTGTTGAAAGCTTTGTGTATTTCTGAATCCGGGGTTTCCTCCACCGGCCCTGTGATCCCAACTCCTGCATTGTTGATCAGTACATCCAGCCGGTTCTCCTTCTGAATCACTTCGGAAATGGCCTGTTGTACCGATTCGGTATCACAAACATCCATCTTTATCAGTTCGAATTTTGAACTATCCGAATAGCCTTGCGGGTTCCTGGAAGTACCGTAAACCTTAAAACCTTTTTCATGGAGAAAATCGCCTACGGCCTTCCCGATCCCTGAGGATCCTCCCGTGATGAAGATAACTTTAGACATAGTTAGTTGAGATCGAGGCAAAGATGCGCCACTGTTGGAAGATTTGCAAACAAAAGCGCATAAAAAATGGCAAGCTACCTACATCACACCGCTACGACCGTTTACCCTTGCTGCGTTCCCGCCCTGGGGGATTCAACAGGAGCTGGTTGTGTAGGACTTGCCTCTGCAAAGATACGGCTTATTTAAGGTTTCACAATGTTTTTATCATACAATTTTAAATAGCTATCTTGCCCGAAAATTGTACGATCATGACCTCTTTCCTTAAGATATTCGCACTTACGATCTTACTTGTTGCACCTGGTGCCTGTGACGATAAGGAGCCTACTGCTAAAACCCTTTTCAAACTGGAATATGACGGTGCCAAGAAAGGGCACGATGGCAATTCCCCTCTGAACATTTCGGTTAAAGCGAGGAAAGGAAATCCGGTGGATTCGGTTTCCTTCTCCATTGACGGAACTATTTTAGGCAGAAGTACAGGCGCAACTGCCACTTCTCTGGATGTTTCTTCACTGAAACTGGGGAAACGTGTTGTAAACGCGACAATTCATTCCGAAGGAAAACAATACAACCTGGCCGGTAGTGTCGTCCTGCTGGCATCCGAAAAACCCGTCTTGTACGACTACGAAATCGTGGAAACCTATCCACACGATATCAAGGCATACACTCAGGGACTGGAATTCCATGGTGACACCCTTTTCGAGAGCACCGGAAAGTATAAGCACTCTAGCTTGCGCAAAACAAATTACAGTTCAGGAGAAGTGATCAAAACCGTACCGTTGAGCGATGGATACTTCGGGGAAGGACTCACAATAATGAACAACAAGATCTACCAACTCACCTGGCAGGAGAACACCGGGCTGATCTACAACCTGGGTACCATGGAAAATACCGGTTCATTCGTTTATGGCGACAGCAAAGAGGGCTGGGGACTGTGTAATGATGGGAAAGTGATCTTTAAGAGTGACGGTACCGAACGGATCTGGACCCTGGACGCCGAGACCCTCGCGGAGGATGGATATATCGAGATCTATACCAATACCGCCAAGATCCCTAACGTGAACGAACTCGAGTGGGTTGAAGGAAAGATCTACGCCAATATTTACCAAAAGGACGCCATCGCTATCGTAAACCCGGAGGACGGGGCTGTTGAAGGTGTGATCAACTTAAAAGGACTTAAGGATAAGGTAACTCAACACCAGGACCTGGACGTGCTTAATGGAATTGCTTACAAAGGAGAACCAAATATACTCTATGTCACGGGCAAGAACTGGGATAAGCTATTTAAGATCCGCGTGGTGGAGAAGTAAGAATTTGTTGTTTGCGGTTGTTAGTTGTTGAGTCATCAAAATACTGGTATACTAGTTATCCAACATACCCTACCCCTTTTCCTTTTCCCTCATTAATTTGCCTCGTTCCCTCAAAGGCCATTTTATTTTGGATTGAATTTTGATTGCTTTGATGTATCAATATCCGAAGCATGAAGAAAACCATCAGCATTAACGTCCCAGAACCCTGTCACGAAGGCTGGGAGAATATGACCCCAACGGAAAAAGGCCGATTTTGCAGCAGTTGTGAAAAAGAGGTCATCGATTTCAGCAACTCTACCGATGAGGACCTGGTAAAACAGCTTGAGGGAAAAACTAATGTCTGTGGGCGATTCAAAGGTTCGCAACTCGATCGTGAGTTGACGCTGGAGCGGAAAAGTTCATTAAACCTGCTGCCCTATGCCGCTTCGCTTATGTTGCCGCTTTCGCTAATGAGCGCAAATCCGATACATGGAACCGGCGATCATTCAAACTATACCTCCCTTGGTATAGGCAGGTACAGCAAAGCTTCGGAAGACCGGATCCAGGTTACTACCTCGGGCAGGATAACCAATGCGAACGGTAAACCGGTTTTCAATGTAGAGATCACGGTCAAGGAGAGCGGAAGATCGGAAGTAAGCGGTCTGAAAGGAGATTACGAGATCAAATCCCTTGATGGGGAGACACTCATCTTCAGGAAAGAAGGCTTTGTGAGCCAGGAAGTAAAGCTGGGAAGGATATCGGGAATCCTGGACATCACCCTGAAGCCTGCACCACCGGAAATTCCCGAAGTTATGGTTCTTGGTGGGATAGGCGCCATTAAAGAGATCGAAGAGGTTCCGTCCGACATACTCGAAAACGCCATACCAATATACGAAACGGAGAGTAAAGATGAATTGATCGAAGGTGAAATCATACTTGAAACTGAGGATTCCGAAGAAAAAGAAAAAAGCAATGATACGATTGTAATGTCGGGCACTGTCATTGACGAATATGATTTGCCTTTAGCAGGAGCCAATGTCCTGATAAAAGGGACATCGACAGGAACACAAACGAATTTCGATGGCGAATTTGAATTAAATGTATCGCCTGGTCAAACACTTCAATTCAGCTATGTTGGATTCGAGACCAAAGAACTCAGAGTTTCTGCTGAATCTAATCGCAAAAGTATTGTTTTGCTTAGCGAAGAATTTTTGGGTGAGGTCGTTGTGATTGGTTACCCTATACAGATCCTTGGTCCCAACTATTCAAAATACGTCGTTGCCCCCGAAGAATACCCCGAATCCGAGTACACACTACACACCGACAAGGAACGTGAGCGGTGGCGTGAGAACAATAAGAAGGCCCGGGCCAACGAAACTGCATTCAAGCGAATTCAGCAGGCCAGGAAAAAAGCGGCCCGCTTACTGAATAAACACAAACGGAAAAAGAAATAGAGCGTAGCATACAGCGGGTATCCCTGCATAATCTGGGTAGGTTTGGGGTACATTAGGAGATACCTGCTGCTACTGCTTTATAAAAGTTATTCCATCAACAATAAGTAGCTTCATAAAAAGTTATATTTTTACTGAAATTTAGCTTAGATGAAGTATTTGTACGCTATCGCAGTCCTGGGTTGTGTAATCCTCTGGAGCTCCTGCCGAAACGATTTTGAAACGGTTCCCAGCACTGGTAACCTGGAATTCTCCCGGGATACGGTTTACCTGGATACTATTTTCTCAAATATTGGATCCAGCACCTATAACTTAAAAGTCTATAACCGAAGTGATGACGATATCAGAATCCCAACCGTTGCACTCGGGGATGGGGAAAGTTCCAACTACCGACTTAACGTGGACGGAATTCCAGGTAAGATGTTCGAGGATGTGACCATCCTGGCCAAGGACAGTATATTTATCTTTATTGAAACGACCATTGACATAAACAATTTCCCGAATCCGGACAATGCCTTCCTGTACACCGATAAAATACTCTTCGATACCGGTGGGAACCAGCAGGATGTAGAACTTGTGACCCTTGTCCGTGATGCAGTCTTCCTCTACCCCGAACGTTTTGCCGATGGCACCATTGAAACCCTGAACTTAGGAGTTGACGGAAATGGTGATGATATTCTGGTTGAAGGCTTTTTCCTCGATGATACCGAACTCAATTTTACCAATGAAAAACCATACGTGATCTACGGCTTTGCAGCCGTCCCGCCCGATAGGACTCTTATGATCGACGCGGGTGCGCGTGTACATTTCCACGCCGATAGCGGTATCATTGTTGCAAATACAGGATCGATCCAGGCAAACGGAAGCCCCAGTACCGATCCCGAACTGATGGAAGGAGAGATCATCTTTGAGGGTGACCGTCTTGAACCTGGTTTCGCGGATACTCCCGGCCAGTGGAGTACGATCTGGCTCACCCAGGGAAGTACCAACAACAGCTTCACACACACTACTATAAAGAACTCTATAGTCGGTATACTGAACGACAATTCACCATTATCTCTTACCAATGTCCAGATCTATAACAGTGCCAATGTGGGCTTGCTGGGCCGTACAGCGACCATAGTTGGGAATAATGTAGTGATCAGTAACAGCGGACAAGCTTCGTTAGCCTGCTCACTGGGTGGCGATTATGAGTTTAACCACTCTACTTTCGCAAATTACTGGACCAATAGTTTCAGGACCTTCCCTGCTGTACAGATCGATAATGTACTCCAGGTAAGTGAAACCGAAGTGGTAGTTGCCGATCTGGTGCGTGCAGATTTCACCAACTGCATCATTTTTGGCAGCGAACAGCGGGAACTTGGATTTATCAACAACCCTTCAGCACAATTCAATTTTAATTTCAGAAATAGTTTGATCCGATTCGAAGATCCGAACAATGAATTTACGGGTATCCCTGAATACAATTTTCAGAATCCAGCGCTGTACAGCGATATCGTATTGAACAACGACCCGGTATTCTTTGATACCGAATTGAACGATTTCAATATTGAAACCGGAACTTCCGGGGCCGACGGGATCGCTCTTCCGGGAATAGGCCCTGCCATGGACCTCAACGGGGTCACAAGAGGCGCGAATCCGGATGCCGGAGCCTACGAAAGTATTACCTTCCCCGATCCGGGAGGAACACCTTAAAAGGAAAAAGTCCTGCATCAGCAGGACTTTTTTTTCATTCCGGTGACTTAATGGCTTTGAACCGGTTTAAAACCTTGTTGATCTTTACAGATACCTCGTTGAGCATCCTGTCCAGGTCTTTTGGCCTGATCTCATGACCCCTGCCTAAATTCATCACAGAATTCGGCCCACTGAACCAGCCGGGATAATCCTTTCGAATATCTTCGAGATCCCTCCGTGTATCGTCTATACAGCCCTTAGCCATATTTCGCCACAACTTGGCTTCGTTGTACTGCTGAAGGGTGAACTTGCCGGGATTATCCTCCATGTACTTTAAACTCGATTCCAGATCCTTTAAGGCATCTTTACAAGTCTCCAATTTGGTCAGGAGGGTTTCAACGCGCTCCCTGCTGGGAGGCTGATAATTCTGAGCAACAGACTCAATTCCGAAGAACAATACCAGTGTAATCAGTAAATAACGCATAATTCTGGATTATTGGTTCAGGACAAATTCCACTCTTCTGTTCTTCGCCTTGGCCTCATCGGAATTTCCTTTAGCCATTGGTTTTGTTTCTCCGTAACCGGCACTGGTCAACCTGCTGGTAGAGATTCCCTTTCCGGTTAGATAGTTCATAACGGCCTTTGCCCTGTTCTCCGAAAGTTCCTGGTTGAAATTATCCGAACCATCCGAATCGGTATGGCCATGAACGTCCAGTGAGAGTTCGGGATGCGCATCCATCATCTCAACGATCTGGTCGAGCGTCCCATAGGAACCCGGAGCGATAACAAAGGAGTTCACTTCGAAATTAATATCGTTCACAACCAGTTTACCGTCGGTGATGAGTCGTTTATACAATGGCATCCCTTCTCCCCCGATGGCAAAATAAGTGATCATTGCTCTTCCTTTACCTCGGCTTGATCCAGGTGAGAGTGCCTCAATCTCAAGGTGGGTGAATTCACGCTTTTCCACACCATTTCGGCTGATATCCGGGTCGTTGATAAGCATAACTCCATCAAAATACCCTTTCAGAACACCCCTGTTAAAGGAATACTGTATCGTATGCCAACCGGGCTGGATACCTCCGGGGAACCTTGAAATTCCATCAGACCCACTGTGCATGGTTCCGTAGCCGATACGCAGATCGTGGTTGCCATAAACATTATTAGCGTTCTTCAAGTTCACATAGTAAGCCTGGTTCCCGTGATTTTCGTAGAAATACACCTGGATCTGGATCTTAAATGACGAACCGAGATAGTTTTCTCCTTTGATAGAGGGTTTGAACACAGGGTGATTATTGATCATTTCAACTACACCGTCCTTCTGTCCGTTAGAAAGCACCTGGTTGTTTTGGATCGCACCGTCGATCTGAACCCATTTGGAAGGGAATTCGGTGGGTTTTTCAGTGTCGAAATCATCAACAAATATTGCCGTGCCCGGATCGATAAAATCCGGTAAGGGTACATTATTCACGACCTCATCATTATTTACGACTACTACATCTGTGTCCTCGGAACTTTGATCTTCAGCCGGGGAAGTGGGTTTCTTCTTATCCTTACCTTCAAGGACATCCATACCTTCGTTAACAGTTCTATTGATTTCCCTGTTAGTTTTGTTCTTAACTTTTCGCTTGACGATACCCTGTACATCCTGCCCGAAGCCGGTTCCGAAGGTAAAAATCAAACAAATCAATGCGATGAATTGAAATAGATCTTTTGTTTTCATGAGTGAGATATATTGATTACTGTATCGCAAATGTCTCACTATGAGATACTTGAATCAATCGCTCTTATGGGGTATTTTATTCCGTAGAAAAAAGGAATCAGATCAGTTTTTGCTTGATCGCCTTGTAGATGGCCTCTGCCCTGTTGTTCACGTGTAGCTTGGAATAGATGTTCTTAATGTGGGTCTTAACCGTATGCGGACTCAGAAACGCGGTTTCTGCCACGTCCTTGTAGTTCATTCCCTGGCTTAAGAGCTTGAGAATTTCGGTTTCCCTATCGGACAGCGGATTATCGATAATCCTGAACGAGTTTATAATACGTCTGGCAATCTGACTGCTCATGGGCGATCCCCCGTTGAATACTTCTTTGATATGAACTAAAAGATCTGCTGGATTGGTATCTTTCAGAAGGTAACCGGATGCCCCAGCGCACAGGCTTTCGAAGATACTATCGTCATCACTTTGAACTGTCAGCATGATGAAATCGATACTTTTCAAATTTCGTTTTAGTTCCCGTGTAGCATCAATCCCGCTCTTACCCGGCAGGTCGATATCCATTAACACCACATCCACCGGAAGGTTAGGAATAGAGGCAATAGCCGATTCTGCATCGGGAAAAGCATATTTGCAGGCGAAGCCGTTTGAACCATCCAGAATGAGTTGCAGGGTTTGGCGGATCTCATGGTCGTCCTCAACAATGGCGATATGTATGGTATCTGAAATCATACTGCTAATATCTAACTAAGGTACGATTATATGTACGAATCAATCCTCACTCAAATGGGGTATATTGCTCAATGTAATGTTCGTCCCCTTGTTTCCTGAGCGGATCATAAGCTGGGCCCCGATCTTTTCCGAACGCCGCTTCATATTGGTGAGTCCCCTGCCTTTGCCCTGGGTTTCAATGTTAAAACCATTTCCATTGTCGGTTAATTCGAGCTCGGAAGCATGTTTTCCGGGCCTGATCTTCAATTCTACGGAAGTACATTCGGAGTACTTTACGCTATTGTGTATCGCCTCTTTGAAGATCAGTACCACCTGTTTCTTAGTTTGAGGATCGAGTTTGACACGGGTAAGTGCTTCAGTAAAACCAAGAGTACTAAAACGAATATCCTTAGTAGCTAAAAGTTCTTCTCCAAAATCCTTCAATCGGAGGAAGGCATCTCCGAGGCTGTCCTTCATTGGGTCGATCACCCATAACAGATCACGGAAACTTCCCGAGAGATCCTGAATGGTCTCCCGCATCTTACCAAACCAGGGACGAAGGTCGTCCTTGGATTCGATATTGCGTTCGGCCAGGGTAAGGAACATTGAGATCTTAGTGACCTTCGAACCTAATTCATCGTGGAAATCGGCTGCATTATCATTACGGAGTTGCTCCCGTTCCTGCACAAGGGCTGATTCCAGTTTTGCCTGTTGTTCCAATTCGCGAAGCCGTTTACGCACCCGCATATGGTATAGCCACCGCACAAACAATATTCCCAAAACACCATACACCACGATAGCGACCCACGAGCGCCAGAAAGGTGGAGAAATGGTGAAGGTCAGCTTTAATGGTTGTTCCTGCCATATCCCCTGGTTGTTATGCCCGTCCAGTAAAAGTTCATACGTTCCGGGCGACAAATTGTAATATGTGAGTCTGGCGGAATTTCCGGTTTGAACCCATTCGTTATTGAGCGGTAGTAATTTGTGCCTGTATTGGTTATATTCCGGGTTGGTGAAGTCCAACACCGCGTATTCCAGCTGAAGTGAGTTCTCCCGATGATTCAGCTTTATTTTATTCTGCGAAACACGGTCCATCACCGGAAAGAACCCGGATTTCGATTCCTGCGTGGTCTTCAGTGTTGTGATCCCCAGGTTGTACCGCCTCGCTTTGGGATTCACCTCGGTATTATTTAGGATACTGATTCCCTGGCTACTTCCTACAAAAACCCGATCCTTTTTATCTATGTAGATTGCATTTCGGTTTGTGATATTATCGGCAAGACCTTCTTTACGGGTGAAATATTCTATATGAACGAATTCCTCCATGGATGTGTTGTAAATTCCTTTGAAGACACCCTGGGTGGTGGGTATCCACAGCTGCCCTTTGGAATCCTCTGCAATTCCCAGGATATATTCTGAAGGAAGACCCTCCGGCCGACCAAACTGCTTAAAGGAATCGGTCTCTTCTATATAAAGGTTGAGCCCGGTCTGGGTAGCTATCCACAGTCGATCTTTACTATCCCTGAAAATCTTTTTGATCGCATTGTTACTCAGGTGATCCGCCTTACCGAAGGTACTTGTATAATTCCTGAACCGGCCATCACCACTTTCCGAGACCAATTTGCTCACGCCAAAGTAGGTTCCAATCCAGAGATCGTCATTTCTATCCTTCGCAAGCTGAAGTGTGTACGAATTCACCAAGGCATCCTCGCGCTCATCACTCGAGGTATAGGTCTTGAATTCCGGGCGTGATATATCACCATTTTCAAGGCTGAGATGGAACAAAACATTGTAATTCGTTCCCCAGAACTCGTTCGTATCCTCCTGCAACATTTCGAAACACCATAGATGAGGCAATCCGTCCTTTTCCGTATAATGAACAAACGGTCCGGGTTCGTGATCATCATCCAATTGGGTGACGCTTATTCCACCTTGTCCACTGATCCAAAGCCTGTCTTCGGTATCGATCATCATATCCCGGGCCAACTGAAATTGTCTGCTTTCGTATTTCAGGTAGTTTTGCGGGCAACGACTCTTTAAGATATCCTCTTTGTCTATCCGGTAAAGGTGACTCGGAGTATTGATCCAAAGTCTTCCTTTTTTATCCTCCAGGATACTATATATACTGATATTCTCAAGGCAATCTGGTAGATGCTGTGGCGGAAATACACCAGTGCGGCCACTCGTATTACTGAATTTGAACAAACCATTTGAGTTGGGCATCCAGATATTCCCCTGGTCGTCTTCAAAGACACTTCTCGCATAGGTGGACATATCACTGGCATCTTTCATACCAATTACTTCCTGTTCATGGAGAGCACCTTCCACGTAACGATATTTCCTGTAGTAGTTTCTCCAGGTAGCAACCCATATGGAATTATCACTATCGATAATTGTCTTGTTTATATGGTGCATGGGAAGTTTATTTTTTTCCTGATCGTAGAAATGATCTACCACAAAAGAATCCCGACCATCGTATATTCCGTGAAGCAACCCATGCGAACTTTCTATAAGAAAATGACCAGGTTCAAATTCGAGGTAGTTATAATAGGTATGGTCCTTAGGTAAGTCATCCGGCTCCCGACTTACCTCAAGTTCCCTGAATTTATTACTTCCTTGTGGCAGAATTAAGGGAGGATAATCCGAACGACAGATCCATAAATTATTATTCGAATCTTCCGAAAAACCCCATACCGCCCTCTTATTGTCGTTCCACAGTAAATGTTCAGAAAAATTTTCTATACTTCCGTCTTGTGCCGAAATTCGGTAGAACCCATCATAGGTTCCAACCCATATATCCCGATTGCTGTCCTCAAAAATGGTTATAATATGATGCGCTGCATCGTTTCCCTTTGGATCAAGGTCGACATAACGAATGTGATCGTTCTCCATTAGGTGGAGACCTTTCGGTGTGCCAATCCAAATGCGATTATCCGAAGCCGCCTTTATCGCGTTGATCTTATTATCCCTTAAGCCCGTTGTATCGTTAAGGATTGCATAATATGCATGGAATTGGTGACCATCGAATTTGTAAACTCCATTGTTCCCAGCCACCCAGAGGTACCCATTACGATCCTGGTCGACATCATGCACAATACGCGAAGGGAGCCCGTTGTCATCTGCATAGCGAGTCACATCATACAACTGTGCAAAACCCCAAAAGGATTGCATGGCGATTGCGAGGGAGATAAAAAATCGGATCGTTCTTTTCAAAAAAGAGAAATTGATATTAAATCCCTTAAAATTAAATATTTAATAAAATATCCCAATCACCTATATGGGGTATTCTGAAAGGTATGTGAGATAATCACGATGAATAAAGAAGCAACTCCGCATCGTCACCTTCGATCTTCACGGTGTCGATCTCATTGAGGCCAAGCTTTTTTAGCAAGTTCCTTGATGCAGTATTTGTGGGTAATGTAATTCCGTAGATCGTGTCCATACCGAGCTCAGTTCGGGCGTAGTGCATCAAAGCATTGGCCGACTCGTAGGCATATCCTTTCTTTTCATACTTCGGAAGTAGAGCAAAGCCAATATCGCAGTGGTCGAGGTCCGGCCTCTTGTACAATCCACAGGTTCCTACGATAGTATCGGTCCCTTTCAGCAAAGAAACATACGAGCCGAAACCTAATTCTGCATATTGTGTGAGATATTTCTCCTCAATATAGTTCTCGGCATCTTCGATAGTGCGTATTCCCCTGTCGCCAATATTCGCCATCCAGTCCGGGGTATTCAGCAATTCCAGGACAAATGGGGCGTCATGAAGGGTGTATTGTCTTAGCTCAAGGCGTTCGGTAGTAAGTACTATCATTCAGAAACCAATATTGCAACAAAAAAGTTCAGGGTTTTTCCTTGGTAAATTTAAGGGATTTTCCCTTGTAAGAAATTTCCTAATATCGTATCTTTGAAACATATAACTCTATGAAAATGAGCGCCCCCCGAAGCAAAAGATTAACAGGAATCCATTACTGGATGATGAGGCTATTCAACAGGAGGACCCGTGCTTTAAGAAAACACAACACGCGGTTGCACATCATGAATAGCTCTTCTAAGTTCAGGTAAACAGGAAACTGTTAGCGAATCAATCCACTTATTAACTGGCGAATAACGGCCTGTTCGCCATCATTTCGTATACCTTATCGGCAACGGCTTCCAGTTTCGCATCATCTTCAAAATTCACTATGGCCTCGTCGATCAGGTCAACGACCCTGCTCATATCACTCTCTACCAATCCGCGTGTGGTTACAGCTGCAGTACCGATACGTATACCACTTGTGACGAAAGGTGATTTGTCATCGAAGGGAACCATGTTCTTGTTCACAGTGATCTCGGCCTTCCCCAGGGCCTCTTCGGCTTCCTTCCCGGTAATATTTTTGTTTCTGAGATCGATAAGCATCATATGATTGTCTGTACCGCCCGAAATGATATCATACCCTTTATCAACAAAGGCCTGCGCCATTACAGCCGCGTTCTTTTTAACCTGTACCATATAGTGAAGGAAATCATCGGTAAGCGCTTCCCCGAAGGCAACCGCCTTGGCTGCGATGATGTGCTCCAGGGGACCGCCCTGGTTCCCCGGGAAGATTCCACTATCGAGCATTGATGACATCATTCGAAGATTACCATTCTTAAGTTTGATCCCGAATGGATTCTCGAAGTCCTTGCCCATCAGTATGAGTCCGCCACGAGGTCCGCGAAGTGTCTTGTGGGTTGTAGTGGTAACCACATGACAGTACGGAATAGGGTCCGAAATGATCCCCTTCGCGATCAGACCGGCAGGGTGTGCGATGTCCGCCAGCAGGATCGCACCTACTTTATCCGCTATCTCCCGGAAACGCTTATAATCGATCTCCCGGGAATAGGCTGAGGCCCCGGCAATGATCATTTTGGGCTTTTCGGCAATCGCTATGGCCTCGATCTTATCGTAATTCAGTCGGCCAGTTTCCTTATCGACCCCGTAGAAAACAGGCTCATATAATTTCCCTGAAAAGTTCACGGGCGAACCATGGGTAAGGTGTCCCCCATGGGCCAGGTCGAAACCAAGGAATTTGTCCCCCGGTTTAAGGCACACTGAAAATACAGCTGTGTTGGCCTGTGATCCGCTATGCGGCTGAACGTTTGCGTATTCGGCCCCGAACAGGGTCTTTGCCCTGTCGATGGCAATTCGTTCCACCTCATCAACAACCTCGCATCCGCCGTAGTAACGCTTGCCGGGATAACCCTCTGCGTATTTGTTGGTAAGTACGGAACCAGCTGCTTGCATCACTTGCTCACTCACGAAATTCTCGGAAGCAATAAGTTCCAGACCGTTCAATTGCCGTTCTTTTTCGGCTTCTATAAGCTCGAATATCTGTTCGTCTCTAGGGATCATAATTCAGTTTTGTTAAGAAAGAATCAAAAATACGAAATGCTTGGGGCAGATAGTACATAAATCATATATTTGATTAACATTTTACCAACAAATTCAGTTTATAATTCCAAAGAACAAACCATGCCCTTATCAGCAAATAACCCGGATCACAAAACGTGGATCGAAGTACCAGAAAACAGCGATTTCCCCATTCAGAACATCCCGTTCGGGGTTTTTCTTACTCGCGATGACATTATCACAATTGGAACACGTATAGGAAATACCGCCATCGACCTGGGTGCCCTTCACCAATTAGGCTATTTCAAAGGAATTGATCTAACAGATGACATATTCCTTCAGGACAGCCTTAATGATTTTATTGCCGACGGACGCAAGACCTGGAGACTTGTCCGAAACCGGATCTCCGAGATCTTCCGTGTAGGTAACTCTGCCCTGCGAGACAATTCAGAACACAAACAAAGGGTATTGTTCACCATGGAAGAGATTGAAATGCAGCTGCCTGTGGATGTTGGTGATTACACCGATTTCTACGCAAGCAAGGAGCACGCCACCAATGTTGGCTCGCTATTCCGCGACCCGGAGAACGCATTGCTGCCGAACTGGTTGCATATCCCTATTGGCTACCACGGAAGGAGCTCGTCTATCATTCCTTCAGGCATGCCGATAAGAAGGCCAATTGGGCAAACCAAGCCCGGAGAGGACGGAATACCGGGCTTCGGACCATCCAAGCTGTTGGATTTCGAACTGGAAATGGCCTTTATCACCACCGCCGCTAACGATCTCGGCAAGCGAATTCCTATCGATGAAGCAGAGGAATACATCTTCGGACTGGTACTGTTTAACGACTGGAGTGCCCGCGATATCCAGGCGTGGGAATATGTGCCTTTGGGACCTTTCCTCGGAAAGAATTTCGCCTCTACCATTTCACCTTGGATCGTAACCCTGGATGCACTGGAACCTTTCAGGGTGGCCGGCCCAAAGCAAGACCCGGAACCACTTCCTTACCTGCGCCAACAGGGTAAAAAGAATTACGACATCCACCTGCAGGCGATCATAAAACCGGAAGGCGGGCAGGAAAATGTCGTTTGTAATTCAAACTTCAAATATATGTACTGGTCCATGGCCCAGCAGCTAACCCACCACACAGTGAACGGCTGTAATGTGCGAAGTGGTGACATGATGGGAAGCGGAACCATTTCAGGCCCAACCAAGGACAGCTATGGCTCAATGCTGGAGTTGAGCTGGCGAGGCCAGAACCCTGTTCCTTTATCCGATGGAACTACCCGCAAATTCATTGAAAATGGTGACACCGTGATTCTACGCGGTCATTGTAAAAACGACAAGGTAAGGATCGGCTTTGGGGATTGCAGCGGCAAAGTGCTGCCTGCCAGGAAGTTATAATTTTGGCATAACCCTTGTAATTTATTCAGCATAACCAATACCTTTTCGTTATGAGAACAACTATTACCCTAATCCTGGCTACACTATTGCTCAGTGGCTGTAATAGTGTGAAACGAAATAAGAAATTCCTGGCCCAGGGAAATTACAACCAGGCTATCGAGCTTGCCATAAAGAAAATTCAGAAGGATAAGTACGCTCCGAAAAACGAAGAGCATATTCTCCTGCTTGAAGAAGCTTATAAAAAGGTAGTAGCCGATGATCAACGTAGGATCAATGCCTTGAAGAAGGAGAACAACCTGAAAGCTAAGCGAGAGGTATATTACCTGTACAGGTCGCTTGAGGGCAGACAACAGCAGATCAGGCCGTTATTACCTTTGCGAATACATTCCGAAGACAGGGAAGCAAAGTTCAGGATAAGAGATTATACAGACGATGCCCTGGCTGCTAAGAAGGTATTGGGTGATGCCCTGTGGAATCAGAGTGTGCGATTCCTGGAAAATAATGATAAAATGCAGGCGAGGCGCGCATTCGACCTGCTGAACGAACTTCAGGATCTTCGTGGAAGTGATTCCGGATTAACCGAGATGATGGAAGATGCTGTGTATATAGGTACTGATTTTGTATTTGTTACGCTGAACAACAGGAGTGGTCAGATCATGCCTCACAGGCTGGAACGCGAGTTGCTGGACTTCAACACCTACGGGCTGGATGACTTCTGGACCGAATATCACAATGAGCGGATTCCAAATGTGGATTACGATTATGGGATAGCTTTGAACTTCAGGCAGATCGACTTCTCACCGGAACGAATTTCAGAAAAGGAAGTTCGAAGGACCAAGCGAATCAAAGACGGCTGGGAATACAAGAAGGATGCGGAAGGAAACTTTGTACTCGATGAGAATGGTGATAAGATCAAGGTAGATGTTTATGAGACCGTTTCGGCTATCATGCTTATAACCGAACAGACCAAAGCGGCGAATGTAGGTGGAAATGTGGTTTACAGGGACATGCAGCAGGGTCGGGACATCGATAAATTTCCTATGGGAACAGAATTTATATTCCAGAACGTGTTCGCAACATACAGGGGTGATGAACGAGCGCTCAGTGATGAGGATCGTGCCCTGGTGGACAATCGGTTTGTTCCTTTCCCTTCAAATGCGCAGTTGTTGCTGGATGCCAGTGACGATATCAAGGGCAGGCTGAAAGCGATCCTAAAGGATAATCGCCTATAATGCCTTAGTTCAATCTAAATATATTGGTCGATAACCCCTGCATTGATGCGGTAGTGTGAGGCATGATGAACCGTCGACCCATTGCGAATGATAAGTAATTGCGGACTCTCATGAAAAACCTGGAATCGTATGGCGACTTCATTCGAGACATCCCGATTATTGAGAAGATCGAGGTAATACAATCGGATCTTTGTAGGTTCAATTTCATAATTTTTCTCGAACTGACGTAAAACCATCCTGCTGATACCGCAACGCGTCGAATGCTTGAAGATCACTACTGGCTGTGACTTCGATTGAATTTCGAGCTCATCTAGTTGTGATAACTGCGTCAACGGCTCCCAGGGAAGCTGTTTCTGATCTTTCTTTTCTGAAGAGTCCTTTGACCCAAAAATTCCGAATAAGCCCATAAATCCTTGCGAATATACATCATCGGAAATTGGCGACCGTCATTTTGTCGCTAAAAATCCCCGAAATTCACGTCAAGTTGTCGCTAATTCAGATTGGCTCGGGATTTGACCCATGCAATGCGAATTGGATAGTTTAATTCAGAAGAAAACAAAAACGCTATGAACGTAAATAATTTCACTATAAAATCACAGGAAGCTTTGCAGCAGGCTCAACAGCTTGCCCAGAGCATGGAGCATCAGCAGATCGAGAACGAACACCTGCTGAAAGCGATCTTTGAAGTAGACGAGAATGTTACACCTTTCATTTTGAAAAAACTGAATGTCAACCTAAACCTACTCAAAGATATCCTGGACAAACAACTGGAGAGCTACCCGAAAGTAAGCGGTGGCGACATCATGTTTTCGAGGGAAGCGGCCAAAACCATAAACGAAGCATCCATCATCGCAAAGAAGATGAAGGATGAGTTCGTTAGTATTGAGCACCTTCTTCTCGGTATATTTAAGTCGAAGAGCAGCATTGCACAAAGCCTGAAAGACCAGGGTGTCAATGAAAAGGGTATCGTTTCGGCTATTGAGGAGTTGAGAAAAGGAGATCGGGTTACATCCGCAAGTGCCGAGGACACCTACAACTCCCTGAACAAATATGCACGAAACCTAAACCAGTTGGCGCGAGACGGCAAACTCGATCCGGTGATAGGGCGAGATGAAGAGATCAGGAGAATACTTCAGATTTTATCGAGACGAACTAAGAACAACCCAATGCTGGTTGGTGAACCCGGAACTGGTAAAACCGCCATTGCAGAGGGCCTGGCCCATCGAATCGTAGATGGCGATATACCTGAAAATCTTAGATCCAAAGAGATCTACTCCCTGGACATGGGGGCTTTGATCGCCGGAGCTAAGTTCAAAGGAGAATTCGAAGAACGATTAAAAGCCGTTATCAAGGAAGTCACCGAAAGTGACGGTGATATCGTACTGTTCATTGACGAGATACACACCTTGGTAGGTGCCGGAGGCGGACAGGGTGCCATGGATGCTGCAAATATCCTGAAACCGGCCCTGGCTCGCGGAGAACTGAGAGCCATCGGAGCTACAACACTCGATGAATACCAGAAGTATTTCGAAAAGGACAAGGCGCTGGAACGACGCTTTCAGAAGGTTATGGTTGATGAGCCGGACACCGAGTCGGCAATTTCCATACTTCGCGGGATCAAGGAAAAATATGAGACTCACCACAAGGTGCGGATCAAGGATGAAGCTATCATTGCGGCTGTTGAACTCTCGCAACGATACATCACTAACCGATTCCTGCCGGATAAGGCGATCGACCTGATGGACGAAGCAGCGGCCCGCCTTCGAATGGAGATCAACTCCAAACCCGAGGAGCTCGATGTACTCGACCGGAAGATCATGCAGTTGGAGATCGAGATCGAGGCGATCAAAAGGGAAAAGGACGAAGCTAAGTTGAAAACACTTCGGTCTGATCTTGCCAATTTGAAGGAGGAGCGCAATGAGCTCAATGCAAAATGGAAAAGCGAGAAGGAAGTGGTGGATAATATTCAGAATGCCAAAAAAGAGATCGAAGAATTCAAACTGGAAGCCGAAAAAGCAGAACGTGAAGGAGATTTCGGGAAGGTTGCAGAGCTTCGCTACGGGAAGATAAAGGAAACCCAGGAGCGGCTTACCGCACTGGAGGGTCAGCTAGCTGAATTTCAGCAGGGAAGTTCCATGATCAAGGAAGAAGTGACCAACGATGATATTGCGGAAGTCGTGGCAAAATGGACCGGTATCCCTGTAACCAAAATGTTGCAGAGTGAACGTGAGAAACTGCTTCAATTGGAGACCGAACTTCACAAACGCGTGGTGGGCCAGGAAGAGGCCATCGTAGCGGTGAGTGACGCCATAAGACGAAGCAGGGCCGGGTTACAGGACGCTAAGAAACCCATTGGTTCATTCTTGTTCCTCGGAACCACAGGAGTGGGTAAAACGGAGCTCGCAAAAGCTCTGGCCGAATACCTCTTCGACGATGAGAACGCCATGACCCGGATAGACATGAGTGAATACCAGGAGCGACATAGTGTGAGTCGTCTCGTAGGAGCACCTCCTGGATATGTGGGCTATGATGAAGGCGGACAGCTTACAGAAGCAGTTCGAAGGAAACCCTACAGTGTGATACTTCTTGATGAGATCGAAAAAGCACATCCGGATACCTTCAACATATTGCTACAGGTGCTCGACGAGGGAAGGTTGACGGACAACAAGGGACGGGTGGCCGATTTCAAGAATACCATTATCATCATGACGAGCAATATGGGAAGCCATATCATCCAGGAGCAGTTCGATACGATGAAAGACCTCGATACTGCTATGGAAACTGCAAAAGTGGAAGTACTTGGATTACTGAAACAATCCGTTCGACCCGAATTCCTGAACAGGATAGACGACATCATCATGTTCACTCCGTTGAACAAGGAGGATATTACAGAGATTGTCGGACTTCAACTCAAAGGTGTTACCAAAATGCTTGCGAAGCAAGGAATCACTATGGATGCTACTAATGAGGCAATCGCATACCTTGCAGAAAGAGGGTTCGATCCCCAATACGGGGCTCGTCCGGTGAAACGGGTGATACAGAAAGAAGTGCTGAATGCCTTGTCGAAAGAGATACTGGCAGGAAAGGTAACTACCGACAGTATTATCCTGATCGACAGTTTCGACGATTCACTCGTCTTCAGGAACCAGAGTGACCTGGTGAATTCATAATATCGGTTAGGGTTCCGTAAAAACCCGTTTTATTGGTTGGTTAGTGGCCGTCCGACTACTGAAAAGTGTCGGGCGGTTTTTTATTTCGCAAAATATTCTTTCGACCAAACTATACATTTTACGGCCATTTCCGGCGGTTTCAAGCCTGATTTTCAACACTTCAGAAAAAAATGATGTAACAAAATGAAATGGTCTGTCGTCTAAATAGCGTAACAATCTTAAAACCAATCATCATGAGACTCAAACAGATCGTACTACACAGAGACGTAGTCAAACCTCGGAGAAATTATCCTCTGGCGATCTACATCGCATCGATCTTCGGATTTATGGTTTGCTATTCAGTAGTGACCGCAATCCAATACTTTTAAAAGTCCCTCCTGTGCCCATTCAGCATGTGGAGGGCACCTTATTTGTCGATGCGACCCCGACAACCATTCCTTCAAATACACTAAAGTCAAACAATACTCTCAGCCCAAGGTGAGGGCCAATGACTATTTTGTATCTTTCTGAAAATTATCTGAAATGCTACGAACATTCGCTTTTGCACTGATCGGGATACTGATACTGGTGTCATGTAACCAAAAACCAGGTCGCACCGACACTGATGCTGAGATCACAACCTATTACCTTATCCGCCACGCGGAAAAGGACAGGACCGATCCCGAAAATAAAGATCCAATGCTTACCGAGGAAGGATTGGCACGAGCTGAACGATGGAAGAATTACTTCGACACCATCCAACTCGACGCAGTGTATTCCACAAACTATAAGCGAACCCTATCAACTGCTCAACCTACGGCCGATTCGAAAGGACTGACCATTAAGGAATACGAAATTGATTATGTGTTCAGCAGTACTTTCAGAGAGGATACAAAAGGAAAGAAGGTCCTTGTAGTTGGACATAGTAACACTACTCCACCACTCGCGAACGAGTTACTGGGATCACAACGATTTGCCGACATGAAGGATAATGATAACAGCAGTTTGTTCGTTGTAAGCTTCATAGACAATATTGCTGATGTTGAAGTGAGAACTGTAGAATAAGCATTATACCATGAAACGAATCCTCCTGATACTCTTGTTTTTGCCCGGCCTGATTTGTGCCCAAACCCCGGAATACGTAAATGTAATTGAATCTTTTAAGGATTCTTATAATAAGTCGGATGCAGAGGCCATTTTCGGTATGTTCAACACCCAGATGCAGCAATCGGTTAATATGGAGACCACTAAAAGCATCATTACCTCCTTTCAAACGCAGTTCGGGGAGATGAAAAACTTCGAATTCAAAGAAAAAGAAGGATTACTGGAAACTTTTATCGCACATTTTGAGCGTGGAAAACAGACGATCCACCTTTCCCTCGATCCTGAAAACAGGATTTCAGGACTACTCTTTAAACCCTTTACCGATAGCAGGCCTCCAAAATTCGAACGCAATACCACAGAGCTTGGGTTGCCATTTCGCGGAAAGTGGTTCACCGTATGGGGTGGTGACACCAAAGCACAGAATTATCACGTTAACTTCCCAGCCCAAAGAGGTGCTTTCGACTTCCTGGTTCTGGGCAGTAATAACAAGACCTACGAACGAAGTGGCACGAGGAATGAGGACTATTTTGCGTTCGGGCAACCGATCTTTGCCATATGTGATGCTGAAGTTGTCCAGGTCGACACGGGGGTTGACGACAACAAACCCGGAACCATGAATCCGGCCCAGCCATTGGGGAATGCCGTTGTGTTGAAAACTGCGAACGACGAATACATCTTCTATGCACATTTCGAAAAGGGAACCATCAAAGTGAAAGAAGGACAATTAGTCAAAAGAGGCCAATTGTTAGGTAATTGCGGGAATTCCGGGAATTCCTCAGAAGCCCACCTTCACCTGCACATACAGGATGGACCAAACCTGTACAGCGATGTGGGCGCAAAGTGTTACTTCGATGAGATCATGGTGAACGGAGAATTAAAAACCGACTATTCCCCTGTTCGACTCGACAGGATTTCTGCTCCCGAAGAATAATTTATATTATTTTTGCCGACCATGGCAATTCAGAAGAAAGTTCAGATAAAGAACAAACGGGCTCGTTTTGAATACGAGATCCTGGACAAGTACGTCGCAGGAATTGTTCTACGCGGAACCGAGATCAAAGCGATCCGCGAAGGCAAGGCTTCTATAGCCGAAAGTTTCTGCGAATTCAGCAATGGTGAGTTGTTCGTGGTGAACATGACAGTGCAGGAATATTCGCATGCATCGCACTACAGTCATAACCCCAAACAGGAACGCAAACTCTTACTCAATCGTTCCGAACTGAAAAAGCTGGAAAAAGAAGTGAAAAATACCGGCCTTACGATCATTCCCCTTCTGCTTTTCACGAACGAGAAAGGCCTCGCAAAACTCGAGATCGCACTCTGCAGGGGTAAAAAACAGTACGATAAGCGAGAATCCATAAAGGAACGCGACACCAAGCGTGACCTCAGCAGGATCAAGAAGTCGTTTAATAATTAATCCTTTTATAACTAATTATTAATCAGTATCTTTCCATAGCTCCCCTCATTAAAAATTTATTAGATGAGAGTAAAGGTTTTTCATATTGTTTTCTTGTTTGTCCTTGTATTGACCAGTTGCAAAGAGGAAGTTTCAAATGACCCGGAAACTCCGAAATTAACGGAGATTCAGAAGCGAAGAATTGATTCGGTTTGTAAGGGATTACTTGAAAGGGGTAATACCTTAGGGTTTTCTGTTGCGATCACGAAAGGTGATGAACTGGTTTTTGCCAAAGGCTACGGACTGGCCAACAAAGACAATGGTAAAATGGCAGATTCCAACACCATTTATCCCATCGCATCAATTTCGAAATTCCTTACTGCCATGGCTACGATGAAACTTGTGGAGCAAGAGAAAATCTCACTCGATGATAAGCTTCATTCTTATTTCGATAATTTTCCGAGGCAGGAATACATGGAGGATATTACCATAGAGCATTTGTTAAGGCATCAGTCTGGTATCATTGACCATGAAGACTGGTTCGACAGCATTTATATAAATGAAAAACGTGTTTTCACACAGGACGAATTTTTCGAATTCATAGATCAGCCCTTGTTCTTTGAACCCGGTACACATTATTTATATTCGAATTCGGGCTACGCACTTTTATCATCTGTTCTCGAGAAAGTAACCGGAAAGGATTTTCATGAATCAATACAAGACCTCATTAGTGTGCCACATGAGGTTGAGTCTATCGGTATGTGGCCGGTTATGTGGGATCATAAGGATGCGACCATGGGCTACGAACTGATCGAAAACAAGCTGGACACCAGTTTTCACATGATGACTAAAGGAATGAAAGGTGATGGTGGACTATCCGCATCTGTTGTCGACTTGGTCAAAGTTGTAACCGATCTGGACAAAGGGCGGATCATTTCAGAATCGTCACTGGAGCGTATGCTTTCAAAAACGACAGTAGGATCGATCCAGGTCGATTTTGGCCTCGGGTTAAAAATGGGTTACATTGAAGACCAATTCACTTATGGACATTCGGGTGGTTATAAAGGTACCGGCTGGGCCATTGTGTCACGGAACCCTGAGTCGGATATTACCTTTGCCGCAGCCATGAATACTAATTTCTCACCCGAGGAAGTATGGACGATCAGGCATGAAATATTACCCCTTGTACTGGAAATTTCTAAACCAGAGCATACGGGTGGTTCTCTGGAAGATGGCAATCTGTACGTAGGAGAATATGCATCCATAAATAGGTGGGGAGACAGTGTGGCTTCCAGAAGGATTGTCGCCTTTGAGAATGGAAAACTTACATGGGACAACCCTGATACGGAAACACCCGGTGCTCAATTGTTCCCAGTATCGGAACATACTTTTAGTTTTAACCCGTATCCGTTTGATCGATTTCTCTTTCATGTGGTAGACGATCGGGTTGTTGCTTGTTCCCAATATGCGGATGGATTCTTTACGGGTGTCAAGATGAAAACTTCCAACTAAATTTATTCACCTTAACATTTGTTTAAAAATTCTATAGTTTTAAATAAACTAAATTCACGCAATGAATATGCAGTTCGTTAAGTTGTCTAAAATTTAAAGTCCTTTTAGTGAGATTTCTTTTCACGTCGTTATTCCTTTTAGTTTCAATTCAAATGCCAGCCCAGGTTCTTGGGAAGGTAACCAACGAATCGGGCGAACCCTTACCCTACGTAAACATATATCTTGAAGGGAGTTATACTGGTACGACTTCCAACGAGGATGGCAATTACGAACTCAATATAAGTGAAGCAGGTGATTACAGCATTTCGTTTCAGTTCCTCGGTTATTCGAAGATAACGAAGCGCATCACTGTATCGTCTTTTCCTCACATTCTGAACGTCTCCCTGCAGGAAGAGACCACCAGCCTGGACGAAGTGGTTATAAACACCTCTGAAGATCCCGCATACCGCATCATTCGGAATACCATTGCACGGCACAAGTCAAACCTGGACAGGATCTCGGAGTTCAAGGCCGACTTCTACTCACGCGGACTCTGGCGTGTGGACAGCATCCCGGAGAAGTTCATGGGACAGGAGATCGGCGATTTCGACGGTCAGTTGGATTCTACCCGAACAGGGATCGTTTATCTTTCTGAAACCATATCAGAGATAGCCGTACGTAAACCCAATGATTTTAAGGAAACGATCATTGCCAGTAAGGTTAGTGGGAACGATAACGGGTTTAGTTTCAACACTGCCATAGATGCTGAATTCACCTTTTATGAAAATACCATCGATCTCAATGCGGCGATCGTTTCTCCTATAGCCGTAAATGCGCTCAGTTATTACAATTACAAACTGGATGGTGTCTTTTACGAAGGGGAAAAACTCGTCAACAAGATCATTGTTACACCGAAACGAGCTAATGACAGGGTTTTTAAAGGAGTGATCTATATCGTAGAGGACGACTGGCAGTTGTACGGACTTGACCTCAGCACTAACGGGCAGGCCATACAGATCCCTTTCGTGAAAGAACTTGCCTTCAAACAGAATTTCAGCTACGACCCTAAGAACCGGTCCTGGGTAAAACGATCACAGACCATCGATTTCGGCTTTGGGTTCCTGGGTTTTAATGGCGATGGCAGGTTCATTGCAGTCTACAGCAACTATGACTTCGATCCGGGATTTGAAAAACGCGCCTTTACGAACGAGGTCCTCTCCTTTCAACCGGAAGCAAACAAAAAGGACAGTTTGTATTGGAAAGGTATACGACCGGTACCACTTACCGATGAAGAACTCAACGACTACATCAGGAAAGACAGTATTCAGCAATTACGAAAATCGAAACCCTACCTGGATTCGTTGGACAGGGTTAACAATCGTTTCAAACCACTGGACATCCTACTCGGTTATACTTATGAGAACAGCTATAAAAAATGGAGGATAAGCTATAATGGCCCATTACCCGGTATAAATTTCAATACGGTTCAGGGATGGAATGGCGGGATAGGACTTTCCTATTTCCAATCCTACGATGAGAACAGGACGCGCTGGCTAACTGCTTATTCCAGGGTCAACTACGGAATTTCGGACGAACGATTGCGAACTTCTGTGGGTGTGATCTATAATTTCAATCAAACAAATAAATTGCGTATTGGCCTCTATGGAGGAAATGAAGCAGTTCAGTTCAACAGGTCGCAACCTATTACACCAATGGTCAATACCATCTCGACCTTGTTCTTTGAGCGAAACTACATGAAACTGTACGACCTCACCTACGCCAACGTACGATGGAGCCAGGAACTGTTTAACGGCTTCCAGCTCAGGGCATCGGCAGGTTATGAAAAACGCAAACCCCTGTTCAACACTACCGATTATGTGACCATTCCGAATGATAATGTTGACTATACGCCTAACAATCCCAGACTGGGTGATATGGAAATATTTCTTCCTGATATCATTCCGCACGAAATAGTGAAAACCACGGTAGTAGCCGATATCAATTTCGGGCAAAAATATTATAGCTATCCGGATGGTAAATTCAATATCAGTGATAGCAAATATCCTTCCCTTCGGATTGCGGTGGAAAATGGAATGGCCGCTTCAGAAAGTGAATACAATTTCACCCAGTTGCGCGCACAATTGTACCAACGGCTCTCCCTTGGCAATAAAGGCGATTTCACATATCGGCTGAAAGGAGGTACATTCCTCAACGGAGAAGGAATTTCTTTTGCCGATTACCAGCATTTCAACGGAAACCAGACCAGGATAGGGACTTCTTTCAACTATACCAATGTTTTTAATCTACTTCCCTACTACGACCTCAGCACGAATAAGAGCTACTTTGAAGGTCACTTGGAGCACAACTTTCGCGGTTGGATCCTCGGGAAGATCCCCGGGATCAATTCGTTGAACTTCAACCTTGTTGTTGGTGCACATATGCTCAGTATAGACGGTAATAATCCATATACCGAATACTCTGTAGGGCTGGACAACCTCGGTTGGGGAAATTTCAGGTTCCTGAGATTGGATTATGTGAGGTCCAATTACAACGGTGTTGGTGACGGGGCGTTCATTTTTGGTCTCAAGTTCCTGAATATCATAGAATAAACTGATTAATTCGGGCATGACGCTCGTCATAGAATTCTCCTTATCAAGTTCATAGCTTCGTTACCATAATCAACGATCAACCAATTTATGATATCCCGGACAGCCGGTTATATCAATCGATGATCTTTTAGAAACCCGTATTCTATGTCGTACTTCAGCAGGGAAAAGAGCATAGCGAAGGACAAATACAATCGCTGGTATGTCCCGATAGCCGCTCTGAGTATTCACTTATGTATAGGCCAGATCTACGCTTTCAGCGTTTTTAACAAACCCCTTACCAAGGCAATAGGTATTACTGAACAGCTTCCGGAGGATTGGAAGCTCACCGAATTGGGCTGGATATTTACCATCGCCCTATTTACCCTGGGAGCTTCGGCAGCGACCTTCGGGAAGTGGGTGGAACGAGTGGGTCCCAGAAAAACCATGTTTGTAGCCGCCCTTTGTTTTAGTTCAGGATTCCTGGTTTCGGCTCTCGGTATTTACCTGCACCAGTTATGGTTGTTATACTTGGGTTCAGGGTTACTGGGAGGTATAGGATTAGGCCTCGGATACATTTCTCCCGTGAGTACACTCATTAAATGGTTCCCGGACAGGCCAGGCATGGCGACGGGTATGGCAATTATGGGGTTTGGCGGAGGAGCCATGATCGCCTCCCCCCTTAGCGTTAAACTGATGGAACATTATTCCACGGCTACTTCAACAGGAGTAATGGAAACCTTTATCACCATGGGCATCATCTATCTTGTAATGATGATGTTCGGTTCCTTCATTGTTCGAATTCCACAGGAAGGATGGAAACCCAAAGGATTCAATCCGGAAAAGAAAAAACAAGCCAAACTTATCACAACCGAGAATGTCTTGGTGGACAATGCCATGAAAACACCACAATTCTGGTTACTCTTCACAGTGCTTTTGATGAACGTAAGTGCAGGGATCGGAGTACTCGGACAGGCAAGCGTGATGATACAGGAGATGTTCAGTGTGAGCAGTGTTGGTGCCGAACTCGCGGTAGATGCAACCGCAGCAGCAATTTTTGTCGGAGTCCTCAGCTTGTTTAACATGGTTGGAAGATTCTTCTGGTCGTCCCTGAGTGACTACATCGGACGAAAAAGTACCTACGCGGTGTTCTTCATTCTGGGTATTGCCCTGTATATTACTGTTCCGTATGCCGGGAAGATCGGTAGTGTGGTTCTCTTCTATGCAGCTTTTGGTATCATCATCAGTATGTATGGAGGTGGTTTTGCGACTATCCCGGCTTATCTCAGGGATATGTTCGGAACCAAACAGGTAGGTGCTATTCATGGAAGACTCTTGCTGGCCTGGAGTTTAGCTGCTATTGTTGGACCCGTTACGCTCAATTACATGAGGGAATACCAGATCGAGGAACTCGGAAAGCAACCTGCCGAAGTTTACAGCCTTACCATGTACCTTATGGCGGGATTGTTGCTGATAGGGCTCATCGCGAATCTGATGGTTAGACCCGTAAATTCAAAATATCACGAGAAACGCTAACTTTAGTGTATACTGAAATTAATTTTTCAGAAAAATCAATATGACAACCGTCATTGAACGGCCAACCGCCGGAAACTATTTTTACACCATTAATTTCCGAAGGAATCTTCGGGTAGAACTATATTATGACCGATCTAGACATTGCCCAAAGCGTTAAAGAAGAACACATTCGCGACATCGCAACCAAACTTGACATCTCGGAAGAGAATCTTGAATTCTACGGAACGAACAAAGCAAAGTTACCGCTTTGCCTAATCGATGAAAAAAAGGTAGATGATAACAACCTCATCCTTGTAACGGCCATTACGCCCACTCCTGCCGGAGAAGGAAAAACAACGGTTTCCATAGGACTCGGAGACGCTTTGAATGTAATCGGTAAAAAAGCCTTAACCGTGATCCGGGAACCCAGCCTGGGACCGGTGTTCGGGATCAAGGGTGGTGCTGCGGGTGGCGGCTGGAGCCAGGTGATCCCGATGGCAGACATTAACCTTCATTTCACCGGGGATTTTCACGCGATCGAGAAGGCGAACAATCTTTTATCTGCACTGATCGAAAACAATATCCAAAGCAAGACCAGGAACCTCGGAATTGATCCGAGAACAGTTCTCTGGAAACGATGTATGGACATGAACGATCGTGGTCTGCGAAACATCGTCGCGGCCCTGGGTGGTAAGCCCGGAGGTATTCCTCGCGAAACAGGATTCAATATCACAGCAGCATCGGAGATCATGGCGATCCTTTGTCTCAGTAAGGACTTCGAAGACCTGAAGAAAAAATGTGGAAATATCTATGTGGGAGACACCTGGGAAGGTAATCCCGTTTACGCAAGGGACCTCAACGCCGAAGGCGCCATGGCGGTATTACTGAAAGACGCCATCAAACCTAACTTAGTGCAAACACTGGAAGGAAACCCGGCGCTTATCCATGGTGGACCTTTCGCAAATATCGCACAGGGAACCAACTCCATCCTGGCTACGAAAATGGGTCTTAGCCTGGCAGACTATGTTGTTACCGAAGCCGGTTTTGGAGCCGACCTTGGTGCGGAGAAATTTATGAATATCAAGTGCCGCGAAGCAGGCTTATCACCAAAAACCATAGTACTGGTTGCTACCATTCGTGCCTTGAAGTACCACGGTGGCAAACCACTTTCAGAACTCACAAATGAAGACACAGTAGCCCTGAAAGCTGGATTCCCAAACCTTGAGCGTCACATTTCGAGTCTGAAGAGCTTTGGAGTACCGGTTGTTGTTGCCGTAAATAGTTTCAGTAGTGATACCGAAGCCGAAAAACAGGCATTAATGGATCATTGCGATTCTCTTGGTATTCCTGTCGCCCTCAGTAATGGTTGGGCTGACGGTGGTAAAGGTTGTACAGACCTGGCCGAGATCGTCGTTAATTCGACAGCGTCCTGTACCACGAAATTTCAACCAACCTATGCCCTGGAAGACTCACCGCGGGTAAAGATGGAGAAAATATGTTCAACTATTTACGGGGCGGAGAACGTGATCCTGACGAATAAAGCGAAGCGACAGCTTAAGCGATTCGAAGATCTTGGCTACGGAAATATGCCGATCTGTATGGCAAAAACCCAGAAAAGTCTTAGTGATGACGAGAAACAGCTCGGCCGTCCTGAGCATTTTGATATACACATCCGGGAGTTCGAGATCGCTACTGGCGCAGGCTTCCTGATCCCAATTGCAGGTAACATCCTCAGAATGCCCGGTTTACCAGCCACGCCTGCTGCTGAGAAAATTACCATCGATGCGGAAGGCAATATCAGCGGACTGTTTTAAATGAATTTCATACCAAAAAGTAAGGCGAGGAATGATTCCTCGCCTTTTTAATATATACCATTTCATTCCCTCTGAAGAGAGTAATTAACTAGTCCTTACTCGGCTGAGCTACCTTCACACCTTGTTTCAGTAATACAACACCCATCACAACCATCCATAAGATCTTGATGAATACCATTGGTTTGTAGTATTCGTAGTATTCGGGCAGGCCCATGATTATCCCCATTGCAGCTACCCCGAAGATCGCCGTATACCACCCTAATAGTTGGGGGACCAGCCTCCATTTGATAAAAGCATAACCAAGAAGAAGCATCCCAAGCCCTGAGAACACCCGTCCAAAGCGAAGGAAACAAGTTACGTACTGGTTGGTATACAGAATACTATCCATGAATTCCTGGATTTCGGCAGCCGATTTATCAGCCGTCATACCTACCCCCCACGCACCGTAATTGTAGTAGTAAGCATATGCGATTGCTAGGAAGAAGGTGCCAATCACCACCAGCCCAACTCCAGGTAAAGCAATAACCCGGTATGGCTTACCTGTCAGACTTGTTGTAAGCCCCATCATTGCCACCCCGAGAATTACCCATCCAAAGATGAAAACGCGATAAATCCAGATCCAGTACCAGACATTCTCGCCTATGGCTTCAAAATCGGACGCGACAATATATTCGTTAATATGATGTGAGGACAGGGCCCAGCCAAGAATAATGAACAGAGCCGCAACGATAAATGCCCCTCCTGTAAACCGGGTTTCGTAATCTCTTTTTACTGATGCCATATCAATACTGATTAAGTTTGGAAAATTAAATGGAATACTAAAAGCAAAATGTAACAAAAGTTACATATCCAATTATACAGAAAGTGTAACTTGTGAGGTCAATAAACAAAAAATTTGAAACGAAGAGAATTTGTTACCAAAGCTACACTGAGTTCGTTTGCAGTAATAATCGGTGCTGAGATCGTGTATGGCGAAAAGTTACTGAAGGGGTACACCCCTTTGGCACTTCAGGACCCGGATCCGTTTAAGATGTTCAATAAGAATCCGGAAATGGTGGTTCTGAACGACAAACCCTGGAATATAGAGGCCCAGGCGCATTTACTGGATGATAAGGTAACCCCCAATTCTAAGATGTTCATTCGCAATAACGGGCTGGTACCTGAGAATATAGATGCTAAAAACTGGACCCTAACAATTGATGGGGAATCGGTAGTAAGTAAGAAGTCCTACACCCTTTCAGAATTAAGATCGAAATTTCAGCAGTACACCTATCAGCTGACACTTGAATGCGGGGGCAATGGAAGAAGCGAATTCGACCCACCGGCAAAAGGGAACCAGTGGACTGTTGGCGCTGTGCACTGCGCATCCTGGACCGGCGTTCGTTTAAGGGATGTGCTGGAAGATGCAGGCATTAAGAGCAATGCCGTGTATATAGGTTATCACGCTATAGACCAGCACTTGAGCAGGGATCCCGAAAAAGAACCCATATCCAGGGGTTGTCCGATGGAGAAAGCGTTAATGGATGAGACGTTACTGGCTTTTAAAATGAATGGTGAAGACATACCATTGGTTCACGGCTATCCGCTTCGTCTGGTAGCCGGGGGCTGGCCCGCGTCCGTATCCGGTAAATGGATCAACAGGATCAGTATAAGGAATAAGGAGCATGACGGTACAAAAATGACAGGTGATGCATACAGGGTGCCTTGCGAACCGGTTGCACCTGGCGAAAAGGTGAAGGACGAGGATATGTGTATCATAGAGTCCATGCCTGTTAAATCGATCATCACTTATCCCAGGACCGGGGCCATGATCAGTAAAAACAAAACCTTACGGATCAGGGGGCATGCCTGGGCGGGTGAACTGGAAGTTTCTAAAATGGAGTATTCCATCGATTTTGGATCCACATGGAAGGAATGTGCGGTAGAAAAGTCGGCTAACCGATTGGCATGGCAGCATTTTTCGGCCGATGTACAGTTTCCAAAGAAGGGCTATTACGAAGTTTGGGCCAGGGCAACGGATAGTCGCGGAGTTTCTCAACCCATGTTGCTCCCGGGATGGAACCCTAAGGGTTACCTTAACAATGCCTGTCATCGCATTGCGGTAAAAGTGAAATAAATGGAAAGAGAGCCTTCGTTCAGGGAGCAAGTGAATACGATTTACCGATTACTCTCGGTTGTATTCATCTTATGTGTGCTCACCGGTGGCGGACTTATCCTCCTGGTTCTAAAGCCTTCTTCATCCAATGTGGATATTGCGGCTTACGAAGATCTGATCGAACAACAGGAAGTGGTAGACGATAACCTGATCGAAAATGGTGTCCACGTTCGTACCGGCCTGGTGGAAGCAGAAGGGCTTATGGAAGTGGTAAATAATTGTACAACTTGTCATTCGGCAAAACTGGTCATTCAGAACCGGATGAATACCGAAAGATGGAATGCCACCATCCGTTGGATGCAGGAAACGCAGAATCTTTGGGACCTAGGGAAGAACCAGGAGATAATCGTTAATTACCTGGTGACGAACTATCCACCGAAACAAAAGGGACGAAGGGAGATCCTTACCGATATCGAATGGTATGAATTAACAGATTGAAAAAATAATTTGAAATGGAAAAATACGTAGACGCTTTTGTAAATGCATTCACCGATACACTCACCTGGACATGGGAGTCTATCATTTTCAATGTCCCCTGGTATACCAATTATTTCTGGGGATTAGTAGCCATCTCCTTATTCGTCTGGTTGCTGGAGATCGCATTTCCCTGGCGAAAGGAGCAGTCCATATTTCGTAGGGACTTCTGGCTGGATGCCTTCTATATGTTCTTTAACTTCTTCATCTTCGCCATCGTAATTAGTGGTATTTATGCGATACTCGCGGAATTGTTCGGCGAATTCAACATTACAGCCAAGTCGCTGGCTTTGGTTGATATGACCAACTGGGCACCGTGGTTACAGCTGCTCATATTCTTTATCATCCTTGATTTTGTGCAATGGTTTACCCACGTTCTACTCCACAAATACAGGTTCCTTTGGAATTTTCACAAAGTGCATCACAGTGTTAAGGAGATGGGGTTTGCTGCGCACCTTCGGTATCACTGGATGGAGAATGTATTGTACAAGCCACTAAAGACCTTTGGTGTGATGATCATTGGTGGTTTTGAACCCGAACAGGCATATATCGTTCACTTTATCACCATCGCGATAGGCCATTTCAACCATGCTAACATCAAGATCACATGGGGACCTCTGAAATACATTTTTAACAATCCTGTAATGCACCTCTACCATCATGCCTATCACCTGCCGGAAGGTTCATACGGGGTTAATTTTGGAATCAGCCTGAGTCTTTGGGACTATATATTCAAAACAAATTATATCCCGGAAGACAGTGGGACCATTGAGATCGGCTTTGAGGGAGATGATAAATTTCCGCAGGATTTCATTCACCAGAACCTATACGGATTCACAAAAGACGAATCTTAGCGCTACCCTAAACCTTCAAATAAATTATTAAAATCTACCGAAGTTTGATTCATTACTTCGGTAGATTCTTTAATTTTAGGGTATGACAAACAATCACATAGATTATATCGAATTCAAAGCTCCAGACCTGGATGCGGTAAAGGGTTTTTATTCTGAAAGTTTCGGCTGGACGTTCACGGATTATGGTCCAACTTATACGGCCTTCAGTGATAGCGGGCTCTTTGGCGGATTCGAATTGTCTGAAGATCCCATTGTCAACGGTGCACTGGCCGTATTGTACCATAACGATCTCGATTTCATTCAGAATAAGATAGAATCGGCCGGAGGAATGATCGTCAAACCCATATTCAGTTTTCCCGGGGGCCGCAGGTTTCATTTCACCGACCCCGCCGGAAATGAACTAGCGGTTTGGTCGGACAAATGATTTCTTCAGAATAAAGAAATATCAATCCTCCAACCATTCAACATCTATTCGCTCCCAATCGATTAGCTCATAATCTAATGAGGACAGCAGATGGTGCATACTCATGTGATCACAAAAGTTATGAAGGGTTAATGAGTTTCCCTCATCATCCCCGTCTCCATCCAGATCTGCTACTTCGCCGGTAATAAACTCATCGTCCGTAGACTTTTCCCATACAACGGCAACCCTCCATGACTCATCACTAAGCATATAATACTCGATATCTGCCAGTCTGTATCCCTGATTTCGCTGGGCGTTAATTTCATTAAAGAGGTCTTTAGGTAATTTATTCACTTCTAATTTAGTACGATTACCCGCCACCCATACACCAGTCCAATGTAAAATATTTCCGGCAGGGTAACTCTCCATATCAACTAACGCAAACCCCCTGGCGGTCATTTCATCCTGTTTATCCAAAAACTCCTGCCTTGTCATTTTAAAATAGGCTTCATTGTAGCTGTTCTCCT
>JAUIIU010000012.1 GCA_030431695.1 Bacteroidia bacterium | reverse complement strand
CCCACTCCCCCGGCCTATATTGATGGTATTGAACCACACTGGAACAAGATCAGGCCACTGGTGTTGGATTCTGCCGCACAGTTCAAACCGGAACCTCCACCTGCATTTTCTATGGATAAGAACAGTCAATTTTATGCTGAATTGAAAGAAGTTTACGACGTAAGTGAGGAGATCACAAGTAAAGGTGATGAATCCGAAGAAGTAGCGATCGCCCAGTTCTGGGATTGTAACCCCTATGTATCGGTTACCCGGGGTCACCTGATGTTCGCAACCAAAAAGATCACCCCCGGAGCTCACTGGATGGGAATTACCGAGATCGCATGTAAGGATTCCAAGACTACCTTCAATGAAACGGCTTATGCTTATGCCAAAAGTTCTATTGCCATGTTCGATGCCTTCATCAGCTGTTGGGACGAGAAGTACCGCTCTAACCTTGTTCGACCCGAAACACTGATCAATCAGCATATAGACGATAGCTGGAAGCCTATTTTACAAACACCGCCATTCCCGGAATACAGCAGTGGGCATTCGGTTGTGTCGGGTGCGGCATCCACCGTACTAACCGATATTTTTGGTGATAATTTCAGTTTTATGGATGACACCGAACTGCCCTACGGGCTCCCCGTGCGCGGTTTCGAATCGTTTAACAAAGCTGCCGAAGAAGCCGCTGTAAGTAGATTGTACGGCGGTATCCACTACCGTGCAGCTATAGAAAAAGGCCTGAACCAGGGTCGGAATGTTGGTAATTGGGTGATCCAGAACCTGCAAATGAAACAGTAGCATGAAGCGGTGGCTGAAATGGTTACTGGGAATTGCCGTTCTCGTCGCTGCGGCATGGTATTTTTTTCTGAAGGACTATCACTACCAGGTTAGTTTCAGGAGCGATCGACCGGCTTTGGTGATCTACAATCATATTATGGATTGGCCAGCCTACGATCGTGACAGTCTTGAAATTGAAACTCTGTCGTCTGTTTCTCCTTCGGAAATAATTCAAAACGTTCGTAAAGCCGATTCGTCCTTTATCTATCGCTGGCAGATCGAACGAACCGCGCCCCGGGAAGTGAAGGTAACTGCATATATTACTGATGATGATCACGATCTCGTTCAGAAATTAAAAGCGCTATTCGGAAATAATGATTTTGTGTCACGTAGCATCCATAACACCGAAACCGTGGCCAGGACCTTAAAGTTGAAGTCGGAATCGTACAGGGTACACAGCATAAAGGATTCGGTGGTATCCCCTGTATTCTGTGCTTGCCTTCCACTGAGTTCAAGTGTGGAAAAGAAAGCGGCCACCATGCTTCAGAACATCAAGGTGATCATGGACTATATTCATGGTGATTCCATTGAAATAGTTGGAGATCCATTCCTGGAAGTGACGCGCTGGGACGAGGAAAATGCAGAGATCGATTATAACTTCTGCTTTCCTGTTGAAGAGAAGGAGAATATGCCTTCTCATCCTTCTATACTGCTGAAAACAACCAGCAATTTCCCTGCTTTAAAAGCGGAATTCAACGGAAATTACCGAAACTCCGATTACGCCTGGTATTACCTGCTAGATCACGCCAACTCCAACGGAATTAGTGTAGATAAACTTCCGTTGGAGATCTACCTCAACGATCCCCATGTCGGTGGTGATCCACTGCAATGGAAAGCGCTTATTTTCTTACCTTTATCCAAATAAAACATTACACTTGATGAAGCAATATTTCCAACTCTTTTTGTGTTTCGGAATAGTACTTTCCGTACTATCTTCCTGTTCAGAAAAACCACAAACATCCGTAAGTTCTCCCGACGGAGCGATAGAAATCCGGTTCGATCTTTCCGAAACCGGTCAGCCAATGTACATGGTTACGCATAATGGCAAGACGGTGATCGACACTTCCTATTTGAGTATCGATTTTAAGGATTTACCTTCATTGAAGGACGGATTCGAGATATTGACTGCAGATCTGAAGACCATCGAAAGCAGTTGGGAAATGCCATGGGGTGAGCAGGCGGTTGTTGAGAACAATTACAACGAACTCACCATAAACCTGCAGGAAACAATTGAAAATGGCAGAAAATTGACCATTCGTTATCGGGTGTATGATGATGGTCTCGGATTCCGATATGAAATACCCTCCGCGGAGGGAGTTTCAGAAGTACTGATCACCGACGAGAATACCCAGTTCAACCTTAGTGGGGATCACCGCGTATGGTGGCAACCCGGTGATTGGGATATCTACGAGCACTTGTATAATGAGACTCTTTTTTCTGAAATCGACGCTTTGTCCAAACTTGACCACCCGAACCTTATCGCAACCCACATTCCCGAGAATGCCGTTAATACACCCGTCACCATGAAGACCGATGAAGGACTTTACCTAAGCTTCCACGAGGCCGATCTTACCGATTACGCGGGTATAACGCTGAAGGTGAACCCGGAAACATTCGAGATGGAAAGTGAGCTTGTGGGCTCCGAGAGACTGGGCGGAAAAGCAAAGGTGAAATTACCATTCAATACGCCTTGGCGTACCATCCAGATCGAGGAGGACGCAGGAGACCTCATCGAATCAAAAATGATATTAAACCTCAATGAACCTAATGCCATTGGCGATGTGAGTTATTTCACGCCCATGAAATATGTGGGTATATGGTGGGAAATGCACCTCGGAAAATCCACCTGGGACATGGAAGGCAGCCAGGATATGAATACCTTCATCGAAGGTCAGCAGGGTTCGTCGAGACACGGTGCGACTACCGCCAACGCCAAACGATACATCGATTTTGCGGCAGCTAATAACATCAAAGGACTGTTGGTGGAAGGCTGGAATACCGGCTGGGATCAATGGATCAACAGTGAGGACCGGGAAGGAGTGTTCGACTTCATGACCCCCTACCCCGATTACAACTTTAAAGAGGTTATGGCCTACGCCAAGGAAAAAGGCGTGGAAGTGATCATGCACCATGAAACATCTGCAGCTCCCAGGACCTACGAAAAGCAGATGAATGAAGCTTATGATTTTATGAAATCCAACGGTATGAACTCGGTGAAGACAGGATATGTGGGTAAGATCATCCCTGAAGGAGAATACCATCATGGGCAGTGGATGGTAAACCACTATCAAAAGGTGCTCACCGAAGCAGCAGCTAAGAAGATCGCGATTAATGCCCACGAGCCTATAATGGCAACCGGAAAGCGAAGAACCTATCCGAATGCGATCGCCCGTGAAGGACTTCGCGGACAAGAATTCAACGCCTGGGCGACGGATGGCGGAAACCCTCCCGAACATTTGAGTACGATAGCATTCACCCGAATGCTTGCGGGTCCCATAGATTTCACCCCGGGAGTGTTCAACATCAAATTCGATGAATTCAAACCGAACAACCAGGTAAATACAACATTAGCACACCAACTGGCTTTATACGTGGTGATCTACAGTCCGATACAAATGGCTTGCGATCTGCCCGAACACTATATGAAGGATGGAGAGATCCATCCGGCCTTTAAGTTTATTTCCGATGTTGGCGTGGATTGGGACATGACCAAGGTTTTGAATGCTGAAATCGCCGACCATGTAGTGATCGCGCGCAAGGAAAAAGGTTCCGGTAATTGGTTCTTAGGGGGAATCACCGACGAAAATGCCAGGGATCTCAAGATTAATTTTGATTTCCTCGAGGAAGGGGATACTTTCAGTGCAACAATCTATAAAGATGCCCCGGACTCCCATTATAACAATAATCCTGAGGCATATGTCATCGAGAATATGGACGTCAACAGCAATACTGAAATCGATATCAAACTAGCTGCCGGAGGTGGTTTTGCCATAAGCCTGCACAGGAAATAGATGGATCGCCTGCAGCCAATATTTGATGAATCTGTTGCATTGCTCCACAGGCTGACCACAAAAGATGGAATTCTGGCCAGTACCATTGAAGCGGACAATTACAAACGTATTTGGGCGAGGGATAGCGTAGTATGTGGTTTGGCCGGCTTGCTGCTAAAAGATGAAACAATTACCGAAGGTCTGAAGAACTCCTTGCTAACGCTGGCCGGGGGCCAGCATGAAATTGGGATGATCCCTTCCAACATCATGCCGAGTAAAAGGGACGATCTTTCCTACGGAAGCCTGATGGGCAGGATCGATTCGAACACCTGGTTTATAATCGGTTGCTGTTTATATTACTCGACAACCTCGGATGAAGCCAGTTGGACAACTCTGGAGCCCGCAGTTCGCAAGTGCAGGAGCTTTCTTAAATCGGTTGAATACAACGACAAAGGGTGGATCTACACACCGTTAAGCGGAAATTGGGCCGACGAGTACCCTGTTCATGGTTATACCCTGTACGATAATACACTTCGGATCTGGGGTGAGAAATTGTGGAACAGTATTACGGGAGAATCATACGAGAACTGGGATAAGGTCCTGGAACGAACACGAACAAATTTCTGGCCGAACTCCGGAAGTGACCAAAAATACATCTACCACCAACACGGGTTTGAACAATCACTGAAATCTCATCCGGGGCATTATGCGGCCTTTATCCTGCCTGGGCATTACGACCTGCGATTCGATGCCGCTGGAAATGCGCTGGCTCTGTTGCTACTCGAACCGGACAATTCGCAGAAAGATGCTTTGGTTGGTTATCTTGAATCGCTCGACTCCGAACTCGGTAAACACCTGATACCGGCCTTCTGGCCTGTCATTGAAGAGACTGATTTCGACTGGCCACTACTACGTGGAAATTATTCTTTCAGTTTTAAGAACAAACCTGGTTATTTTCACAACGGGGGTATATGGCCTGTTTGGATGGGACTATTCTGCCTGGGACTGGCTCAGATCGGTTTAACTACTGAAGCCAGGAAAATAGTCGAGGAATTTACGACCCGTGTAATTGATTCCAATGACTGGGACTTCCAGGAATACCTGAACGCCAGGGACTTTTCCTTCGACGGTAAAACACAGATGGGCTATACAGCTTCGGGTGTGGTTTTCATGTACTGCGCTGTTAATGGTATCCCGAATCCTTCCATTTTAGATATGTAGGAAATATCGTTAGTTCGATAACGATTTCGTTTCGATTTCCGCATTAAATCCTACCCATATTTACATTTTTCTCAAAAATTGCGGATATTACATAGTTGAAAACAGTGTTTTCGGCTACTCCTGGCTAAGGCTAAACCAAATTAAATGATCAAGAAACCAAAACTCTCCTTTTGGCAGATCTGGAATATGAATGTCGGGTTCTTCGGAATCCAGTTTAGTTTCGGACTCCAGCAAACGGCTGTCAATCCGATATTTTCCTTTCTCGGGGCAGCGCACGATGAACTTCCGTTACTGAACCTGGCAGGACCTGTGACCGGGTTGCTCATCCAACCACTGATAGGAGCTATTTCAGATAAAACCTGGATCCCTAAATGGGGTGGAAGACGAAAACCTTTCTTCCTGATAGGGGCCATTGCAGCGAGTTTGTGTTTGTTCGCCTTCCCGTTTAGTCCCGAATTGTGGTTCGCGGTGGGACTGTTATGGATCCTGGATGCGGGAAACAATACTGCCATGGAGCCATACAGGGCGTTTATCGGCGACAAGCTGCCGGATAAGCAGTTAACTTTCGGTTACCAAATGCAAAGCCTTTTCGTTGGCGCGGGTATCACCATCGCCAATTTCTCGCTGTTTCTTTTCCAGGACTGGTTCAGTGTTCCTGCGGAAGAAGGAACAGCACTTTGTTCAACCGCCGCGGAAACGGTCACCGCTATTCCCACCTGGGTATATTACTCTTTCTTCCTGGGTGCGCTGGCTTCGATAGGTACGGTGCTGTGGTCTGTCTGGACTACTCCCGAAATTCCGCCATCAGATGAAGAGCTGAACGAAATTCGAGACTTCAACAAGGATAAACCAAATGCGCTGATACAGATCTTAAGTGTGTTGGTGGTGCTTCTTACCCTACCCATTGCCCTTGGCTTCGTTGCAAAATTCTTCCTCCCTGAATTGCTGGAGGACTATAACATACTCGTTATCGTTATCCTTGTTTTTGCTTTGATCTGGGTATTTGTACTTTACCGCTGGATAAAGAATAACCCCGGGAACCCTTTTGCAAAACGAATGGGTGACCTTCTCGCTCCGTTTATCGAAACAACAGAGGCCGTGGGCGATATGCCAAAGATGATGTGGACCCTTGCCGGGGTGTATTTCTTTCAGTGGTATGCGCTGTTCTGTTACTGGCAGTTCATCACACCCATGTTGCGAACCAGTATGTACGGCATCGCGAATTCCGACTATAAGAAATACGAAGGCATCATGGAGGCCTGTGAGGCCGGTGAGGTGATCGCAACTGCAGATCAGTCGTTTGCCCAGAACATTCAGCTTCTTTCCGAACAAGCACTTGCGCAAACCGGGCTCATGAACGGAACCTATAACCTGGTCACCATGCTCGTGGCCCTGGCCCTTGTGCCGCTTGCTAGGAAATTTGGCTCAAAATGGGTCTATGTACTCAGCCTTACCATTACCGGAATAGCCATGCTCAGTATGCCTTACATCAACAATGAGTACGTACTTCTGGTTCCCATGATCCTCTTCGGAATTGGATGGGCAGCCATGATGGGTATCCCCTATTCCATGGTCTCTAAAGTGATTCCCGAAGATAGACGAGGAGTCTATATGGGAATCGTGAACATGATGATCGTAATTCCAATGTTGATACAAACCGTGAGTTTCGGTCCGATCATAAAATACCTGCTGAACGACAATGCGGTAAATGCCATCCTATTCGGTGGGGTGTTCTTTATTATTGCGTCTGTTTTAGCTATCCGACTTAAACTTCCGAAGGAAAAAGAAGATCACGTATGAAAAATCTAGGTATTAAGCTTTCCATATTCGTCAATTACTTTGTTTTCGCTATTCTACTAAATAGTGTAGGTATCGTAATTGCACGCTCAATTGAAGTGTATAAGGTTACCGAGTCGGAAGCGTCCTTGCTCGAGGCCTTCAAAGACCTACCCATTGCAGTTGTCTCTTTCCTAGTAGCATCATTCCTGCCAAGGTTCGGGTACAAACGCGCGATGTTAGTCGCTCTGCTAATAGTGTTTGGTGGCTGCCTGGGAATGTACTTTGGAAATTCATTCGCGTCTGCTAAATTGTTATTTCTCACTATTGGTGTAAGTTTCGCCCTTATAAAATTATCTGTTTACACACTAATTGGGATTATAACGGAAACGCCGCAACAGCATTCCTCACTGATGAGTTCCATTGAGGGATTTTTTATGGTTGGGATAGCGAGTGCATATTTTATTTTTCCTGCTTTTTTCAGTGATTCTGATCCAAATGGCTGGATTAGAGTATACCCGGTTCTTTGTGTGTTGATTGGCATTTCATTCCTACTATTACTATTCTCAAAACTAAACGTCCCCGTAGAGACATCGGGCAGCAATTTAAAGGAAGATTTAAAGAATTCGGTAGGATTACTTGCTCTTCCATTAGTGCTGGTCTTTATATTTTCGGCTTTCTTCTTCGTGATGATCGAACAAGGAATAATGACCTGGCTGCCTCGATTTAATGAAAAGATATTTTCGTTTTCGCCGAAATTGAGCGTTAATATGGCTGCAATTCTCGCAATTTCCCTGGCTCTGGGTAGGTTTATTGCAGGATGGATGTCCAAGAAGATTTCTTGGGAACGTATTGTCATAGTATGCTCCGTACTTGCCGTGGGTATCCTACTCGCTGTATTACCACAATTGAAGCCGGAAGGAGAAGCATTGACCATAAACACTCTTGGTAATGTTCCATTTCTCGGTTTTGTCCTTCCTCTTATTGGCTTGTTTATCGCGCCAATTTATCCTTTATTGAATAGTACCGTTCTAAGTCATTTACCTAAAAGCCTCCACTCCCCTATGTCCGGATTGATCATCATCTTCTCGGCTTTAGGTGGGACGCTGGGCTCCAGGATTGTTGGTGAATTATTTGAACACATTGGAGGAGCGAAGGCCTTTTATTTCCTAATTATTCCAATTGTATTATTGATCGTTTCCGTCATTCTTATTAAACGATTGATTAAAAAACAGGAATCTGCTTGATCATGATCTTCGAACTAGAAATAAATGCGACCCTGGAAGAACTTCTGACCCGGGAAGATACCGATAAGGACAAGAAGATCACCGTAGAAGACGAAGGCCCGAAAGCATTTACCATTACATCAACCAATGGCAAAGATCACACACTCAAAGGGACCTATCACCTTTCCAACCTGCTGCAGGAACTCGTGATCGCGAAGGATGAAGGAAACACCATCGCCAGAATTCCAATCGAACACCTGGAAGAACCCCCCGTTGAGCGTATTTCACGTATGATCCGCGAATATTTCTGGAACGGACTTACCCGCACCATGGATGCTAGCGGGATAGAAACCCTTCTGAAAGACAGTAAGAACGAAACCCTTGAGGATCAAACGGTGCTCAATATCTATGTACCACACAGTGATACCATGGCCTTTGATTACTATTCAGGACTAAAGAAAAATACCCCTCTGGAAGTAATACGGCTTCCTGAAGTTATTTCCCCGGAATACGTACGAACCCTTAACAATACCCCGGGTATTCTCTCCCTCAAATTGGAGGAGAAAGATGGTAAGATCAGCGGTGTTCCTTTCGTGGTCCCGGGTGGGCGATTTAACGAAATGTACGGCTGGGACAGTTATTTTGAGTCCGTCGGACTTATACTCGACGGAAAGGTTGAACTCGCACAGGCCATGGCAGACAACTTCCAGTACGAGATCGAACACTACGGAAAGATCCTTAATGCAAACCGATCCTACTACCTCACCCGAACCCAACCACCCTTCTATACGCGTTTGATCACCGAGATCTTTGAGGTTACGGGCGACAAAGCCTGGTTGGAAAGCCACCTTAAGACGGCCATCAAAGAATACGAAACCGTTTGGATGGTGCCCGGAAAACGGCTAACAGGCTTCGGATTGAACCGATACCTGGCGGAAGGTCTGGGCAGGCCACCCGAGGCGGAAGAAGGACATTTCAACCATGTTTTTTCAAAATACGCAAAGGAAGCGGGAAAGTCACTTTCAGAATACGAAGAACTGTACGCAAAAGGTGAGATCAGGAATACAGATCTCGATCGCTATTTTGTTCACGACCGAAGTGTTCGCGAATCCGGGCATGATACATCATACAGGTTGGAGGGAATATGTGCAGACATCCTTCCCGTTGAATTGAATGCATTCCTATACCAGTACGAAACCGACTTTGCCAGTTTGATCAAGCATGAATTTGGTGATTCGTTCAACAATAACGGTAAGCACTATGATTCGGCATATTGGGCACGTAAAGCAGACGACAGAAAAGAGCGAATGGATTCCTTGCTATGGAATAGCGAGAAAGGAATGTACTTCGATTTCAATATTGAAACCGGTGTGCAAAACCAATTCGTTTCTGCTACTATATTTTGCCCGATGTGGGCCGGATTATGTGACCAGTATAAGGCGACACAACTTGTGGAGAACGGAATGAACCTTTTGAAGGAAAAGGGCGGAATTGCCTCCTGCGATGCGGCCAGCAGAGGTGAGATCGATGAACACAGGCCTCAGAAACAATGGGACTACCCCAATGGCTGGGCACCGCACCAGATGATGATCTGGAAAGGATTGAAGAATTACGGATTCAACCATGAGCTGCGTGAACTGGTCTATCGTTGGTTGTTTATGATCACCCGGAATGCGGTGGATTACAACGGTACCATACCTGAAAAATACGATGTGGTGATCGCAACCCACAAGGTCTTCGCCGAGTATGGAAATGTGGGAACGGAGTTCCAGTATATCACTAAAGAAGGGTTTGGCTGGATGAATGCCTCCTATCAATACGGTATCTCATTACTCGAGGATGAATATCTTGAAAAACTGAACAAGTTGATCCCTCCCGAAGAGCTATTTTAACTGCAGATCCATGAACCAAAGAACAATAGATATCATCAGTGTGGGTGAATCACTGATAGACTTCATCGGCACCCAGCCGGAGCATCCCATCAGTAAGATCAAGGATTACCACCGGTATTTGGGCGGTTCTCCTACCAATGTAGCCATGAATATGGCCAGGTTGGGACTGAATGTGGAAATGGTTGCTACCGTTGGAGATGATGGCTTCGGGGATTATATTCTGAAACGCCTTTCTGAAAACAACGTACAAACTTCTCAGCTGCGAACATCGGAAGTTTTTCCCACCACGGTGATCTTCGTTTCCAGAACCACCGGTACCCCGGAATTCGTTGCCCTTCGCGGGGCAGACTCCGAGATCACCTGGGACCAGATCTCGGAAGAAAAACTCAGAAACACGAAGATCTTTCATACTTCCTGTTTTGCTCTGAGCAGAGAACCAGCCCGATCTACCATCCTCGAAGGCGCGAGGAAGGCAGCCGAGCTGGGGTGTACCCTTAGTATCGATATTAATTATTCCGAACGTATCTGGCCGGATACCGATGCAGCCAAAAACACCATTACCGAGTATTGCCGCCTGAATCCAATAGTGAAAGTGAGCCAGGACGATGTGGATCGACTCTTCGGAAAAGGAATGAATCATGACGAGATCTTCGGGCACTTGCACAGCTTGGGGGCAGATATCGTTTGCCTGACCCTGGGTAAGGATGGTGCCAAACTAAGTGAACGCAATAAAGACGTTCTGCAGCTTTCAGCAATGAAAGTGGAAAAGATCATGGATGCTACGGGAGCCGGGGATGCTTTCTGGTCTGGTTTTCTCTTCGCCTATATCAAGGACAAGCCTATGGAGAAATGTATGCAGGCTGCACTGCAAATGGCGGCCATCAAGCTACAGAATGTAGGCAGGATCCCGGATTTTGCCGATGTGATCTCCGAAGTTCTAAATATCTAGCCTACCTGAATACATACCAGAGTACTAGTACGATGGCAATAATAAGCAGGGTAAGTGCAAACTCCTTTGTCCTGAACATTCCTGTCTTCGGTTTGCTGTAATCGTAAACAAGCGTTGGATCCAGTTTTTTCGAACTGGACTGAGTAGTAAGGCTAACCACAACCATCACACAGATACTCACAACGAACAGGAAGATCGCGTAATGAAGGAAGTTCATATTGACAAGGGTTCCCAGCATTGAGGTTTCGGAGAGGGCCAATCCACCTTCCTGGCTGGCGAATTCCAGTACCAGTCGGCCGATACCCAGAACGAATCCAACCCATAATGCTGTGAGTGCACCTTTCCCGTTGATCTTCTTGTAGAAGATCCCGAGGAGGAAAGCGGCAGCAATCGGTGGTGAGATATATGCCTGCACGCTTTGAAGGTATTTGTAAATCCCTCCACCTTCGGTTAACTTCTGCATGAAAGGTATCCATGCTAGTCCGACGATAACAAGAATCACTGTAGCGATCCGACCGATATTCACCAGTTCACGCTCCGAGGCCTGTGGCCTCCATTCCTTGTAAAAATCGAAAGTGAACAGCGTGGACGTACTGTTGAACACACTGGACAATGAACTCATCAGGGCTGCAAGAAAACCGGCAACTACCAGGCCTCGTATTCCAATTGGCATAACATTTAGTATCAACGCGGGTAATGCGGCGTCCGTCGTGGTTTTGGTTTCGCCTGTGATCGGGTTGGTGATCGTGAACAGATCCGGGAATTCTGTTACCGACAAGGCATAGGCTATGATTCCGGGAACTACAAAAATGAACAGTGGGAGAAGTTTCAGGAATCCACCGAAGATCGTTCCTTGTTTAGCCACTTTAATATTTTTTGCTGAAAGAACCCTTTGCACGATAAATTGGTCCGTACACCAGTACCATACACCCAATATCGGGGCTCCGAGTAATACTCCCGTCCAAGGATATTCCTTGTTTCGCCATAAACTCATGAAGGTGTCGGGTTCAGGAGCATTGTCCTGTATCGCTTGTAAGACATTGTCCCAGCCACCAATGGCCTGCAGGCCGAAATAGGTAGCACAAATTCCACCCAGTATGAAGATGATGGACTGAACCATATCAGTATAGATCACGGCCTTCAGTCCGCCGAAGACCGTATACAGTCCGGTTGCCAGCACAGTGATGATAGCCCCTGTCCAGAAGGGTATACCCAGAAGCACCTCAAAAACAAGAGCTCCTGCGAAAATTGTAAAAGAGATCTTGGTAAGTACGTATGAGATAATGGAAATGATCGACAGGTACGTCCGAGATCCTTTATTATAACGTTTCTCCAAAAACTCCGGCATAGTGAATACTCCGCTCTTGATATAGAATGGCACGAATACCCACCCCAGTAACAACAATATCAGTGCGGCAAGGATCTCGAATTGCGCTTCGGGAAAGGCACCACGAGCACCAGCTCCTGAAAGACCTATCAGGTGCTCGGAACCGATATTACTTGCAAAAAGCGACGCCCCGATGGCAAACCACCCTAGATTTCTGCCTCCAAGGAAGTAATTCGCCGAATTCTCACCACTCTTCTCTTTGGCGGTCACATACCAGGCAATGGCAAAAACAAGGGCGAAATAGCCGCCTATCACTACAAAATCTAATACGTCGAGATTCCCCATGAACTTTTAATTGGTTTAGTTACAGAATTCTAAAAGTAGGAAAAAAATAATATACGTTTTTCGGTCTCACAGATTTATCTAATTTTACGTAACAACTAACTATAACCGATCATGCGTATACTCGTTATTCTTCTTACCATCTTAACAAGCTTTACCCTTCAGTCTCAGATATTAAATGCCGAATCACTTCGGAAAGTCACCGACACTTCCGGGTTTTCAGGATCGATCAGTGCCTCGCTGGCCCTGAAGCGAAATGTGAACGACTTCGTAACTATCTCGAGCGATCTACACGTTCAGTATAAAATGGACCCCCATTTGTTCTTGTTCAAAAACGATATCGCCCTTCAAAAGATCGAGGGACAGGAGTTCGATAATAGTTTTATCTCCCACCTGCGCTACAACTACAGGTTTCATCCACGCATCGCCTGGGAAGCTTTTGTTCAGGGACAATTCAACAAGATCAATTTGATCGATTTCCGGGGTTTGGTGGGAACGGGTCCTCGATTCAAACTTACAGATTCAGAAAAATATAAATTCTACCTGGGAACTTTGGTGATGTACGAGTACGAGGAAGTGTCCGACGGAGTTACACCCGATCAAAGGGATTTTCGAGGGAGTGCCTATTTATCCTTCAGTTTATACCCAACCGAGAATATCACTGTAATCAGCACCACTTATTATCAGCCACAGATAGATAAAGTGAGTGACTATCGAATATCGAGTCAGAGTTCACTCCTGGTCATGCTATTCAAGAATTTCGCACTGAAGACCTCCTATACTTTTACCTATGACGCCTTCCCTGCTATTGGAATCCCGAATTCACAGTACGATTTCAGCACAGGACTTACCTACAGTTTCGATTAGGAAAGGGATGTAGTGTATAAAAGGAAGCAATGGAAGTATCGAAAATCTTTCGTAAGCTTTCCTGCAATTGTTAGACTACTTCCCTATATTTACCAGAATAGAGGGCTAAACCGTAGCCTGTTGTCTAATGATAAACCGAATTTATGTCCTACTACGATCCCAAAGACCTTAGAAAGTTTGGAGATATTACCCAGTGGAGTGAAGAATTGGGAACAAAATTCTTCGATTATTACGGTAAAGTATTCGAAGAAGGAGCTCTAACGGCCAGAGAAAAATCACTAATCGCCCTGGCGGTGGCGCATACCGAACAATGTCCGTATTGTATCGATGCCTATACCGTCGACTCACTTCAGCGTGGGGTGACCAAGGAAGAAATGATGGAAGCCATTCATGTTGGGGCTGCTATCAAGAGCGGTGCTTCCCTTGTACACGGGGTGATGATGATGAATAAAGTGAACAAACTGGACGGGTAACCGTTAATTGCTATGACGAAGATAAAAACACAATCCCTGCACAAGCGCCACAGCGAACTTGCGCAGGCTAACAGACAACTGGAAATTCTATCTAACGGTATCTTCCGCGAGGAACTACCCACTTTTGCAGATAAGATCAAGGAAACCGGGCAGTTCCCGTTGCGACCAAGGGCGCTGGAAATACTACAGATCAATGTAGGGTATATGTGTAACCAGGTCTGCGAACACTGCCATGTAGATGCCGGCCCCGACCGTAAAGAGATCATGACATGGGAAACCATGGAACAATGCCTCGAGGTGATTAAAAACACCGGGGCACACACCCTCGACCTAACGGGGGGAGCACCCGAGATGAACCCGAATTTCAGGAGATTCGTGGATGAAGCCAGCAAGGCAGGTATAAAGGATTTTATCGTACGATCTAACCTTACGATCATTCGAGCCAACAAAAAATACCACGACCTGCCGGAATTCTTCAAAGAACACAATGTACACGTGGTTAGCTCAATGCCTCACTGGACCAGGGGAAAAACCGACAAGCAACGAGGCGATGGCGTCTTTGATGCCTCCATCAAGGCACTTCAAATGCTGAACGAGATTGGGTATGGAATGCCGGAAAGTGACCTCAGGCTCGATTTGGTGTACAACCCCAGTGGCGCATTTTTGCCAGGCGACCAAAGCAGCATGGAGAAGGATTTTAAGAAAGCACTTCTGGACGACTTCGGAATTCAATTTCACAATTTGTTTGCCATTACCAACCTGCCTATTTCACGTTTTCTGGACTACCTGATCGCATCCGATAATTACGAAGACTATATGTACCAACTCGTGGATGCTTTTAATCCTGCAGCTGTTACCAATGTGATGTGCACCAATACCATTTCGGTGAGTTGGGACGGCTGGCTTTACGATTGTGACTTCAACCAAATGCTGGATCTCAAAGTAGCGAGTAAAGTACAGCATATCAGGGACTATAACGAAGCTATTCTTAACGACAGGAATATCATCATTTCTCAACACTGTTACGGCTGCACAGCAGGTGCGGGTAGCAGTTGCCAGGGAAGTGTGGCCTGATAGGAGCAATATGCGGATAAAATATTTGAACATACTGCTATTGTTGCTTGGATTCCAAGGGTTTGCCCAGGATGCATTGGGCGATCTGCTAAGCCTGTATAATACGCGCTCCATCCCCTATATTTCGGTAGAAGAACTGCGCATGCTGCAGCTAAACGACCAGGTGCTGTTGTTGGACAGTAGGGAGATTGAAGAGTTTCAGGTGAGTAGGATCGAAGGAGCCATCAATGTGGGTTTCAATAAATTTTCTACTGATAATGTTTCGGAGCAAATTCAATCCATGGATGCAACGATCGTGGTGTATTGTTCCCTCGGGATACGTTCCGAAGAGATCGGTGAGAAGCTGAAAAAAGCAGGATATACGAATGTTCTCAACCTATACGGTGGAATCTTCGAATGGAAGAATAAGGACTACCCTGTGGTAGATTCCGAAGGAAATGAAACTGAAAAAGTACACCCCTTCTCAAAAGCCTGGGGTAAATGGTTGCTGAAAGGAAAAAAAGCCTATGAGTAAAGAACTGCTGCTGATTTTCACTCGCAATCCCGAACGAGGAAAGGTCAAGACCAGGCTGGCAGCATCGGTAGGAGATGATGCAGCCCTGGAGATCTACAATTTCCTGCTCCGTCATACCCGTGATATCACTAGAGAGCTTGATGTGGATAAACAGGTACATTATTCTGAAACGATCAGGGAAAATGATCTGTGGGATAGTGAAGATTTCGACAAGGTATTACAATCGGGTGTTGACCTTGGTGAGCGAATGAAAAATGCGTTTGAAAAAGGATTCAGGGATGGCTACGATAAAATTGTGATCGTCGGAAGTGATATCTACGATCTCAGCACCGAAGACATCCGCAAGGCATTCCATGAACTGAAATCCAGTGATATTGTGATTGGAGAAGCCCAGGATGGCGGATATTACCTTCTGGGCATGACACAGTTGCACCCAAAGATTTTTCAGAATAAGAACTGGGGTACGAACACGGTCTTTGCAGATACAGTTTCAGATCTCGAAGGACTCAGTGTTTTCTATTTGTCGGTTAGGAACGACATTGATGTGTTCGAAGACCTGCTAGGTCATGACGTTTTCGACCAGTACACAAAAAAACTAAACGAATAAGCAATGATGCAACAAATAGAAGAGGCGGTAAACTTTCTCAACAGCCGGGGTTTCGGACAACCGGATATCGGAATTATCCTGGGTACGGGCTTGGGCAAGATACTTGATTCGGTTGAGGTGGAAGCTGAAATGAGCTACAACCACATTCCTTATTTTCCTACAGCTACCGTCGAATTTCATACAGGGAAGCTCATCTATGGCGCCCTGGCCGGCAAGAAGGTAGTCCTGATGCAGGGTCGCTTTCATGTGTACGAAGGTTACTCGCTCCAGGATGTGACCTTTCCCGTTCGTGTGATGCACAATATGGGTGTTAGCAGGTTACTGGTGAGCAACGCCTCCGGGGCACTGAATCTTAACTTTCGAAAGGGCGAGATCATGCTAATCGACGACCATATCAATCTGCAGGGAAGCTCACCCCTTGCATTCAAAGGTGTTGAGAAGTTGGGTGAGCGATTTGTGGATATGAGTCGGCCGTACGATACCGAAATGAACAACCTGATCGAGTCCATTGCTTCGGAAAAGAACATTACCCTTCACAAAGGGGTATACGCCGCGGTAGTTGGCCCTCAACTGGAAACAAGGGCGGAATACCGCTATCTCAAGATAATCGGGGCCGATGCGATCGGGATGAGTACCATACCGGAGGTTATTGTCGCCAATCACCTGGGACTGCCAGTATCGGCTATTTCAGTCCTGACAGACGAATGCGACCCGGATAATCTGGAGCCTGTAAATATACAGGACATCCTGGCTATGGCAGCAAAGGCCGAACCGGATATGATCACTATATTTACCGAATTGATAGAACGACTGTAAAGAAGGACGAAGGCGGAAGACAGAAGTCGGAAATTGGGAGATGGAAGTGGGTTATCAATCAAATTAAAAACAAAAAACAATTAAGAACAGTACAGAATTATGAGTTACTTAGAAGCTACACACGATCTTTATAAAGACGCCGCGCTGAAGCCGGAGGTCGGACTATGCTGTACCACCAATCCTATCTGGGAACTCCCGGGCCTGAAGATCCCGAAGATCATGCAGGAGATGAATTACGGTTGCGGTAGTACGGTTCACGCAAGAGACCTCATCAACGCTCCAAAAGTACTCTATGTTGGAGTAGGCGGTGGTATGGAATTGCTTCAATTCTCCTATTTCTCCAGACAAAAAGGAGGTGTTATTGGTGTGGATATTGTGGATGAGATGCTGGAAGCTTCCCGAAAGAATTTCAAGGAGGCCGAAACCTTGAATCCCTGGTTTAAAAGCGAGTTCGTGGATCTTAGGAAAGGAACAGCCATGGACCTGCCTGTTGAGGACAACAGCATCGATGTGGCGGCTCAAAACTGTCTGTTCAATATTTTCAAGGAAGACGACCTTCGCAAGGCTATCGAGGAAATGTATCGTGTTTTGAAACCTCACGGACGTCTCGTAATGAGCGATCCTACTTGTGAACAGCCAATGAATGATACACTTCGGAATGATGACCGGCTGCGGGCTTTGTGTCTTAGTGGAAGTTTGCCTATCAAGGACTATGTCAAAGCACTTACCGATGTTGGCTTTGGAACCATAGAAATTCGAGCCAGGAAACCTTATCGTATCCTCGATCCGAAACACTACCCAACAGACGAGCTCATCTATATCGAATCTATTGAAGTTGCAGCGATCAAAGATCCTATGCCATCAGACGGCCCCTGCGTGTTTACCGGGAAGGCGGCCATCTACTTCGGTGAAGAGGAATATTTGGACGACAAAAACGGTCATATCCTGCTTAAAAATCAACCGATCGCCATCTGCGACAAGACCGCCGGCAACCTCGCCGACCTGGGTCGGGATGACATCTTTATCAGCGACTCTACCTTCCACTACGACGGCGGGGGTTGTTGCTAAACCGAAAACCGTGTAATTTGAAGGCCTGTTATGCGACTGTATAACAGGCTTTTTGTTTGTTCCGAAGTAAATACAAGCAGCTTAATTTAATATCTTCAAGTATGAAATTCACTTTCCGTATCCTTCTTATAATTTTGCTGGGGATTAGCTTCCAGCAATGTTCACTTTTTTCGGCGGCGGGGCTTAGTAGCCAGGGGCAACCCACAAAAGAAGTGCGAGGAAGTCTCACGAGCGTCTCGGCCAAGCAGGAGATCGTAGATCATTCCATTTGGGACGAACTACTGAAAGAGCACGTCTCTGCCGAAGGCCTCGTAAACTATCCCGGATTCAGGGATGACCAGGCAAAATTGAGACAATATCTTCAAATGCTTTCAAATGCAAATCCCGAAGAAACCTGGCCGGTTGAAGAATTGCTCGCATATTATATCAACACTTACAATGCCTATACTGTACAACTGATCCTTGATAACTACCCGGTGGAAAGTATCAAGGACATCAGCGGGCCCTGGACCCGGGGGATCGTTCCTGTAGGTAATAAAAATCTTTCCCTGGGAGGTATAGAAAACGGCATCCTTCGGAAAATGAACGATCCCAGGATACATTTCGCAATAAATTGTGCCTCGATCTCCTGTCCGAAACTCCTCAACGAAGCCTTTGTCCCATCAAAAATGGAAGCTCAGTTGGAAAAGGTGACCTCAGAATTCATAAACGGAGAAAAGAACGAACTACACCCACAGCAACCCAAGCTGTCATCGATATTCAAATGGTATAAGAATGACTTTGAGGTTGATGGAAAGGTGGATATTATCGCCTATATCAATAGATATACTGAAATTAAGATCGACCCGGCGGCGTCTATTTCCTATAAAAATTACAATTGGAAATTGAACGAACAGTAAAAGCTTTCCTATCTTTAAGAAATGATCAGTGTTATCATCCCTGTTTACAACGAAGCAGCCAATATTGAGCTGCTGCTGAGCCACCTGGACAAGCATAGCAGTTCCGGCAAGATAACGGAAGTGATCATTGTTGATGGGGGCAGCACCGACAAAACGGTCACCCGGGCCCGAAACCACATGAATAACGGCAGTATCCTTCCCTGCGATATTATTTCGTCAGAAAAAGGCAGGGCCCGACAAATGAACCTGGGAGCCCAAAAAGCTGAAGGAAGAATACTGTACTTTTTGCACGCCGATTCTTTCCCGCCAGGAGGATTTGATCAGTCCATACTCCTTGAGGTTGAAAAAGACAATCCAGCCGGGTGCTTCAGAATGAAATTCGACAGCAAACACCCCGTTCTAAAGATGTTTCAATGGTTTACCCGTTTCAATATTCGTACATGCCGTGGCGGGGATCAGTCGCTTTTCATCACCAGGGAACTGTTTGAGTCACTTGGAGGCTTCGACGAAGAGTTCGAGATATACGAAGATTGCGAATTCATAGGCAGGATCTACGACAATCACAGATTTACCGTTATTAAGGACTACGTGGTCACTTCAGCAAGGAAATACGAGAAGAATGGCACAATGAAATTACAATATCACTTTGCGATGATCCATATGAAGAAATGGCTGGGTGCCTCCGCCGATGATCTCAAGAACTACTACCACAGGCATATCGTCAACTGATTTCCTTACTTTTCCGAATAATAATATTGTACGACCATCCCTGCAGGTTTGTTCTGTGGCGTGAATCGATTGTTATCCGAGCCCCCAACATTCTCATGATCGATGAACCATTTCCAGATATATCCACCCGCAAACCAGGGTTCACTCCAAACCTCCTCATACAATGCGGTAAGCAGATTCGCCTGTGCCTCCAGGTTCACCCCGGTATGATCCCGGCTGGTCTGCCAGGGTTCCTTGCCGGAAAAATCAATACTTCGGTATCCGTACTCCGTGAAAAGGATCGGGCGTCCATTGGTTTTGGATACTCCTTCCAGTTCATTTTTCCATCGCTTCCAGCCTTTTCGGGCCTCATCAATACTTGGAGTCTCACTTTCCGAGATCGGGAAATAGGCGTCCACGCCCACATAATCCAATTGCCTCCAGAATGGCACACGTTTGTATTCGTCCCAGTTGGCTGCGTAAGTTAGCTTCCCTTTGTACCTTTTCTTTACTTCTGAGATCAATTGATTCCAGAATTCGGGTCGGTGGACGATGAATTGTTCCAGTTCTGTGCCTATACAGAAAATATCCACCTCGTATTGCTCGGCTAGTTCGGCATAGGTCAGGATGAAGCTCTTATAGGACGTCTCCAGTTCGTTCCAGTCTTCCTCCGTTTTCATTTTCAAATAACCTGTGAACTCACCACGCCAGATCCAAATCTGGGGTTTCAGCATTACCCGGATATTGTTCGCATGCAGCATATCTATATACTGCCCGGCACCTTCCAGGGTCTCACCGAACCACTGCCTGTCCGTATTGTAAATGATCTCGGGATTCTCAAGACTTCGGATAAATCCAAACGGCATCACCGCCGCGTTATTTGCCTGTACATGTACAACAGGTGTTACGTGTTCCTGCTCCACAGGCTCCCTGGACCCAACAAAACTAACCCCGTTGATCTTGTTGGTCTGAGCCTGGCACGACAGGCAAACGATAAAAGAGAAAAGGAGTAGAAGTCCTTTCAAGTTGTTTGATTTTCCCTGAAAAAATACTAATATTTTCCGAAGGAACTTCTTAAAATTTTCCTATTGTGCGGGAAGGCCATCGTGCTTCCGCAGCCCACCGCATGCTGAGGGTACACGCGACAGGCGGGAAGACTTATGTGATGCATTATTTGGAGTTCAGTCTCCAGTCGTATGGATAATAGGACATTTCATACGACTCATCGATCTTTTCTTTCCTGAATTTATTTATAAATTGAAGTTCAGACCGGCTGTTCTTTGTGAAATCTTCCTTGTACCATTTAAAGATCTCGGATAACTCAACTTTCCCCCCGCTCACCTTTATGAACTGCGGATTATTAAGTGCTTTTTTTGTTTGTTGCTGAAGTAACTGGTCCACATTTTCGGGTCGGTAAGCCTTATTGATCAATGGCGGGCAACCCCTTGCCCCGCAGACCAGGACGAAATGGATTCGTGCGTCATCGATCACCGGACGCAATAAATTATTCTCAATGGCATCCAGTGTTATATTTTTCCCGGCTGCTTTGAACTTCATCGATTTGAAAAATCCTTCAACATCAAGCGGAGAAGCCAACGGATAATTATCGATCACTCCTTTGATCACAAAAATATTGTAGGTATTGATCCAGTAAGCCAGGTAATCGGCTTTATTTGCAGGAGAGACCTTCTCTTCGGCCGCAAGGTCCAGGACCCTGTTGAGTGAGGTTGGATCATTCTGAATGGCGCCGTAATCCACCCTGTCACCAACCACATACTTCCCGAACAGCGCATCCGCTTCATCAAAGAAAAGTACATTAGATTGAGCATTAATACCTGTTGATACCAGGGAAAAAACGACAAGGACAACCGGAAAAACTCTTTTCATTTAAATCATTTACAACTGTGGTCGCAACCTACTGGAGACAACTTACATTTCATAACCAATAAATCATAAAAAAAGTATAAATCCGACCAAAATTAGCATCTCGTGTAATTCCGTAAATTTATATACGACTCAAATGCCATTACATCAACCAATGGAACACATTGTAATTATTGGAAACGGTATATCGGGAGTCACTGCTGCGCGACACATTAGAAAGCAGAGTGATAAACGAATTACCATTATTTCGGCCGAAACAGATCACTTCTTCTCCCGAACCGCGCTAATGTATATCTACATGGGCCATATGAAATATGAGCATACCAAGCCTTACGAGGACTGGTTCTGGAAGAAGAACAATATCGAACTGAAACGGGCTTTTGTTCAGCAGGTAAAACCCGAAGCCGGGGAACTCATATTGAGCGGAGGTGAAACCATGGCCTACGACAAACTCATTCTCGCCGTTGGTTCCAAGCCGAATAAATTCGGATGGCCGGGACAAGACCTGGACGGAGTTCAGGGTTTATATTCCTTCAATGACCTTCAGGAACTCGAACTAAATGCTCCAAACAACAAAGTTTGCAAACGTGCAGTGATCGTTGGCGGTGGCCTTATCGGCATTGAACTTGCTGAAATGCTCAACAGCAGGGGGATCCCGGTAACTTTCCTGGTGCGGGAAACCAGCTTTTGGAACGGTGTTTTGCCTTCGGGAGAAAGTGAAATGATAAACCGCCATATTAAGAAACACCACATTGACCTGCACCTTGGGGTTAACCTGAAAGAGATTCTGAGCGACGAGAACGGGAAAGCCAGGGCTGTTGTCATTGCTGAAACCGGCGAAGAAATTCCCTGCGACCTGGTAGGACTCACCGCGGGAGTTACACCGAATATCGATTTCCTCAAAGACAGTGGGATCGAACTGGGACGTGGTATTAAAGTGAACCGATTCCTGGAAACCAATAAACCCGGTATTTATGCCATAGGCGATTGTGCCGAGCAACATGAAGCTATCGGGAATCGCAGGCCGGTGGAAGCCGTTTGGTATACCGGCAGGATGATGGGTGAAGTGGTTGCACAGACCATTTGCGGGAACCGAATTCAATATAATCCAGGGCATTGGTTCAACAGTGCTAAATTCTTCGATATCGAATACCAGACCTACGGTTGGGTTCACAGCGATCAACGCAAACCCGAATATGAAGATCACTTTCACTGGATCCATCCAGATGACACCAAATGCATTACGATCGCGACTCACAGGGACAGTGGAAAATTCTTGGGCATCAATACCTTCGGAATACGGATGCGACACGATATTTTCGACAAATGGCTTACCGAGGAGCGCAGCACTGATTACGTGATACAGCATCTCGGTGCCGCTAATTTCGATCCGGAATTCTACAGATCCTTCGAAACGGAAGTCCTTTCAGCTTATAATAGTCAAACAGTAAACGTGTAAATATGGACCGCATTGAACGTAGTATGAGTCTTACCGGGGAACCTCCAAAAGCACTCAACACCATTCAAAAGATCGCCACTCTATGGGGAATGACAGGACTGGCTATTCTGGTCCTCGCAGCCCTGAACACCAGCTTCCCAAATAAGGGATTGTGGTTAGTCCTATCCCTGGTATCGATCGTTGGCGGTATCGTACTTTTCGCAAAAGGTGCCTATGCAGGCAAACCTGAGGGTATAAAAAATCACGGGGTTTGGTTCAAGTCGGTTTCAGGTCGCGGATTCTGGGCCTGGGTAGCGGGCATCTCTCTTACAGGATTTTATGTGATCCTCTATTTTTATGCTGAACTACTCGGTTTGAACCCCGGTGGTGAGAACAGGGGTGTAATTGCCTTGTTCGACCCACTGAGTTTGCTGCTGAGTGGGAATCCGGCGAGTCAGTGGTTTGTTTACGGAACCCTGTACACTATTGCCATTATTGCCTTCGGAATAAAATTCATCTGGAAATACCGACATAACCGCTACGAGCGTATTCGGACATTCAGCGTGATGTTCTTCCAAACAGCCTTTGCTTTCCTAATCCCCGAATTCATGGCCAGACTGAACGAAAGTGAGGCCTATAACCTCCCTTATTACGACCTGAAGAGTGTGTGGCCTCTGAACTATTATCTTTTCGATGGCTATTCTCTGGACGGGCTGCTGTCATCCGGGAACCTGGGGCTTTATATGCTGATCTTCGGGGTGGCAAGTATTTTTATCATCACACCTATCCTCACTTACAAATACGGCAAACGCTGGTATTGCAGCTGGGTATGTGGCTGTGGAGCGCTGGCTGAAACGGCCGGTGATTCCTTCAGGCAATTATCGGACAAAAGCATGTTTGCCTGGAAAGTGGAACGCTGGGTGGTACACAGTGTGCTGGTTTTCGCCGTGGTGATGACAACGGCGCTCGTTAGTACTTACCTTGGTAACGATCCCGGGGCCCACTGGCTGACGCGTGATATATTCCTGGTTGGTGTCGGTGTATTCCTGACATTGCCCTTTGCCGCAATATGGTATTTTAAAAGGGATAGCCTGAAAAAGGACGCAAAACTCGGCGCGATCGCTTATCTGGTGATCATACTTGCTTTACTGGGCATTCACTTTGGAAGCGGTAATGACAATATCTTCTTATTTGAAGCGTCCAATCTCCGGCAGTGGTATGGCTTCCTGATCGGGGCGGTGTTCAGTGGGGTGATCGGAACCGGCTTCTACCCTATCTTTGGAAGCAGGGTGTGGTGTCGGTTTGGCTGTCCGATGGCGGCCATCATGGGAATTCAGCAGCGGCTTTTCTCCAGGTTCAGAATCACAACCAATGGCGGACAATGTATCTCCTGTGGCAACTGCTCTACCTATTGTGAGATGGGAATTGATGTGCGAGCTTATGCGCAGAAAGGGGAGAACATAGTACGGGCCAGTTGCGTGGGCTGCGGTATTTGTTCGGCTGTTTGTCCGAGAGGCGTTCTAAAACTTGAAAACGGACCTCTTGACGGTCGGATCGATGCCAACCAGGTGCTACTCGGAAACGATGTGGACCTTATGGCTTTAGTTAATAAAAAATGACCTATTACCTTGCCTAACCGGTTAATTCGCCTTTATTTGGCTGTCCATTCAAACCCAAATCCGTAAATGTCTCCTGTAATCAAGGTCATAATCCCCGCCTACAACGAAGTTGACTCCATCGGTAGGGTCATACGAGATATCCCAAAAAGTGTTTCGGAAGTTATCGTTGTTAGCAACGGGTCCACAGACCCAACCGAGATAGAAGCTGAAAAAGCGGGGGCCACGGTTCTCTACGAAGGCCGCAGAGGTTATGGGTACGCCTGCCTCAAGGGTATGGATTACGTGGCTACTGTTTCACCGTTGCCGGATATCATCGTTTTCCTGGATGGCGACTACAGCGACTACCCCGAGGAACTGGACAAAATAGTAGCACCGATCATAGAATATGATATGGATCTGGTTATCGGGGCGCGGGTGAAATCATTACGCGAAAAAGGTTCGATGACCTCCCCGCAAATCTTCGGGAATTGGCTGGCGACCTTTCTCATGCGGTTGTTCTTTCGTTCGAAATTCACCGATCTCGGGCCCTTTCGAGCTATAAAGTACGACAAATTACTTGCCCTGGAGATGGAAGATAAGACCTACGGCTGGACCGTTGAGATGCAGTTAAAGGCACTTAAACGAAAATACATTTATACAGAGGTCCCGGTGAAATACAGGAACCGAATAGGTGTCTCAAAAGTTTCGGGAACCGTAAAAGGTGCTATCTTTGCAGGCGTAAAAATCCTGGGTTGGATCTTTAAATACAGTTTCAAGAAATGATACTGGAAACAGCGGTTATGATCATTTATTCTGTGGCGCTCATACTGATATTCATGTATGCGATCGCCCAGCTAAACCTGCTGTTCAATTACCTGAGGGCAAGGCGAAAGAACGATGACGACTCCCCAAAGTTCGACCTGTCCGATCCCAACCAGGTTCCCTTTGTGACCATTCAACTGCCGGTATACAACGAGCTTTACGTGATGGAACGTTTGCTGGACAATATCGCTCGTATCGAATACCCCAAGGATAAACTCGAGATCCAGGTTCTGGATGACTCTACCGACGAGTCCTTCGATAACACGGCGGTCCAGATCAGGGAGCTTCAAAAGACCGGGGTGGATATCAAACATGTCACCCGGGAAAATCGTGTCGGTTTTAAGGCGGGAGCCCTTAAAGAAGGACTGAAAACAGCCAAAGGGGAGTTTATCGCGATCTTCGATGCGGATTTCCTTCCGAAGAAAAACTGGTTACTCAATACTATTCCCTACTTCAAGGATCCCGATATAGGCGTGGTGCAAACCCGCTGGGGGCACCTGAACCGTAACTATTCCCTCCTTACTCGTGTGCAGGCGTTCGCTCTTGATGCACACTTTACCCTGGAGCAGGTGGGACGCAACAGCCACGGCCACTTCATTAATTTCAACGGAACCGCCGGGGTATGGAGACGAGAGTGTATCCTTGATGCCGGAAACTGGGAAGGCGACACCCTTACCGAAGACCTCGACCTCAGCTATCGCGCCCAACTGAAGGACTGGAAATTCAAATACCTGGAAAGCGTCGAAACTCCTGCCGAACTTCCGGTGGTTATCAGCGCGGCACGTTCGCAGCAGTTCAGGTGGAACAAAGGCGGTGCCGAGAATTTTCAGAAGATGGCAAAACGTGTACTTCTGAAGAACAACATCCCCTTCAAAACAAAGGTGCACAGTATCATGCACCTGCTGAACAGCACCATGTTCCTCAATATTCTGATCGTGGCCATCCTCAGTATCCCGATGCTGTACATAAAGAACGAATACGAACACCTCAAGATCTATTTCTTCATCATGAGCTTCTTCGTGATAAGCACCCTAATCTTTTTCTTCTGTTACTGGTTCACCTTCAGGAATATCTATGGAGGCGGCATCAAACAATTCCTCAGGTATATTGGGATGTTCTTTACCTTCTTCTCTATCGCCATGGGATTCTCCCTGCACAACAGTATCGCAGTGCTTGAAGGACATTTTGGCAAGAAGAGCGAATTTATCCGAACACCAAAATTCAATATAAATTCGTTAAAGGACAGCTGGAAAGGCAACAAATACCTGAAAAAGAAGGTGAGCCCGAATGTTATCATCGAAGGCTTGCTGATGCTCTATTTTGGCTTCGGGATGTACAGTGCCTTTGTCGTTGGGGACCAGGGTGGTGATTTCGGACTTTTCCCATTCCACCTGATGTTGTTCGTTGGATTTGGTTTTGTGTTTTTCAAGAGTCTAACCAGCAAGGCGTAGCCATCAAATTCCACGGAATAAATATAATTTCGCTACGAATCAATAAGCTGCTTCGTGTATCGCTTTGTTTCACTCTTCTGTTAGTACTGTCCGCCGATCCGTTGATTGCCCAGGAAGATAAGAGCATTACCGTTAAACACCAGCTGGGAATTCGTCACGACAATGACTTTTTTGTTCTTACCGATCGATACTACTCGTTCGGATTGTTCCTCACCTATAAACACCGACTTTCAAACGGAATCTTCACCCGAGAATACGAGCAACTCAATTTTCGACTGGGTGTGGAAGCTTTCACCCCGGACGATACCAGTACTGAAATCATTGAAGAAATGGACAGGCCATACGCCGGTTATCTAGGCTTGAACGGCGGTTGGTCACTGGCCTCCCCTGAAAACTTTCTGAATGTTCAGATGGAAGTTGGTCTGGCAGGAAGGTCTTCCGGCGCCGGGGCTTTTCAAAGATGGTATCACAACGCTGTTGTGGTTTCAGATCCACAGAGTTGGGTAGCAGAACTTTCCGATACCTTTCACCTAAACCTTTACACCCAATACGCCAGGGAATGGCAAGTGGCCCCAAATCCGTTCGGTGTTCGTTTTGCCATACATCCTGAGGTTGCTTATGGCAGCAGGGATCAATATCTTCAGCCGGAAGTAGTGGCCTATTTCGGAAGGCGGGCAGAAATGAACTCGAGTATTGCCTACGGTCAGATAGGAAGTACTGAACGAGAGATATTCTTTGCTTTCAGGTTTGCCTATCGTTGGGTTGGACACAACGGGCTGTTGGAAGGGAATGCTTTTGGTGATGATTCATTATACCTCGTTGAACCGTTTGAATCCTTTTACCGGGTAGGATTCGACTTTAAACATCGTTTCGATCGAAACGATTACCAGGTTAGCTACAGGTTTCATTCAGACGAGACTTCGATGATGCAGACACATCACTATCTTATTCTCTCATATGCAAGGAGCTTTTAAGGGTATGCCGCACAATTCAATTCTTTTCCTATTTTTGAGGTATGAACCAACCAAAGGGGGCGATCGTCGTATTGCTGCTCATTCTTTTTTTCTCTTCGGAATGCTTCGCCCAGGACGCCCCTGAAACGGAAGAAGATATCCCCTTTTACAAGAGGCAGATCGAACTTCACCACGATAATGATTTTCTCCATTTCACCGATTGGTATTACACCACAGGGTCCTTTATTAATTACCGCATCCTCCTGAACGGACTGGAAGAAGAACGTGACCGAAGGCAACTCCTGATCGGTATTTCCCAGGAATACTATACCCCGTCGAACATCACCGAAACGAACTATCGATTGTTCGACCGCCCTTACGCGGGATACAGTGCAATTACAACCGCGCTTTCCTATACCAACGAGCGAAGGTTGCTCGATTTTACATTTCAGATGGGGGTTACAGGGAAGATCTCCGGGGCGGAAGGATTTCAGAGTTGGTTTCATTCAAGCAACGAATCTGCTAACCCGGAATGGATCGGGCAGATCGAAGATGCGGTTCATATGAACCTTTATGCAACCTATACTCGAGACTGGGAACTAATAGACGATAAGTTCGGGGTGCATTTTGCGTGGAACCCGAGGGTTGCCCTGGGAACAAAGGATATTTTCCTGGAGAACGGCACTAATTTTTACTTCGGAAAACGCCAGGGCCTTCGAAATACTATGGCATATCACCAGATCGGGGAGATACGGCCAGAGTTCTTCTTTGTGGTGAAATTCGCCTATCGATACGTGATCTACGATGCCTTACTCGAAGGGTTCTTCAGGGAGGACAGTTCCATATATACGGTCGATCCCGTGGAACATTTCTTCAGTTACGGCATGGAGGGATACTTCAGAAAAAAACGTATGGAATACAAAGTAGGCTACAATTACGCCTCAGCCCGTGCACCCGAAACCTTCCTTCATGGATGGATCACTTTATCAATCGCGAGGAACTTTTAAAAGGTTACATCGAGTTCGATCTTCTCACCATTGCGATCGACCACGACTTTAACGGTTTGCCCTACTTCGAATTTTGAAAGACATTCCATATAACTCATCATATCGTTCACTTCGAACTCTCCCATCTTTCTTACGACATCACCCTTTTGCATACCCGCATTGATCGCTGGTCGGTCCTCACTCAGTCCGTCAATTCGCATACCCTCTCCGGAAAACAGGTAATCGGGAACCACGCCAAGAGTCACCTTGAAACGAGGTACATTCTCACTTTCGTTCTTCGTCTTAGTAAAGGCGAGTTTTTCATTATCATCCAGATCGGTGATAATATTCATGATGTAGCTGTAGATGGTTTCCATGCCCTCATAGTTGAGTTTATCGGCGTCATCACTTGGTTTGTGATAATCCTCATGCTGACCCGTAAAGAAATGCAGCACCGGAATATCCATAATGTAGAAAGATGTAAAATCACTTGGGCCTATCCCACTCTCGTGTTCAACAATATTAAGACCGCGATCGTTATTCGCGAACAAGGTTTGCTTCCAGGTAGGTGAAGTCCCCACACCGTGTACAGCAATTGTCTTCTCATCATTCAACCTGCCAACCATATCCAGGTTAACCATATAGTTAATCGTCTCAATATCTATGGTTGGATTCTTTACAAAATAGTTGGATCCTAACAGCCCCATTTCTTCCCCGGAGAAGGCAATGAAAAGATAATTGTTGTTAGAGTTCTTCTCCTTCAACTCACGCGCCAAACGCATCATTATAGCAACTCCGCTGGCATTGTCATCTGCTCCGTTGTGTATAGCTTCTTCCCCTCTGTAAAGCGAGCCCTGACCACCCATACCCAGGTGATCGTAATGTGCGCCGATCACAATGGTTGTCGCTGCCTTGTTGTCGATAAAACCGATCACGTTCCGTCCAGTTAATGTACCATCTCCTTCAGCCTGAACAACCTCAGCTTCTTCGTGAGGATTTGTGCTGGGTTTAAAACTGAATTCCTGTATGTATCCATTTTCACCTTTGGGATCTATTTTCATATGTTTGAAACGATCCGAAAGGTAGGAAGCAGCAAGCATTTCATAGGAAGTACCTGTCTCCCTCCCCATAAGGCTGTCGGAAGCTAAATATGTAACGTCTTCCTTCATGGTCACCATCATTTTGGCGTCTTGTTTACAGGAAAACACAATAAGAACTAGAAATAGAGCAAGAATTAAACGCATATCATTATTTTTGCACAAAAATAACTGAAAAATGAGATTTTTACTGTCACTTTTGTTACTTTCTGTGCTGATATCCTGCAAGAATTCCACCGAAAAAGAAGTTGTGGAACCAGCTATTGCAGAGCAACCGACCAAATCTGCTATAGAGGAGTTCATGGATGGCTCGGAAGATAGCCTGATCTTCCCTGGCGAAAAGCACTTTAAATCCTTAAGACAGATCACTTTCGGAGGTGACAATGCTGAAGCATACTGGAGTTTCGACGACAACCAATTGGTGTTTCAATCCAATAACGAAGCCTGGGGCGTAGGTTGTGACCAGATGTTTCTGATGAATGTAGGTGAAACGTTCAAGAACAATCAGCCACCAATGATAAGCACGGGAATGGGACGAACCACCTGCGCCTATTTCCTTCCAGACAATAAGAGTTTTGTTTACGCTTCTACACATTTAGTCGATAAAGAGTGCCCTGAAGTTCCTCTCCGTAAGAACGGCAGATATGTATGGCCGGTTTATGATTCATTCGACATATTCGTGGCCGACCTGGAAGGAAACATCACAGCTCAGCTTACCGAAGAACCCGGCTACGACGCAGAGGCAACTGTTTCTCCAAAAGGTGATAAGATCGTTTTCACGTCCATGCGTTCAGGAGACCTCGAATTGTACACCATGAACATAGACGGCAGCGATGTGAAACAGATCACCGATGAACTTGGATACGATGGCGGTGCCTTTTTCTCACCGGACGGCACCAAACTTATCTTCCGTTCGTCTCGACCAAAGACGGCAGCGGAGATCAAAGAATACAAGGATCTTCTAGCCCAGGGACTGGTGCAGCCAACCGAAATGGAGCTCTATATCTGTAATGCAGATGGTAGTGATCTCAGACAGCTTACTAATCTCGGAAATGCGAACTGGAGTCCGTTTTTCCACCCCAGCGGTGAAAAAGTGTTGTTTTCCAGCAATTTTGAGGCAGAACGAGGCTTTCCGTTCAACCTCTACCTGATCGATATCGACGGAAAGAACCTGGAAAGGGTAACTCATGGTGAGACCTTCGACGCCTTCCCGGTATTCTCCAATGACGGAAAATACCTGGCGTTCTCTTCCAACCGAAACAACGGTGGTACGAGAGACACCAATTTATTTATTGCCGAATGGCAGGATTAAACCATGTTCACATACCTGAAGACCCATTCCGCACCCATCATCTTCGCATTAGTTTGTGGGTTACTGTACTGGATCTTTGCTTATGAACTGGAGCGCTCCGACTTCAGCAAACTAATAGCCCTTTACACGGGACTATTCTTCCTTACCTATGCCATCATCCGTATGCACGGCTGGAATTTCTGGTTATTGGTAGGGATCGGGATCGCATTACGGTTTATCTTTCTGCCGGCCATCCCTAACCTATCACAAGATTTCTTCAGGTTCCTTTGGGACGGGCAGCTGGTGAGCCAGGGTGTGAATCCCTACCTGTTCACCCCGGATATGTATATGTCGGGTGCTGAGATCGCTTCCGATATAAACCTGGAACACGCTTCAGAACTGCACTCTGGAATGGGTGAACTAAGCGCGGGTCATTTCAGCAATTACCCCCCTGTAAACCAGTTGCTCTTTGCCATCGCCAGTCTACTGGGCGGTAAGAGCATACTTGGCTCGGTGATCGTACTAAGGCTGCTGATCATACTTGCCGATCTTGGAATACTTTACTTCGGAAAGAAACTGCTGGAAGCATTCAAACTCCCTGTTTCGAACGTTTTCTGGTATTTTCTGAATCCGTTCATCATCCTCGAACTCACAGGAAATCTTCACTTCGAAGGTGTGATGCTGTTCTTCCTGTTGGCTTCTCTTTACCTCCTGCAACGGGGTAAGTGGTTCACAGCTGCGCTATTATTCGGTGTGTCGGTGTCGGTAAAGCTGATCCCGCTGCTATTCCTGCCCCTGTTCTATCAGTATTTCGTAGATAAGGGCCTGTTCAGCAAGGGATTTTGGAAACTGAAATATTTCTTCTGGACGGTGATCGGAACTGTTATCCTCACATTTCTTCCGTTTCTCTCTTCGGAATTCATCTCGAATTTCACGGCGACAATCGCTTTGTGGTTCCAGGATTTCGAGTTTAACGCAAGCCTCTTCTATATTGTTCGCTGGATCGGTGTTGAGATCAATGGCTGGGACCCGATCAAGATCGTAGGAAAGATCACTCCCTTCATCGTTTTGGCATTTGTCCTGGCCCTGGCATTTTTCCGAAGTAATAAAAACACCCCACAACTGATAACAGCCATGCTATGGTCCATCGCGGGATATTTCCTGCTGTCCACCACGATACACCCATGGTACGTGGCTACTCCCCTAGTCCTGTGCCTGTTTACGAAGTATCGCTTCCCGATACTTTGGAGTGCAGCCGTTTTTCTCAGTTATTCGGCCTACGGGGAATCCGGCTTCAAGGAAAACCTACTGCTCGTTTCGCTGGAATATACCATCGTCCTTGGATACACAGCCTGGGAACTATGGAAATTCCGACAGGCGAAGGTTGGTACAACTAGCTCTTGAATATCTCCTCGGCAACCGAGAACTTCTTGAACTCGATAACATAGCCATTGGGATCCCTTACAAAGAACGAATTGTGCTCACCGGACTTACCCATCAGGAAGAGCGTTTCGGGGATATAAAAATCCTCTCCCTGTCCTAACCTAGATTTCATCTTCGCCCAGTCTTCAGGCTCAAGGATAATTCCGAAGTGAAAAGAGGGAAGTACCGTCTTTTCAAAGCTGTAGTTCGGGTAATCGAACCGGAAACTTCCACACTTGGCAAAGGTGATCTGATGCCCGAACAGGTCGATGTCCAGCCAGTTTGCCGTATTTCTCCCGACGGATGCACCCAGGATCCCTTCGTAATACTTGCGAGTTGCCGAAATATGACGGCAGGGTAGCGATACGTGAAATTTGGTGTTCATAATCACAGATTTATTGAATTCAGAATAATTTTCCCACGAACAGATCGACGATCTCAACAAAGATCAGAACGATGATGATCCATTCCAGGGTACTGCTTTCCTTGTGGTCCCATATATCTTTAAAAAGCTGCAGGTTCTCCTTGATGATGTCAATTCGGTCGTGGATATTCCTGTAACGATTCTTCAGGTCGAAGGTATTCTTCAACTTAATATCCAGGACCTTCATCGAATCGTTCTCCCAAACCAGGTCGGGCGTATCGAAGATATACAGGTTCTCACTGATGGCGTTCTTCAGGGTAAGGTTTTTACCTATAAGTTTCTTCAACTTTACCTTGGAAATCTTCAATGTTCCCCTGGATTCCAGGTTTAGAGTGTATTCCCCAGCTTCTTCCAGAAGTGCTTCGGTAATACCGGAATACTTGTCCAGTGCAACGCTTTGCGATGTATGAAGCATCACCAGACGGATCATTTCCTCGTTGAATTCGGGAAGAATGACTTCGTTATAGCTCACCTTTGAGACATCCTTCTTTACATGAAGCACGATGTCTTCCGATAAAGAAGTACCAACCCGGCCTTTCGCATATTCCTTTATTCGCTGAAGTTGTTTCAGGCGGGCCCGTTCCTCCATATTGAAGAAACAGACCACACCGAACTGGAACACATACAGGTATTTCCGATCTCCCAGCCGATAGAATAGTTCATCACTATCGCTGAAAATAAGAGTCCCATCGATCGCATTCTTTACGGAACGGATCTGAATACTCCCGGCTACCTGAAGTGAATTAATTGCGTACATCATTCAGAAAAATCATCAACCTCGGCTTCCTCGTAATCTTCCGATTCGTCGGAGTCGTTGTCGTCGTCATCGTCTAATTCATAGTCCTCCATCGCAGCAACCAATCGCTTACTAACCTTGACCAGGTAAACTGTATCCTCGGTTCGCACTTCAACGCATTCGATCACTTCGTTCTGTGCATTTCTGAAAATGATGATGTCCGATGCATCATACCCGGAAGGATAGGCCTCAACCAGGCGTGCCAGAAGTTCATCATTCAGTTTGGAATAATCTACTATAATTCGTCTCATGTCATTTACATATTGAGCAGGTAAGCAAAAATCAGGGGTGCAACAATGGTCGCATCACTTTCGATCACGAACTTCGGGGTATCGATCCCCAGTTTGCCCCATGTTATCTTTTCGTTGGGAACAGCTCCCGAATAGCTTCCGTAGCTGGTTGTCGAATCGGAGATCTGGCAGAAATAGCTCCAGAATGGCGTATCCGTACGTTCCATATCCTGGTAAAGCATAGGCACGACACAGATCGGGAAGTCACCGGCGATCCCACCACCGATCTGGAAGAAGCCAATACCGTTTTCAGAATTGTCAGTATACCAGTCGGCAAGGAAGGTCATATACTCTATCCCAGACTTCATCGTACTCGCCTTCAACTCACCTTTGATCACGTAGCTCGCAAAGATGTTACCCAGGGTGCTGTCCTCCCAGCCGGGAACAACCATTGGCAGGTTCTTCTCTGCAGCCGCAAGCATCCAGGAATTTTTCACATCGATCTCGTAATCGGATTCCATCACTCCGCTTAACAGGAGTTTGTAGAGGAATTCATGAGGAAAGAGTCGCTCTCCGCGCGATTCGGCATCTTTCCATATTTTGAATATATGATGCTGAATTCGCCTGAAGGCCTCTTCCTCCGGAATACAGGTGTCCGTAACACGGTTCAACCCCTTCTCCAGAAGCTCCCATTCCTGTTGAGGAGTAAGGTCGCGATATTCCGGAATGCGCTTGTAATGACTGTGAGCCACAAGGTTCATCACGTCTTCCTCCAGGTTTGCCCCTGTACACGAAATGATATGCACCTTATCCTGACGGATCATTTCCGCGAAGATCTTGCCCAGTTCGGCAGTACTCATGGCCCCTGCCATGGAAACCAACATACGCGATCCGTTATTTAGCTGTGTTTCGTAACCTTTGGCCGCGTCGACAAGGCTGGCCGCATTGAAGTGCAGAAAATACTTCTCAACGAATTGCGAAACCTCTCCTTTAGTTCTCATCGTCCAGATCGAATTTTTTAAGTTGGTTGAACTGTGAGTGATTATCAGATTCGGACATTTCAAATTCTTCCTCCTCCTGGATATCCTCATATTTGTAGCTCAACATCTTGTAATACAGCTTCGCTGCAAGGAAATCCGATGACCTGTCGTGCTCATTCGGGCAGAGTTCAACGATATCAAAACCAACTACGTTCCTGGTTTCAAACACCTTTCTCAGGAATTCAAGAGTCTCGTACCACAACATTCCTCCCGGTTCGGGGGTACCTGTTGAAGGCATGATGGACGGATCGAAGGCATCCAGGTCGAAAGTGATGAATACATTGTCCGTCAGCGCCTCGATTACGTTGTCCATCCAGTAGTCGTCCTGCACCATTTCGTGAGCGTAGAAGATCCTCTCATCATCGTTCACGTCTCTCTCGGTAACGTCCATACTTCGAATTCCAACCTGCACCAGGTTAGTGGTCTGACTAGCTTCATAGACCGCACAAGCGTGGTTACAGCTTGTTCCTTCGTAAGAATTACGCAAATCGGCATGCGCATCTATATGCAACACACTCAGATCGTCGAAACAGTCGTTGAAAGCTCGTATTGTTCCAATTGAAATACTGTGTTCACCACCGAAAACAGTAACGAACTTATTCTTGTTTATAAACTCCTTGGTTTTATTGTGAACGGCTTCCACCATTTTTTCAGGGCTGCTGTTCTCCAGGACAGGATCGGCGAGGTAGACTCCTCGCTTGTAAACTTCGGTACCGGTTTCGATATCGAATAATTCCATGTTCTCCGATGCTTCAAGGAAGGCGTCGGGGCCTTTGTCTGCACCTTTGTTCCAGGTGCTTGTACCATCATAAGGAACCGGGATCAGTACGATCTCTGCGGTTTCCGGGTTTGCGTATTTCGCAGGAATACCTGCATACGTTCTTGTTTTCATTTTAGTTTAAAACAGTTGATTGTAATTGTTGTTCGTTTTGTTCTTTATTGCTGTTCGCCGTTGAGTATCCAAGGATATCCAACATGTCCTCGCTGCGTTGCTGCTCGCGAAAAACAGTGGTCGTTAGATTTCCATCTGCGTCGCGATCGACCAGGATGTGTTTCGGGCTGGGGATAAGGCAGTGTTGCAGTCCGCCATAGCCACCTATTGTCTCCTGGTATGCACCGGTATTGAAGAATCCGATATAAAGTGGTTTCTCTTTTTTGTACTTCGGAAGGTAGATCGCGTTAACGTGCTGTTCACTGTTGTAGTAATCATCACTATCGCAGGTCAGGCCACCCAGCAATACCCTTTCATACTCATCGTGCCACCTGTTCACGGGCAGCAGTATGAATCGCTTGTTGATGGCCCATGTATCAGGAAGTGTAGTGATAAAGGACGAATTGATCATGTTCCATTTCTCACGGTCGTTCTGTTGCTTTTGGTAAAGTACCTCGTAAATAGCACCACCGCTCTCACCTACGGTAAAACTTCCGAATTCGGTAAAAATGTGCGGCACGGGTACTTCAGCTTCTTCACAGGCGAGGTTGATCTGGTTGACGATCTCATCCACGATGTATGCGTAGTCGTATTCGAAAGCAAGGGAGTTCTTGATCGGGAAACCACCTCCGATGTTCAGGCTGTCGAGGGTAGGGCAGATCTTTTTCAGTTTCACATAAACCTTCATACACTTCAACAATTCGTTCCAGTAGTACGCATTATCGCGTATACCAGTGTTTATGAAGAAGTGAAGCATTTTCAGGTTAACGCGATCATTGTTCTTTACCTGTTCTTCGTAGAAAGGAACAATGTTCTTGTATCCTATACCGAGCCTGGAGGTATAAAATTCGAATTTCGGTTCTTCTTCCGAAGCAATTCGGATACCGATATTAAAATCACCCTCGATCTCCTCGGAAAGCAGGTTTACCTCTTCGTAGTTATCTACGATAGGGATACAGTTAGTGTGGCCCTCGTTGATGAGTCGGGCAATGTTGGTGACGTATTGCGCTCGTTTGAATCCATTGCTCAGCACATAGGTCTGATCTGTGATCTTACCTTCCCGCTTCAGATTTTCAACTATATCGATATCAAAAGCCGAAGAGGTTTCGATATGAATGTTGTTCTTTAGTGCTTCATTTAGCACGTGCTTGAAATGTGAGCTCTTGGTACAGTAGGAATAATTATAGGTTCCTTTATAATTATGCTTCTCGATGGCATCGCTGAACCACTTCTTTGCACGCTGTATGTCTGCGGAGATCTTCGGAAGATAGGTGAACTTCAGGGGTGCACCGTAGGTTCGTACCAATTCCATCAGATCGATATCGTGGAACAACAGGTTCGATTCGTCTAGTTTGAATTCCTTCTGTGGAAATTCATAGGTTTGATCGATCAGATCAATATATTTCGTGTTCATTTTGAGATTAGTGTACTTGTGTGTTATTGATTAAATGAATTTGATATAGGGCAAATTCACCTGTTCAAACACGGATCACTAAAACCGAATAGTTGTAAGTATGGCGTACCTCACTCCGGATGGAGAGGTTGAAGATTACAGCGGAAGCTAGCTTTAAATTTCGGTGGAATCTCCCGATCCCTGTTTTTGAATATGACTTCCTGATTTTCAAAAACCCGAACGTAGAAACAGTTTTCAATTGTTCAGCTAAATCGGGTGCAAATGAAGTAAAAAAAACCGAATTAAATGTTAAATCTGAAAAAAAATTACAACATGCTAAATAATTCGATTTCCTCCCTGGTAAGTAGCTTCCAGCGGCCTCTCGGAAGGTCCTTTTTAGTAAGGTGGGCGATGGTGACACAATCCACCCGGATCACATCATAACCCAAATGAGAGAATATGTCGCGAATCACGCTGTTACCCATATGCCTGATTTTTAGTCCTACCTCTCTTTTCGGGGCATTATCCACGTAGGATATCTCCTCCACGGTGATCTCCTTACCATTGACCTTCAAACCTTCGGAAATCGCATTGAGATCGGCGGGTTTCACATTCTTGTCCAGTTCGATATGAAACAGGCGTTCCATCCCTTTACTGTGAAGTTTGTTCACCAGTTTATCGTCGTTAGTGAATAGCAGCAAACCTGTGGCGTTCCTTCCCAACCTGCCAACGGGTTTGACCCGGGCCGAAGTTGCATTCGAAATAAGGTCCATAACCGTTAGCCCTTTGGACTCACTGGTGGTGGTTGCAACACCTTTTGGTTTGTTCAGTAAAACATAGGTATTCGGTTCGGGGTTGATCCGCCTGCCGTCGAAACGCACATCATCTCCCGGCTTCACTTTATGGCCCATCTCGTTGACGATCTTCCCATTCACCGAAACCAGTCCGGTCGCAATATAGGTGTCGGCTTCACGACGGGAACAGATCCCGCTGTTGGCTATATATTTATTGAGCCGAATGCCATCATCGGCCGGCTTCACTTGTTTTTTAACAGGTCTCTTTGGTGCTGATTTCTTTCCGGTTGGTCTGTCGTTTCGCTTTCCTCCTCTTTTGTCTTGTCTTCTCATATTGATCTGCCTCTCAGCTACTTTGAATTTTCGGCAAAGATAGGTAAAGGCTTTGGTTTTCAGATGAAAATAAAAATCTGAATAATTTAATCCCCTTCCCTCAAACTTCCGAAGTGAATGGTGGTCTGACGCTGCCTATCTACAATAAGTTTGGTGACATCGGGGCGGGAATAATGCCCGGCGGGGTCAAAGTTCTGTCTTTCCTGCAGCACACGTTCAAACTCAATTTCCACATATAGATTCCCTGCTTTGTGAAGCATGGGTTCGAGTATCCATTCCCCATCGGGCCCGGCCACACAACTTCCACCATTGGAAAGGATCTCCGGAGCATTCTTCAGTATTTCTTTAAGATGAGGAGTTTCCGTGGGAAAATCATCTTTGGTCATCAGGCAGGAAACAGAAATTACATAGCTCCGGGATTCCCTGGCTATGAAGCGCGTGATATCTCGGGTGTTATGGTCGCTGCCTGGCCAAACGGCCACGTGCAGGTCTTCGCCCTGCGCGTAGAGCGATGCTCTTGGCAGCGGCATCCAGTTTTCCCAGCAATTGAGTCCGCCTACGGTAAACTCCTTGAGTTTATGAACCACAAGTCCGTTTCCATCTCCGGGAGACCAGGTAAGACGCTCATCATAGGTGGGTTGCAACTTGCGATGTACCGATTTGATCTCGCCATCCGAATCAATAAAAACCAGGGACGCGTATATACTGTGCCCTCCTCTGTCCTGCGGCCGTTCTATGATCCCCAGGTATACGGCCATCTCAAATTGCCTAACAAGTTTACATATCTCGTTGAGATCACCATCCTCTATACAAACGGCATTCGATACATAATGCGCACGCAATTCTTTATTTATATCCGTATCCCACTCGGCTCCACCGGTAAGTGCGAGCCAGAATGGGTATCCGGGTATCATGGCTTCGCCAAAAACAATTAAATCGGCACCGCTTTCACCTGCTTCAGAAATCTGTGCGTTTACCTTCGCCAGTGTATCGGCTTTATTCAGCCATACCGGTGCAATTTGCGCAAGAGCAACTTTCAATGGTTTGTTTCGTTTCATCAAAAAATCCGATTTAGTACCAAATCCACATCCAGAAGTACAATACTGAAAACTCCTGTAATGATCGCCAGCCTCAGAATGGTGTGAAGAATGATGTAATGTAGTTTTTTAGCCGACAACCAGAGGACAATCACAAAAAAGACCAATCCCAGTACACTTCCGAAGAAGTAAAAATACATATAGCCAATATCAAACTTGGTGAGAAGAAAGTAGATAGGCACCAGGGTTAGCCCCGCCACAATTGTGAGCATCCATTTAGACACCCGCTCGCCATAAACGACTGGAATCGTTCGGTAATTCTGTACCAAGTCACCTTTGATATTCTCAAGGTCCTTGACCAATTCCCGCATCGAAATAAGCAGGAACAGGAATGTGGCATGCACAAAGATCACCAGGTCGAAGTTCTTGTAATAGATGAATACGGCAAAAAATGGAACAACCGTGAGTACTGCAGCCGTGATATTTCCAATAAACGGGAAGCGTTTCAGTTTATGGGAGTAGTACCAAATTCCGAAGATATAAAGGCTAAAGAACAATACCGCTCGAAACGAGACATAGCTGGCGAAGATCACCGAGATGAAATTCAGCACGAAATAGGCAGACAGTTTGGTCCTTTGACTAACCAACCTGTCCAGCATGGTCTTATGTGGCCTGTTGATAAGGTCTTTTTCCCTGTCGTAAAAATTATTGATGATATACCCGCCAGCGATAGCAGCGGAAGAGGCCAAAACCAGCATGAGCAGGTTTGGATCGAACAGTACTTTCCCCAATGGCCGGTCGTGTGCAAGGATAAAGATGGAAGTGAGGTACTGGGCAATGATCAGCACCAGTATATTGTACCCCCGCACCACGGAAAAGAGGCTGAAAAATTTTAATAGAAAAAGTTTCTGCCTTCTATTTAACATACTGTATGTGGGTAAAAGTTAGGTCAGAAGCTGTAAACCACTTCCAATTTATGCCCTTTAAGTGCAGCACGTGCTTTGTCCAGATCTTCAGTGAAACCCAGCATATAGCCTCCTCCCCCGGAACCACACAGTTTCAGGTAGTAGGCGTTGGTCTCGATACCCTTCTTCCAGAGTGAATGAAATTCTTTTGGTATCATAGGTTTGAAATTATCCAGTACAACCTTGGACAATTGTTTAATGTTCCTGAACAGTGATTTCACATCGCCAGTCAGAAAATCCTCAACGCAGGCATCTGTGTGCTTCACGAACTGGTTCTTCAACATCGCCCGGAAGCCTTCTTGCTTCATATTCTCCATGAAGATCTGCACCATTGGCGCTGTTTCACCCGTACTTCCACTATCCAGCAGGAAGACGGCTCCGTTCCCGGACTGTGTTTGAGAAGGTATCCCGGCAGGCTCGATATTGTCGCTGGAATTGATCAGTATGGGCAAGCTGAGATAACTGTTCAACGGATCCAGCCCCGATGATTTCCCATGGAAGAACGATTCCATTTCGGCGAATATCGCTTTAAGTTTAAGGAGTTTCTCTCGGGTAAGATTCTCAAGAACAGTAATTTTATCGTTGGCGTACTTATCGTAAATGGCCGCCACTAATGCCCCACTGCTTCCTACACCATATCCCTGCGGAATGCTGGAATCGAAGTACAGACCCGCCTCCACGTCAGCGTTCAGCCGATCCAGGTTAAATTGGACCAGGTCGGGTGCTCGTTCTTCAAGTGAACCAAGGTAGGCTGCAAATCGTTTAAGGTTCTGGTTACTGTTGTGAGTAGATGGTGTTTTTTGTTCGTCGATCTTCAGCGCACCATTGTAAAAATTGTAAGGTATGGAGAGGCCCTTCGAGTCCTTGATGATTCCGTATTCACCAAAGAGAAGGATTTTAGAGTAAAAGAGGGGACCACGCATATTTTAGTACGTTTTCAAAGCTAAAGGTACATTTTTTAGCTAAAATTCATAACAATTCGACGCAAAGATAGATGTTACGAACATGATTTTTCAGAAAATAAACCTAAAATTTTATAAATCAGACTCCTACGGCCGTATGGCGCCCTGCCCTGCCTGGTCCTCGATAAATGAGCCATCCACACAAAATGCAGATAATTCTTCACGGATAAAGGACGACACAGATGTTTGTTCCGAATCGGAATACAACAAATGCACATTGGCACCAGCGTCCAGGGTAAAGCAGGCTTTACTTCCGGTATCCTTTCGGAATTGCCAGATTCGGTTAATGATCTCCAGGGTGTTGGGTTTCATCAGTATGAAGTAAGGTATCGAGGTCATCATCATGGCGTGCAGCTGCAGGGCTTCAGATTCCACGATCTCTATAAATCCGTCGATATCACCTTCGCGGAATATCCTGATAAGACTTGATATGTTCTTATTCGCCTGTTCAAATCGTTGTTGAGCGTAAGGATGATCATTCATAAGCCCGTGCCCTACCGTACTACTCACCTGTTTCTCTCCTTTGTCCACCAGCAGGATCGTATCCCGGTAATTCATGAAAACAGGGTGTATATCATATGGGTATTTTGTTCCGAAGAGATCAGAGCTATTATCGATCTTGGGGTGTGCTCCCCAAACTATCAGGGGCCCGTCCACACTCCTGCAGGCACTCCCCGATCCTAATCGTGCCAGGAAAGATGCCTTCTTCCGCATTGTTTCTTCGGAAAGTTCTTCGTGCAGCAATTCATTCTCCAGACTGACGAGGCAAAGGGCCAGGGCACTCATCCCGCTTGCCGAAGAAGCGATCCCGCTGCTGTGTGGAAAGGAATTCGTGGTCTCTATCCTGAAGGAATACTGTTCCAAAAACGGAAGGTAATTTCCAATCCGATCGAAGAAGCTGACTATTTTAGGTTCAAATCCTTCCTCCCTGGAGCCGTCCAGGTATACCCGGAAGTCATAGCCCGGACAATCCTTTTTTTGATATTCAAGGGTGGTTTCCGTATAACAATTTGAAAGTGTGAAACTTACCGAGGTATTCTTCGGAAGCTGAACCCCGTGCTTTCCCCAGTATTTAACCAGAGCGATATTGCTGGGGGAACGCCATGCGAACACACCACTTTGGGGTTCATTCACATATGATTTCGGTAAAAACTGGTTTTCCAACATCAGGTTCTATTCGATACAAAGATAGCGAAAAGGCCTTCAGGAATTAAAGCTGTATGATTAACTCTTCCGATTAGACATTCATTTGCCATGATTCTGTATTTTTTCATATATGATCGACATAAATTCTATTATTATTGATGACATTTCCTACACATTTCGATGTTTCAATGAATTGTGATCACAGTTTGGTTTTTCAGATTATTTCTGAATGAAAAAAATTGTATCTTTTTACCTATCTACACGATGGGGGATACCAACCAAATAGCGACACAGGAACGACTGGTGACTGCTGTAAAGAACAACGATGAAAAAGTTCTGAAACAGCTATACCAGGAATCGTTTAGTAAGATCGAAGTGTATATTTTGAAGAACAACGGAACAAGTCCCCAGGCAAAAGATATCTACCAGGAAGCATTCATTGCAGTATGGCAGAACGTGAAAAAAGATAAGTTCACCCCTTCCAACGAATCGGCACTGCAAGGATATCTTTACCAGGTCGCCAGGAATAAATGGACAGACTACCTAAGGTCTTCACATTTCAAGAAAACCTCTTCCATGGATACCGATTTCCAGTTACAGGACAGCAGTGAAGAGAACTTTGAAGGAGAAGACCGAAATATGTCCGATACCATGGCCGCCTTCAGGCTACTGGGTGACGAGTGCCGGCAACTCTTATCACAGTTTTATTTTGAAAAGAGATCGCTTCGGGAGATCGCTTCGATGTTTAAAATAGGCGAAGCCTCTGCGCGTAACAAGAAGTACAGGTGCATAAATAAATTAAGAGAATTGGTAACAGCCCCCTGATCAGAACCATGAATAATTCAGAACACATATCACAGGAACTTTGGGAACGTTTTGAACGCTATCTCGATCATTCGATGGACGAATCGGAACGCCTGGAGTTTGAATCGCAATTAAGTTCCAATCCGGATCTGAGAGCTCAATTAGATGAAGCCGAACAGCTGATCTCAGGCATCGAAACCGCCGTGCTTCAGTCAAAACTGAATGAATTTCACGAAGATATCACACCCGTGAGACCCATTACGCCTCCCGAAAAGAGAAAAAATCGCACCTGGATGTGGTCCGTAGCCGCTGTCCTGGTTGCGACCATAGGTTTATTCTGGATATTCGATACCGGAAGCGAAACCGAAAAACTCTTTGCGAAGCACTTTACGCCCGATCCCGGTTTGCCAACCACTATGGGAGAAAACCCCAACTATAATTTCTACGACGGCATGGTGAACTACAAGCAGGGTGATTATAAATCAGCACTGCAAAAATGGGAAGAACTCGATGAGCATTCGATCGGGCTTGACACCCTGAACTACTTCAAAGGAGTGGCTTACCTGGCTGAAGGAAATACCGAAAAATCGATCGGTTTTCTGCAGTCGCTGTGGGATTCGGAAGAAAACAGCTTCCAGTCGGAAACAGCCTACTACCTTGGAATGGCTTACCTGAAAAACAGAAATATCGAAGATGCGATAAAATATCTTACCTTTAGTAAAACTGCTGAAGCGGAGATAATACTTTTAGAAATAAAAGACTAACAACCAAATATGCGCATCAAATCACACAGCAATTGTGTGCTTATATTGCTATTCTGTGTTTTTGGCCTGCAACATCTGAGTTCTCAATCTGATCGCAAGGAGTGGCAACAAACTGTAGATTCACTGATCACTTCGGAACAAGCCGTTCAGGCCGAACAGTTGCTGAATGCACAACTGGACCGATTTCTTCAAGCCGGCCAAGTGGATTCCCTTTTTCAATTCCCCGGAAGAATAGGCCGAATCGCGAAACTACGGTTCAACACTGAAACAGCAGCAGCCAAGGCAGAAGAGTTCATTCTTTTCCTAAAGTCGAAAACAACTAATCCTCGCACCTTGAGTAGAGCATATCTCGATCTGGACGATCTCTATGTTTTCCTGGGCGACGATCAGAATGCTCTTCAGTCCTCCTTACAGGCTCTCGAATACGCCTCAAAGGGAAGCGATGTTACCCAGGACGAACTCGGCAAGATCAACTATGCAATTGGCGGGAATTACTACGCCCTTTACGATCTTTCCAATGCCCTTGATTATTTCAAGGATTCGGCAGCAGCTTACGAACGTTCCACTACGGTAAAAAAGGAGATCCTGGCCGATGCCTACAATGGTGTTGCGGCGGCCATGTGGACCCTGAACCGCCTGGATAGTGCACAGATCTATTACAACAAGGCGATTTCAGCAACCAGGGAAAGTGAGCTTACAGGTTTCGACAGGACCTATTACATCATCGCTTTCGAGTTCAATCTTGCCCTTGTCATAGATGCACAGGGAAGGCTGGGTGAAGCCATCGAAATAAAGAAAAGGATCATTCCACAGTTTCAGAAGATTATCGACGAAAGCGACGACGAGGTGCTTGTGAAAAAGTCCAAACGTCTGCTCGCTGGTGCTGTGTCCAACCTGGCCGCGTTCTACCACGACACAGGCTATCTCACGAAATCGTATGAGATGCTTCAGTATTCGTACGCGAAGAAGAAGGAAGTATTCGAGATATACAGTCCACGCCTCGCAGTGACCCTAACACAGATCGCCCTCGCAGAATACGAGTTGAAGGAATTCGACAAGAGCATTGCTTCCGCGGAACTAGCATTGAATAACCTGAAGCAGGCACCTAGCAGGTATCTTTCGGTGGAAGCAGATATTTACGCAATGCTGGCAAAAAGCCATCAGGCCGTGAATGATCTTGAGAAAGCTAATGAATATTACCAAACAAGTTTGTCCTTATTTCGCGAAGCCTATCCGGAAGCATACAGCCAGGAGTATTTGATATTCCTGAAAGACTACTCGCAGTTCCTGGCAGGCCAGGGTCTTACCGACAAGGCCCTTGAAATAGCCAACAGCACCTACGCCTACGTTACGAAGAACAACAACGAGGACAGTTTTACTATACTGAAGGAGATCTCTAACATTGCCGAAGTTTCCTACAAATCCGGTGATTACGAAAATGCCCTCAAGTGGGCACGGGAAGGCAATAAATTCCTCGACGGGAAGTTAGGCGAGTCGAAGTCGGATATTGATTCGGTTCAGGTTGAATTCCGAAGACCGGGGATAACCCTGATGGAAGTTCGTTCTCTTTACCGAACAACAGCTAACAGGGACAGTATTTTTCTGAAAGAACAAGTGGACAAATTGAACAAAGCAGTTGCTTCCCTGGAAAAACGGAAGACCACAACTTTCAGTGTTAAAGATGTGAACGCCATAATGGAGGAATACAAAGCACTGAGCACCTTATCCAAAAAATTGTACTACGAGTTATTCCGTCTAACCGGTAACGATAAATACCTTGAAAAGACGATTGCAACCCATGAATCCGGTATCTACAACCGCATCCGGACCCAATTCAACATAAAGAATGACATAAGCTTTGCAAACATCCCCGATTCGGTGATTCGAAAGGAAAAAGAACTAAAAACAACCATTTCATCGATGCTTTCGAACCAACCCAACGACGGACTGGATAGCTATTTTACTGCCAGCGAGAACTGGGATCAATTTCTGAATTCGTTGAAACAGGAGTATCCGAAATATTATGATCTGCGTTACGCAACAATTGAAGAAGACCTGGGAGATATTCGTATCAATCTTCCCGAAAACACCACGGTGATACGCTACTTTTATATTGAGGACGAACTCTTTGTGTTTGTGATCGATCGGACTAATTCAGAAATAATTCCTCTGAAGGCCGAAGGTATCGAAGGCCATGTTCAGAATCTGGGTGAGGATCAATCGGACCTGGAAAGTACTGCTACCTCTTTATCTGCCCTTTACGATGTACTTTGGAAGCCATTGGAGAAACTGGTCAACACCGAAAGGGTAATCATAATTCCGGACAGGGAGCTGTTCAACCTCAGCTTTGAGTGTCTGACGCCAAAAAGGATATCCGGTTTCAAAGAACTCGCGACCAATAGTCTGCTCGCAAGGCATCTCATATCTTATAATTACAGCCTGTTCCTTCTGAAAAAACCTGCACCCATTTACAACTATCCCAGAAACTTTGTAGCCTTTGCTCCCGGATTCAATGATGAGATGAAGGACGATTACAGAATCGCGATCACCGATTCTATAAATATTGATAAAACTTATATTCAGCTGCTACCTCAGCCATTCAGTGCTGAATTAGTAAGAAAATATACTGAATTGTTCGACGGGGAGTCATTTCTGAATGAGGAATCCACCAAGGAAGTTTTCAAAAGAAATGCACGGGAACACAAGATTATTCATATTGGCACACATGCGGAGTCCAATAACATTACCCCGGAATTCTCCCGACTCATATTCGCGAAGAATATCTCCGAAGAAGGAAAATTGGACGACAACTCCCTTTTTACCTACGAGATCTACGATTACAACCTCGCCTCGGATCTAACGATCATCACTGCCTGTGAAACCGGCAAACCAACTTTCGAACCAGGGGAAGGTATGATCTCCCTTGCTCATGCCTTCAATTATGCCGGTAGTGAGAGCATGCTAACCAGCCTTTGGAAGATCGATGAGAAATCGAGCAACGAGATCCTAGGTTTTTTCTATGAAAATATCAAAGAAGGTATGTCCAAAGACCAGGCGCTGCGAGAGGCCAAGTTGAGCTATCTTTCCACGGCCCAGGGTAGGACACTTGCACCACAGTACTGGTCTGGTCTTGTGATCATGGGAGATACCAGCCCAATAGAACTGAACTCGGAATTTCCATTCTGGCCCTGGTTCATAGGCGGTCTGTTTCTACTGGCGCTTATCCTATTCCTCTTCAGAAAGCAAAGTCCGTCTGCCTAGTTACTTCGGCATGATGACATTTTCGGATTGATTCGATGTAAGATTAACTAACATCAATTAATCCAGCTTTTATGAAATCTTTTTACACCCTTCTGCTACTTTTCTTTTCATCTTTTTTGTTCGCTCAGGGAATACCTCCCCGAGAAGAGGTGAATCTGGATGAAGTATATTCTCAATACAATTTGAGTGGTGAAGACGTACTCATCGTAATACTGGACCGGGGCATCGACTATCGCCATCCGGATTTCCTCGACGAGAACGGAAACACACGGCTTGCGTACGTTTACGACATGCTGGACCCAACCGGGGCCAACGATCCGAATAACCCTTATGGAATTGGGACGATCTTTGATCGAACACAGATCGATGCTGCCCTGGATAATAATGACCCTCCCTTATCCACCGACCGCTATGGACATGGAACCGCCACTTTTGGTATTGCTGCCGGTAACGGAAGCGGGACTGCTTCGGGTGCTTTCCAGGGAGTGGCTCCAAAAGCAACCCTTATAAGCATAAAGATAACTCATGATCCTTTTCCTGCATTTGGCAGTGAGCCGGGGCAGGACGGGTTTTTTAATCCAACCTATCTTCCTGTTGCAATGCAATTCGCTACGGATAAGATTGCTGAACTAGGCCTTCCGGCGGTTACTTTAATGAATATTGGCTCAATAGGAGGGCCTACAGATGGAACCAGTTTGGTATCACGTTCGATAGACGATTTCGTGAGTAACGGAAATACTTTCGTTTGTGGTGTAGGTGATGACGGCGGAAACGACAACCATGCGTCGGGAACTATATCTCAATCCCAAACCATAGAACTTGAGGTTTTTAAAGGTGAGGCGGGTAATCTTCGTTTTGATCTCTGGTACAGTGAGAACGATCGGTTTACGGTAAGCATTGAGCGCCCGAACAGTAGTGTTTCCGGTCCGTTTCCAGCTCCCGCAGGCCCAAATGGATCAAATGACCAGAACCTGGGAGATATAAATATGTACCATAGAGGTGCCAACACCGAATTCTACCAGGCAACATCAAACCGCAGAGAACTACTAATCGATTTCAGCGGTGCCACGGGAACGTACAAGGTCATTCTTGAAGGAACACAGGTGAGTGATGGAGGTTTCCACGCTACGCTCAATTCTTCTACTTACTCGAACACCAATAAATTCACTTCCTTCGTCACTCCGGGATACAGCATCAATGACTACGCAAGTGCAAACAATGTAATTACACCCGGGGACTATGTGGTTAAAAACGACTGGATAGATATAAATGGAATATTCAGGGATATCACCGGCCAGGGAGAGGCGGGAGAGTTATGGGCTGGTAGTAGCAGCGGCCCCACCAATGATGGCAGACTTGGGATTGACTTCGCTGTTCCGGGGGAAGTATGTCATGCCGCCTATGCAGATAACACCTACTATGAATTTTTCCAGCACAATGTGCTTCAGAATAGTAACGGTCTTTACGGAATTCAAAATGCTGTAAGTGCTGCAGCTCCATTGACCACGGGTGTTATTGCCCTGATGCTCGAAGTGCGCCCCGAATTAACTCCGGCCCAGGTGAGAAATATCCTCAGGCAAACTGCAAGACAAGACTCATTCACCGGAGCCGTACCGAACAACAGTTGGGGGCACGGTAAATTGGACGCGCTCGCAGCCATAGAACAAACTCTAGGTGTTCAGGATCATGAAGCAAACAAAATCTACGCCGTTCCAAACCCCACAACCGGAGAATTTACGGTTCGGCTAGGTGTAGTCCGGTCCGGCGTACAAATAATCGTGCGAAATCTGTTAGGGCAAGTGATTCATAAAAAGTCATTTGGTCAAACAAATTCAGCCACGATGCACATAAGTGGAATGAGCGGTATGTATATCGTTGAAGTCATCACTTCCGAAGGAAATACAAAGACCATTAAGATTCTAAAAGAGTAACACGTCTTACATATACGAGGACCCTGAAGAAAATCTTAGAACTCACACAGAACAATAAATTCAACTAATCATGAAAAACAAATTAATACCCATCGCATTAGTCGTCATAGGAGCGATCTTGTTCGGGCTCAGTTTCCTGAGTTTCGGCAGTAGTTCCGGAGACCTGGATATTTCCATAGTTAAGTCAAACTCCATTATGCCGGCTGCACATAATGTGTACTCGAATGAACTGGCACTGGACGGTAAATACTACCTGTTCAAGGCCAAGATGACAAACAACGGGAAGAATACCCTAGAAGACGTCACCGTACGCTACAGGATTCCCGGATATGTGGAATGGACAGAACTGGATATAATCGGGGAAATGTTCCCGGGTCAGACCGCCTCCGTGCGCTGTTATCCGAAATTCAAGGATGATATTTCTGAAAAGATGACCGAATCTACTGAGAAGGTTGAGATAGAGATCTCCTGGGATGGTGCCGGAGAGGACGACATCATCGACGAAGAGTTCAGCTTCCGAATTTCCGACCGGAACGAATATATGTTCACCAATATCCCTGCTGCTGAGATCGCCGGCTGGGGAGATGTGTACAACAACGATGCCCTGCTGGCTTGTTTTGTTACACCGAATGACCCTATTGTAAAGTACTACACCCAGAACATTCAGGAGAAAATACTTATGGGAGAACAGGCGTCGGTGACCAAAGACCCAAATGAAGCGGTACGCTTCCTGGCAGGGATCTACAATGCAACTGTACTGTCGCATATGGTATACAGCGGCACCAAAGGCATTCCTGAAACCCTCCAGGACGTGTCGAAATTCTCACAACACAACCGACTGCCGAGAGAAGTTATTACAGGAAATACAGGGCTATGCCTCGAATTAAGCCTGCTTTATGCAAGCATCCTGTCGAATGCCGGACTCGACCCGGTCATCTTCCTGGTGCCGGGACACGCATACCCCGGGTACAGGCTCAATGGTCAATACTATGCCATAGAGGCTACAGGAATAGGTGGCGAAGGATTGGGAAGTATTATGAGTGCCGAAGAGGCATTCAAGAAAGGAATGGAACAGGTTAGCGAATTTTATCAGAAGTACCAGAATGGTGATCCGAGATATACTCTAGTAGATATTCACGCCGTGAACCAGGAAGGTGTAACTCCAATGGTTCTCAAAGACGACGATTTCCTCAGAAAGAAGGTCGATGATATCGTAGCATCCTGGGGAAGCGCAGGCACCATAGCTCAGACCAGCAATAGTGGTCAGATGGCCAACCGCGTTAACACCGGTGGTGGAAATAGCGGGGGAAACAGCGGCGGCGGTAACACTTCCGGAAGCTCGCTATCATTTGCGATACCGGGAGGTTGGCAGACCTATATGCGTCCTGTACCTGAGATCCCCATCATTACTGCTCAGGTTCTTGCGCCGGATCAAACAACCACAGTGACCGTGTTTGATGTACCCGCATCCAGCGGCCAGGAAGCCCTGGGGATCATCAACCAGTACTTCCAGAGCTATGGTATGTCCATTCAATACCAGATGAATGGGAACCAGGTATCGGGACAGACCTTTTCCGACAACGGAGTCTTCAACTGGGTTGGTAAGACCCTCAGGAGGAATGGTGGTATTAGACTGGTGGCCGTTGGCGCACCGGATTACCTTTACGGCCAAAGCACCGGTTACATCAACCAGGTATTCAACAGTATTCAATAATAAAAAACATTCGAAATGAAAACTATAAAAAATATACTTATCCTGTTCTTGCTAATGCTTGGTTTCCTTGCAATGGGACAGCAGACCCAGCAGAAGATCGATATGGATATCGACAATGTGGGAAACGCCAAGATCACTGTATCAATGACCATGAACGCCTCTCAGTGGCAGGTGTGGAATGCGAACCTAGGAAACAACCCGGCGGCTTTGAAAAGAGAGATCGAACGGTCCATGCCGGCCTATTTTCTGGACGACTTCAAACTTGAAAAAGACGATATGAATCGTTCTTTCAACCTCAGTCTGAACGCATACGGGGTATGTGAGATAAACAAGCGAGGTGTCTGGAGCATAGAGACCGATCAGAAGGATGCCAACGTAACCGAACTAACGGACCACAAATACATGCTGGTGAGTAGCCCAATGGAACTGGGAGGTGCTGTTCAGCAAACCTTTACCATTAATTTCCCGTCGGAAGCTACGGATATAAAAGTTGATAAGGATTCATTAGGGAAATCCATTTTCGAATTCGATATGAACAACACAGCAGGCGGAATTAATTTCATGATGTGGGGAGGGCTTTTATTTATGATAGTTGGTGCAGGCTGGACTGGTGTTAGTCTGATGACCAATAAGTCCAAATAATGCCAACCTCTTGCCCTGAATAGAACGACTTGGGAGAATGATCGATGACATTTCCCAAGTCTTTCGATGTACTGAAATAAGGCAATAACCGCCCAAGCCTTACAACCCCCGATCGCCTTGAACTTAACCTTACAATAAATATTCAAAGGCATGAAATACATACTACTTTTATTCTTTTTTTGCTCCATCTCCTATGCTCAGGTGGGTATAGGAACAACCACTCCGGATGCATCTTCCGTTTTAGAGGTAACTAGTACTTCCTCCGGAATCTTAATTCCAAGAATGACAGAAGTTCAAAGGACCGGGATCACAACACCCGCAACAGGGTTGTTGGTGTATCAAACAGACAACACCGTTGGATTCTGGTATTACAACGGCAGCACCTGGGTAACTTTAGATAATACACCATCCTGGGATTTGGCCGGAAATTCGGGTACAAATGCCTCAACTAATTTTATCGGCACACAGGATGATGTGGACTTGATCTTCAAAAGAAACAATGTGCAATCCGGTTTCATTGGAACCGAAGGGACATCTTTTGGAGTTTCCGCCTTGAACACACTGAATACGGGTAATGATAATGCAGCATTCGGGGACGGATCATTGGCAGCTAATACCAGTGGATTTGGTAATACAGCCCTGGGATCCGAGGCTTTGGTTAACAATAGTTCAGGAGGAAGAAATACAGCCATAGGAAGACGAGCTATGCGCTGGAACACCACCACTTTCGACAATACTGCCATAGGATACGAATCAATGCGAGGTCTCGCGGCCAGTACGGGAAGCTCCAATACCGCAGTAGGACAACAATCCTTATATAATATTTCCAGTGGCTCTGCTAATGTGGCCATTGGTGTTCGTTCGCTCGACAATAATAACACCGGGTCAAGCAATACTGCAATAGGCGGATTGGATTGCCTGGGAACGAATAGTTCAGGAAATTTCAATGTAGCCATCGGTACCAACGCTATGCGCGATAATTCTACGGGAGGTACGAATACAGCAGTAGGAAGTTCTTCGTTGCTAACTTGTTCGACAGGAGTTGATAATACAGCCCTGGGCTATGCTGCATTGGGAGCAGCCACTTTAGGAAATCAAAATACTTCGGTAGGAGCCCAGTCCGGGAACAATATCACCACTGGATCCAATAATATTATCGTTGGTTACAATGCCAATGTCCCATCCGGCACGACAGACAACCAGGTTAGAATAGGAAATACATCTGTTACCTACGCCGGGGTTCAGGTGGCGTGGACCATTACTTCCGATAGACATTGGAAGAACAGCGTACGGAAACTTCCATATGGCCTGGAAATGCTCATGGATCTAAATCCGGTGGACTATCTCAGGAATAATTCCGAAGAAAAAGGCAGAGAGATGGGATTCATTGCCCAGGAGGTAATGGCTGTTTTAGAGAATTATGACTACGGGGATCAGGGATTCCTCACAAAGGATGATGAAGGCCACTACGGAATTCGATATAACGACTTTATTTCTCTATTAGTAAACGCCGTTCAGGAGCAACAACAAATTATCAACGAGCAAAAAACAACTATCGAACAATTTAATACGCGTTTGGAAAAACTTGAAGCACAGTCCGCCATGGAGTAATGCCATGATGACATTTTCGGAGTCATTCGATGTATTATTGAATACACAATTGAATTCAGCCTTTTTGCCCGCTAATCTTCGGAATAACCTACTTGTGCTTAAATACATTAAGCATGAAAAAATTAATACTTCTTCTATTCGTTTCAGCCACCTCTTTTGCGCAGGTTGGTATTGGAACCTCAAACCCTCAAGGGGCTCTGGATATCAGCTCTTCGACCTTAGGTCTTGTATTACCCAGGGTTACACAACTTGAATCTGTAACCAACAATAACTCCGGACTGGCAGAAGACGGAACCGTGGTATACGATGTTTCGCGAAACAAGACCTGTTTCAGGATATCGAGTACATGGATCTGCCTGGCGAATAATGCAACGCTTGCGATTGAAACCGTTAGTCCTACACCTCCCCCGGCCGCTGGGGATGGAACTGCCAATGATTCTTCATCATTAGTAGCTAATTCGTCAAAAAGAGAGGACCAATGAGACTATTAATATTATGCATAATATTTGTTCCCTTGGGGATGTTATCACAGGTAGGGCTTGGCACAGAAACTCCAAGGGGTATGCTGGACATTTCTTCAAATGATGCCGGACTGGTGATTCCACGAGTGAGTAGCGTTGAAGTTGTGACCGATGGGAACGGTGGCGACCCAGTGGATGGAACCGTGGTTTTCGATATCTCGAGAGGCAAAACCTGTTTCCGAATCGATAAGAGGTGGGTTTGCATGGGTGACGATGGTTCAGGAAGTTCTACGATAAGTCCGATTTTCACTTGTAGTGATATCACCTATGTAAAAACCGATGTTACTAATACAAACGACCTATTTGGAAGGCAAGACTTTGCACTTAGTCATGACGGCACCACTTTGGCAATTGGAAATCCAAATGAAGATAGTAACAGCACAGGAGTTAATGGTGATGCCACGGATAACAGTGCTGCCGACGCCGGCGCTGTATATATTTTCATCAAGAGTAGCGGAGTCTGGCAGTTGGAGGCGTACATAAAGGCAAGCAACACTGAAGCTTCAGATTTTTTTGGCTTTAGCGTTAGTTTAAGCGATAACGGAAATCTACTTGCGGTTGGTGCAATAGGTGAAGACAGTTCTACCACAGGTTTCAACGGTAACCAAAACGACAATGGTATAAGCTCGGCGGGTGCTGTCTATATCTTTCAGAGAAGTGGTGGAATTTGGAGTCAGCAGGGATATCTCAAACCCGATTCGAATACTGCTGATACGAATGGCCAGGGAACAAATTTTGGCATATTTGTGGATTTCGATTCAAATGGAACCACTCTCGCTGTAGGAGCAAATTTTGACGACAGTGAGGCAACCGGAATAAATGGTGATCCTTTAGGAATTAATGCAATCGGATCCGGAGCCGCCTATGTCTTTTATTTCAATGCCGGGATATGGGTACAGGAAGCATATATAAAACCGGATGTGGTTGGAACCCAGGATAAATTCGGCTTTCAGGTTAAAATCAGCGATAATGGTGAGCGACTATTGGTAGGTGCCAATAGCGAAGACAGCAACGCAACTGGTATAAATGGCGATCAAAACGATAACAGCCTGAACAATAGTGGGGCAGTTTATATTTTCGACAAGTCAGGTGGAAGCTGGATACAAGAAGCATTTATTAAGGCAAGTAATCCAAGCTCCGGGGATACTTTTGGCACTTATTTAGCCATAAATAATGATCTAACGGAATTCGCAGTGGGTGTTCCTAATGAGGCGAGCAACGCTACAGGTATTAACGGAGATGGAAGTGACAACAGCCTGGGTTTTTCAGGTGCCGTATATGTATTTCGAAAAAGTGGTGGAACCTGGAATGAAGAAGCCTACATCAAGGCCGCATTCCAACGAGTCGCTTTTTTCGGTTGGTATATTGCGATGAATAAAACGGGAGACAAACTAGTAGTTGGCGCAAGCAGAGACTCAAGTAATGCCACATGTTTCGATGGTGACCAGGAAGACACAGGGTCATCAGCATCAGGAGCCGTGTATGTTTTTGGCTTTGATGGTGCTTCATGGAACCAGCAACAGTATATTAAATCATCAAATACCGGCGTCAACGATAATTTTGGAGAGGGGCTTGGCATAAGTGGAGATGGTTCCACAATTGCAATTGGAGCACCTCGAGAAGATTCAAATGCTACAGGGATTAATGGCAATCAATCCAATAATAGTACTTCTAGTTCCGGCGCCGTTTACATAATCGAATGATCATCCGGCCAAATCAAGTAGCTTGATCATCGTCCGGTAATTCCTGGCAGTGGCAGTAACCTTAAGTTTCTGTTCGAAGAAATTACCACTGAGCCTGGCCTTGCCATAACCGGTGGCAGAATAAAAATAAACGCATTGAGGGGTGATATGATACTCCTCATCGGGAAACTGATAAGACAGAGTTGTTTCAATATCTTCTGTGGAAGGGGGCTTAAACAGGAGTGTGAAATAACTCTTTTCTTTTTTTTCCTTCGGAAATGGACAATTGTCGAGGATCGCCTCGACCTCCAAGGCCGATGTAACAAGAACCGGCACCTCCCATCCATACTTCTTTCGGATCGCTTCCGAAATATACGTTCCGGCAATTTCTTCTTCGGAATCAAACACTGCATTCCCACTCTGGATATAGGTCTGAACCTCCTTTAAACCAAGGGAAACAAGTAACTCCCTCAACTCGGCCATAGGCAGCTTCTTATGTCCTCCAACATTTATTCCTCGTAATAATGCAATATAACGATTCATCCTAAAGTATGTTTATATCAAACTTAAAGATAGGAAATCCAACTGATCTGAGAATATCAGCTAAAAATACTACCTTACCTAACCTAACAACCACTTTGAATGAAAGACATTACCAAATGGAGCATCACCGTTGCTCTCGCCGGATTCCTGTTTGGTTTTGACACCGTAGTGATCAGCGGTGCGAACCAACCCATCCAGGAACTGTGGGAAACCACCCCCCTCTTCCACGGAACATTTATTATGAGCATGGCCCTCTGGGGTACAGTCCTGGGCTCCCTGCTGGGAGGGATACCCACTAAAAAACTCGGCCGAAAAAAGACTTTATTCTGGATAGGAATACTTTTCTTTCTATCCGCCATTGGGAGTGCTTTCGCCCCGGACCCCTACAGCTTCTCATTCTTCAGGTTCATCGGTGGCGTTGGTGTTGGTATTTCAACTGTAGCAGCACCCATCTATATTTCCGAGATCACTACATCCGAGAACCGAGGCCGCCTGGGAGCTCTCTACCAGTTCAATATCGTTTTCGGGATCCTCATCGCATTTGTGTCCAACTGGCTGCTGAAAGGTGTCGGTGGTGATGCAGACTGGCGCTGGATGCTGGGGGTAGAAGCCATCCCGGCCCTGGCTTACACGCTAATGGTGACGAATGTCCCCAACAGTCCGAGGTGGTTGTTACTTCAGAAAAAGAACAACGATGGCGCCCTGGCCGTACTGAACAGGATGTACGATGAGGATGCCGCACATCGACACCTCGAAGAGATAAAACAAGACGCGGCACAACCGAAAAGCAGTGACAACCTCTTTCAGAAGAAATACAAAAAGATCCTATGGCTTGGTTTCCTGATCGCAGCTTTTAATCAATTATCCGGGATCAATTTCGTACTCTACTACGCACCACAGATACTGGAACAGGCCGGACTTGGTGGCGAAGAGTCCCTATTCAACTCAATAGCCATCGGTGCGGTAAATCTCATCTTTACACTAATCGGAATACGGCTCATAGACCGCCTGGGACGAAAGCAGTTGCTAATCATAGGCTCCGTGGGCTACATTATCAGCCTGTTTATGGTTGGATATTGCTTCCAGGCCAGTTTGAGTCCGACATTGTTGCTGATCTTCATCTGTATGTTCATCGCGTCTCATGCCATCGGACAGGGAGCGGTTATTTGGGTGTTCATTTCGGAGATTTTCCCGAACCGGGTGCGTGCTTTCGGTCAATCCTGGGGAACAAGCACTCACTGGGTGTTTGCCGCGCTGATAACCCTTGTGACACCGATGTTCATAAGTGATGAAGTTGTCGATGGCCAAAAAGTAGGCATCTTCGCCGATAACCTGGAATTCATTTATTATTTCTTCGCGGGTATGATGATTCTCCAGTTGCTGTGGGCGATATTTAAAATGCCGGAAACCAAAGGCGTTAGCCTGGAAGACCTTGAGAAGAAACTGATCGAGCATGGAGAATAACGTTCCGAAAGTAGTTTGTTTCGGTGAAGTATTGTGGGATGTATTCCCGGATAAACGTTTACTGGGTGGTGCTCCCCTGAATGTTGCCAACAGACTGCACCAACTTGGTGCCGAAGCACTCATGTTAAGTTCGGTGGGCAATGACGATCCGGGAAAGGAGGTACTTTCACAACTGGATCGATCCGGATTGAGCAGCAGGGGCATTTCCATTTCAGAATATAAACCCACGGGTACGGTTCAGGTAAGCCTGCGGGATGGTATCGCGAGTTACCGAATCACCGATGATGTCGCCTGGGATCATATCAAAATACAAAATGATATGCTGGAGGAGGTCCTACAGGCCGATGCACTGGTATTCGGCTCCCTTGCACTTCGACACGAACACAATCTGAAATTACTGGAAAGCCTGCTGGACAATAGTGTCTTCGCCATTTTCGACCTTAACCTCCGCCCTCCATTCTATACAGATGAGCTGCTCTCATCCATGATGATGAGAGCAGACCTCATTAAACTGAACGATGAGGAATTGGAATATGTGTGCAATCTACTCCAGATAGATTCAAAGGACCTGGAAACACAGGTAAGGGAGATCGCAAAAAAGACGGGCACTAGGATGGTATGTGTTACATTGGGTGACCGGGGAGCGGTATTACTTCGGAATGAGAAGTACATTCAACGCAAAGGATACAAAGTTGCTGTAGCCGATACCGTTGGCGCGGGTGACAGCTTCTTTGCGGCACTGATCTATGAACTGCTATCAGGTTCTTCGGCAGAAGATGCACTCGCCAAGGGCTGTGCGCTGGGTGCTTTGGTTGCATCAAAAACCGGGGCGAACTGTGAGGTCACCCCGGCTGAAATCCATTTGCTAATGAATAGCTAACTAAACTAC
>JAUIIU010000011.1 GCA_030431695.1 Bacteroidia bacterium | reverse complement strand
TGCTACTGCAGTCGATAACTGTACGGATCCATTGACTGTGTTCACTCAGGATCCTGCTCCGGGAACACTACTGGGTGATGGAACCCATGTAATTACTATCTGCTCAACCGATGAATACGGTAATGAAAATTGCTGTACGTTCGAGCTGACTGTAGAGAGTATCCTTGGAAACAACGATAACGACCTTAGCACAGCTATCAGCATGTACCCGAACCCAGCCAGTACCCAAGTGATCCTGGCCAACGGTTCCAACATATTGCTGGACAATGCCATGATCTATGATATGAATGGCAAGCTGATCAACACCATAGACCTTCACAATATGGGAAGCCAGATGACCATCGATGTCTCTAGCTTAGCATCAGGAGTGTACATGGTTCAGATCAACAGCGAAGCTGCTACAACCGTTAAGCGATTGATCAAAGAATAATCCCTGAGATTATATAACCAACCAAAAGAAAACCCCTTCCGGTAACGGAAGGGGTTTCTCTTTTAAGACAACTACAGAATAATTACCTTTTAATGGAGTTGACGAAGTTTAGGATGCCGCTTATACCTTCAGAATTCAACATTTTAATGAAAGCACTTCCGATGATCGCTCCTTTTGTATGCTCCGTGGCCATCGCATAGGTTTCAGCATTACTGATTCCAAAACCCACGATCAGGGGATTAGTGAGATCCATGGACGAAACTCTCGTAAAATACCCTCGTTGCTCTGGCCCGAATCCACTTGTCTTACCGGTGGTGCTTGCGCTACTCACCATATAAATGAAACCTTTGCTGCTTTCGTCGATCTGGCGTATCCTGGTGTCCGAAGTTTGAGGCGTGATCAGGAACACATTTATCAGTCCGTACTTTTTGAATATGTCCGCACAGTGCTCCTGGTATTCGTTCAAAGGTAAGTCGGGAAGGATAAGTCCGTCAATCCCTACCTCCTTACATTTCTTGCAAAATCGTTCTACACCGTACTGAAGCACAGGGTTGAAATAGCCCATGAGAATAAGCGGGATCGAAATCTTTTTTCGAATGTCCTTCAATTGTGAAAAGAGTAAGTCTGTATGCATACCGTTTTCAAGAGCAATAGTTGAACTGTGTTGAATGGTCGGTCCATCAGCCAACGGATCACTAAAAGGTAAACCGATCTCAACCATATCCACACCACTTTGTTCCAAAGCTTCAATAATCTTTATGGTATCGTCCAAATTCGGATAACCAGCTGTGAAATATATAGAGAGTACCTTCTCTTGTTTCCCTAGTCTGTCTGTTATTCTGTTCATGGGATGTTATAAATTGAAATATTCTATATAAGTATCAAGGTCCTTGTCTCCACGACCGCTAAGATTCACTACTACAATATCTTTAAGATCAAAAGGCCTGTCCTTGAAGATCGCCAGGGCATGACTGGTCTCAATAGCAGGGATTATTCCTTCCAGTTCGCTGAGTTCAAGCCCAGCCTGCATCGCATCGTCATCCGTGATGGATATAAATTCACCTCTTCCAGAAGTGTACAAATGGGCATGCAGCGGTCCGACCCCGGGATAGTCCAACCCCGCCGAAATAGAATAAGGCTCGGTTATTTGCCCGTCCGGAGATTGCATCAGTAATGTTTTACTACCATGGATTATCCCTGCTTTACCCAAAACCGAGGTAGCAGCACTTTCACCGGTATCAATACCTTTGCCGGCTGCCTCCACGGCTATCAGTCCGACATTCTCATCGTCCAGGAAGTGATAGAATGCACCCGCGGCGTTACTCCCTCCACCTACGCAGGCGACCACGTAGTCCGGGCTATGACACCCTTCTTTTTCATTAAGCTGTTCTGAGATTTCCTTCGATATCACACTTTGAAACCGAGCAACCATATCGGGATAGGGGTGAGGCCCAACCACGCTACCGATTATATAATGTGTATTGGTAGGATTGTTGATCCAATCCCGGATCGCCTCGTTGGTGGCATCTTTCAGGGTTCGGCTACCGCTTAGTGCAGGAATAACCGTCGCACCCAACATTTTCATTCGTGCGACATTAGGAGCCTGGCGGGCAATATCCACTTCACCCATATACACCACGCATTCAAGTCCCATCAATGCGCATACCGTTGCCGTAGCCACACCGTGCTGTCCGGCACCAGTTTCGGCAATGATCCTGTTTTTTCCAAGGCGCTTTGCCAGGAGTATTTGTCCGATGGTGTTGTTCACCTTATGTGCCCCTGTATGACAGAGGTCTTCTCGTTTCAGGTAGATTTTTGTCTTGTATTTTTCTGAAAGCCGCTCGGCAAAATACAGTGGGGTAGGCCTGCCGACGTAATCTCTCAGCAAACTTGAAAACTCTTCCCGGAAGGACGCTTCCGAAGTGATCTTTAAGTAATTCTGCCTTAATTCCTCTACATTCGGATAGAGCATCTCAGGAATGAAAGCTCCTCCGAATTCCCCATAATATCCTTGTTCATTAACATGATAACTCATGAATAAATCTTTTTAGTTTAACGATCTCTTTTCGTCCTGGCTCAGTTTCAAATCGGCTGTTCACATCTATTGCCATAATAGGGAGTCCTTTGGCCAGAAGTTCCCTGATTCGAGGTACTTCTTCCAAGCCGATACCACCACTCAGGATGATGGGTAACCTGGCTTTGTATTCGTAAAGCAATTCCCAGTTGAAGGGAAAGCCATTCCCGCCGTAGTTCTTACCACCTGTGTCGAACAGAAAAGCCGACGCACAGGTTTCGTATGGTCCGGGCGAATCAAAATCGAAGCTATCCGAAACACGGAAAACCTTCCAAATGCAAATCTTCGTCATGTTTTCTTTCTTCAGAGCTGTTTGTAAATTTTCACAATACTCCACCGTCTCGTCACCGTGAAGTTGAATAATGTCAATGTCGTAAGCTCTTGATAACTCGATCAGCACATCGATCTCCTCGTTCACGAACACCCCCACTTTCTGAATTTCGTCCGGTATGTTTGGGATAGTGCCCGTAAAATTTCTCGGACTCTGCCTGTAGAAGATAAACCCCAGGAAATCCGGATGCAGATCGGCTACTTCAGAAACATTGTGCTTCATTCCACATATTTTGATCTTTGGGCTTCTCATAGTAACTTTTCTATAAACGTATTTGCGGCTTGTCCCGGGTCTATATCGCGCATGAAGTGTTCACCCATGAGAAAACCCATGTAGCCGTAGTCCCGAAGTTCGATCATTGCTTCCGGTGTACTGATCCCACTTTCAGAAACACGCACATAGGCAGACGGGATCATTTCGGCTAAATGTTTACTGGTTTCTATGCTTACATCAAATGTTTTCAGATTTCGGTTATTCACACCTATCATCTGAACTTTCTGGTCTATTGCACCGGCAAGTTCAGCTTCGTTGTGTACTTCCAGCAATACTTCCAGTCCAAGCTCGCCGGCTAGCCCAGCCAATTCCTTGATTTTCGGTCTTTCGAGCGCTGCGGCAATAAGCAATACGGCATCGGCACCATAGGCCTTTGCTTCGTGCAATTGATAAGGATCGATCACGAATTCCTTCCTGAGGACGGGGATGCCCAGGACCTCTCTCGCCAGAAGTAAATCGTCCAGGGAACCCCCGAAAAAGCAGGTGTCTGTTAAAACCGAAACTGCGGCAACACCGGCATCCTGGTAGCCGGAAACCACTTCATGTAACAATACATTGTTGTTGATCACAGATTTACTGGGTGATCTGCGCTTGTGCTCTGCGATTATTCCCGTTTTGCTGTTTTTCAATGATTCCGACATCGAAAAAACGGTTCTCCCATATAACCCGGATTGTTTCAGCAGGGAAACCGGAAATGCCTGCTTTCGTGCAGCCACCTCCTTGATTTTATATTCTATGATCCGGTTTAAGATAGTCATGCTTCCTTACTTATTTTTTGTAAATTTTGAAGGGCGCCCAATGCACTTCCGTCCTTCAACGATCTTTTGGCGAGTTCAAATCCTTCCAAAGGAGTACAGCCTTTTGCAACTGAGATGGCCATTCCTGCATTCGCGCAAACTACGTTATTCTGGGCTTCAGTCCCCAGACCTTTCAAAATGTCTGTAAAGATCTTCGCAGACGCTTCTATGCTGTCCCCGCCGTGAATTTCCTCCTGTAAAACCTTCGGAACGTTTAAATTTGACGGTTTTAGAACCATATCTTCGCGATTTGAGATGACCTTGGTTGGAGATGTAAGGGAGATCTCATCGTAACCATCCATCGAATGAAGAACGGCATAGTTCTTCTCCGATTTCTGATACAAATAGGCATAGGTTCGGGCAAGTTCAAGACTGAAAACACCTACCAGTTGATTCTTCGGCCGGGCAGGATTGACCATAGGGCCCAACATATTGAAAAAAGTCTTCACGCCGAGTTCTCTTCGTATGGGTGCCACATTTTTCATAGCCGGATGGAACAAAGGTGCGTGCAGAACGCAAATTCCTGATTCTTCAAGACAACGCCTCAGGTAGCCACTCTCATTACTGAATCTAACCCCGAGTTGTTCCATTACATTACTGCTTCCGCTTATCGAGGACACCCCGTAGTTTCCGTGCTTGGTAACCAGGATGCCGGCACCGGCCGTAACAAAGGATGCCAGGGTGGAAATGTTAAATGTGTTTTTTCCGTCGCCCCCAGTACCGCAGAGATCGATGGTGTTCAGATCAGATACATCGAATGGAATACACAATTCGAGTAACGCGTCCCTGAAACCTTCCAGTTCATCTAGGGAGATGCTTCGCATCATATACACGGTGAGGAAGGCAGAGATCTGACTAGGGTTGTATGCTCCCTCGGAGATCGAAACCAGGATGTTCCTTGCTTCCTGTCTGTCTAGTTGTTCGTGGTTAATGAGCCTGTTGAGAGTTTTTTTCATATTAACTTTCTATCCAGTTCCTGATCATTTTCTTTCCGTCCGGGGTAAGTACGCTTTCAGGATGAAATTGTACACCTCGCAGGTCAAATTCCCGATGTCGTAGAGACATGATCTGGTTATTTTCATCTAAAGACGTGATCTCCAACACATCGGGAAAATTTTCGTGTGATACCACCCAGGAATGATACCTGCCCACTTCGATCGTCTTGTTCAGCCCGGTAAAAAGGGGTTCATCTTCAACCAAAATAGTAGTTTTGGTCGCCACCCCGTGAAATACCTCCTCCAGGTTTGTGATCTGTCCGCCAAAAACCTCGCCAATGGCCTGTTGTCCCAAACATACCCCGAGAATTGGCTTCTTTCCGGCATAGGCGCGGATGAGTTCTTTCAGTAATCCTGCTTCGTCCGGAATGCCCGGGCCTGGAGATAACAATATCTTATCGTATTCTTCAACCTCTTCCAATGTAAACCGGTCGTTTCTTTTTACCACAACCTCTGCATCCAGGTCTTCCAGGTAATGCACGAGATTGTACACAAAGCTGTCGTAATTATCAATCACCAGTATTTTCATGAACAAACGGATTCGGCCATTTCCATGGCTTTGGTTAATGCTCCCAGTTTATTATACACTTCCTGAAGTTCGCTATCTTCAACGCTGTCCGCAACTATACCGGCACCTGCCTGGTAGTGAAGTACATGATTTCGGCTAACGAACGACCGAATTATGATCGCGTGGTTGAAATTTCCGTTAAAATCCATAAAACCCAAAGCACCCCCGTAGAATTCACGGTTTACATTCTCGTATTGTTCTAAAAGTTGCATCGCTTTGTGTTTAGGCGCTCCGCTGAGCGTACCTGCTGGGAAGGTGTCGGCAACGATCTGCATGGTCCTGGTATCCGGATTCTTTTTCGCCGTGACTTTGCTGACAAGGTGAATTACGTGTGAAAAGAACTGTATTTCACGGTAGGTTTCCACTTTTACATCTCTTCCATGCCTGCTGAGATCATTCCTGGCCAGGTCTACAAGCATTACGTGCTCGCTATTCTCCTTTTCATCTTCTGAAAGCTTCCTCGCCAATTCGGCGTCCTGTTCATCATTCCCGGTTCGCTTGAACGTTCCTGCTATGGGATGGATCTCCGCGATGTCCTGTCGTACCACCAGTTGAGCCTCAGGCGAACTTCCGAAGATCTTAAAATTTCCGTAGTCGAAATAAAACAAATAAGGCGATGGATTTACACTTCGCAAAGCCCTGTACACATTAAAATCATCCCCGCTAAATTCCTGGGAGAATCTCTTCGATGGAACGATCTGAAAAACATCACCGCGGGCGCAGTGTTCCTTACACCTGCTTACCAGGGCTTTAAATTCCTGGTCGTTAATATTAGTGCCCGGCTCGCCTTTGCGGACGAAGGGGAATTCGGCAAAATTCTTGGACCTGAGTAACTGAATCAATTCTGAAAGATTACTTTCCGTATCGTAGCAATGTGAAAAGACATAGGCCTCGTTATTGAAGTGATTGATCGCGATCACATTCTGGTATACAGCGTAGTATATATCCGGCATTCCCAGTTCCGAATTCTTCTTGGATACCGAAATATCTTCAAAATACCTTACCGCATCATAACTCATGAACCCGAATAAACCATTGGTTGGGAATTTGAATTCGGTAGTATCCGCCTGGAAAGATGCTGCGAATTCTTCGAGTTCGTCCGGGATGCTTATTTTCTCATCGATCGAAGTGGTCTCGGTCCTTCCATCGGGAAATTTCCGAATGATGCTTTCTTCAGCAACAGAAATGGAAGCAATAGGGTTACAACAAATGAAACTAAAAGTGTTGTCGTTGGCACGATAATCACTACTCTCCAGTAAAATACTGTTCGGGAACCTGTCTCGCAGGCGAAGGTAGACCGAAACAGGGGTAAGGGTATCCGCCAGTAGTTTTTCGTGATATGTTGTTAATTTATATCTTATCATTGGTCAGGTTAAAATAAAAAAGGCTTGTCGTGATAGACAAGCCTGTATATGGTAAACTCATAATGCTTCGCTCACGACATCCGACGTAAGTTCAACCACCACCAGTTATTTAGTTTTGTATTATTCATATGTTGTCAAAGATATGAATTGCCCCGAAACAGGCAAATATTTGGTGCGCAAATTTCGTTCAATAAACGTTTGGCATAGTTTTTAGTCCAATTAAGGTATGAAGTTGCAGGATATATACCATTTGTATCGAAGAGCAGCCTTCGGAATTACTCCTTCGGATGCGTTGAAGCTTACTTCCCTGACTCGTGAAGAAGTAGTGGATCGGCTAATTGACGAATCTGAAGAGGTGAGTCCGTTAAACCTGGATATGCCCGATATCGACGAATTTTTTGCGGGGGATTTCCAGGGAAGGATCAAGGAATTTGAAAAGCTCATTCGAAAGAATGCCGAAAAACATCTAATATACAACGCGGCCTGGTTGGGGCGTTTGGTGTCTTCAAAGGAAGCCTTTAACGAAAGGATGACCCTGTTCTGGACAAACCATTTTGTGGTAGGGGACCAGGTACTGTATTATTCCGTTCGTTACAGGAATATGCTGAGAAGATATGCATTGGGAGACTTCAGGCAGTTTACCAAGGCGGTTGGGAAAGCACCTTCCATGATGAAGTATCTGAATACCAATCAGAATGTAAAAGGACAGCCCAATGAGAATTACGCCAGGGAATTGCTTGAACTCTTTACCCTTGGGGAAGGAAACTATTCCGAAGAAGATATAAAGGAAGCCGCCAGGGCTTTTACAGGTTGGGGATCCATGATGGATGGCAGCTTTATTCTGAATAGGAAGCAGCATGATTTCGGGGAAAAGGAATTCATGGGCTGGTCCGGCGACCTGGACGGTGACGATATCGTGAATATAATCTGTAAGGAGAAGGCCTGCGCATCCTTCATCTGTGAAAAGCTATACAGGTATTTCGTGAACACCGATGTGAATCGCAATCATGTTGAAGCGATGGCAGCCCGATTCTATAAGGACTACGATATTAAGGAGTTGATGAGGTTTGTTTTTACTTCGAATTGGTTCTACGATGAAGTCAATATTGGGAACAAGATAAAATCGCCCATAGATCTGCTTACCTCTATTTACAGGGTAGTGCCCTTTGAGTTTGAAGACCAGCGGCAGCAACTGTTCGTTCAGCGACTTCTGGGACAGTCGATGCTTGAACCGCCAAATGTGGCCGGATGGCCGGGCGGACGTAGCTGGATCAATAGTCATACGCTGATGATACGATTAAAACTGGCTTCGGTGTTCCTTGGTAATGGTATGATCCCTTCAGATTCAATACAATATAAGGTAGCAAGTGGCAGGACGTTTGGAGGTAAATTCAAGATCTCAAAGAATTGGGAGAGTTTCGATCGGCAGTATGGTAAACTGGAGCCTGAAGCCCTTTTTGAGGCAATATGTGCCACGGGAATTACGAAAGATTCAGCAAAAATGTTTGCCGAATCGAATGGTTTCACACAGCGAGAACGGAGTTTACAGCTCATGTCGCTGCCCGAATTTCAATTGACATAGGTATGAAAAGAAGAGATTTTATAAAGAATTCGGCACTAGCCAGCAGTTTGTTTTTCGTTCCGGGCTTTTTAAAGGCCATGGATGCACAGTTGGCCATTCCTGAGGGGGTGAAACGACTTGTGATCATTCAGCTGGCAGGGGGGAATGACGGACTGAACACCGTGGTTCCATTCAGGAATGATATTTATTACCGGGAGCGACCTTCTATTGCCATCAGGAGGAAGAACATTGTTCAACTCAATGACGAGTTAGGATTCCACGCGAATCTTATACCATTGAAAGTGCTGTATGATAATGGGGAGCTAACTGTGATCAATAATGTAGGATACCCCAACCCCAATCGGTCGCATTTCAGATCAAGTGATATATGGCATACCGGAAGTGCTTCTAACGAAGTCCTCAACGAAGGATGGGTAGGGCGATTCCTGGATCAATACGGTGAGAACCCCTACGACGCCGTTGAGGTGGGTGATTCTCTCTCCTTAATGCTCAAAGGGAAAAACAACAATGGAACCGTAGTCAAGGATACTGCCATGCTCAACAAAGTTACGGGCGATCCCTATTTCGACCAGCTGCTTTCATATCATCAGGATCCACATTTGAGTGAGCATAATATGGGCTATCTCTACCAGACAATGATAGACGCCAAACAAACGGCGAATTATATTTATGAGAAGACCAAAGTGGTTGAGTCCCGATTCGATTATGGTGGTACCGAGTTTGGGAAGCAAATGCAAACCCTGGCTCAGTTTATTAATAGTCGTCTGGATACGAAGATCTATTTTGCTTCCCTCAATGGTTTCGATACGCATGCGGGTCAGTCCGGTAAACACGAAAACCTGCTTAAAATCTATGCAGAGGGAGTGAGCACCCTGGTAAAGGACCTGAAAGCAAATGGAACCTTTAAGGACACTTTGATCCTGACCTTTTCTGAATTTGGTAGAAGGGTAGCACAGAATGCGGCCCTGGGCACAGACCACGGTGCGGCCAACAACGTATTTGTGATCGGGAAGCATCTCAGGCGTCCCGGTTTCTACAACCAGGCTCCGGATCTAACCAGACTCGATAAGAATGGGGACCTGGTCTACGAGATAGATTTCAGGAGCATCTACTCCAATATCGCAGATTCCTGGCTCAATGTACCAGGGGAAAGCTTGTTGGGTGAAGAGTTCGAACGTATACAGCTAGTATAAAAAAAGCCTGCAATAAGCAGGCTTTTCATTTTCATAGCAATTTCGACTTTTAGAATACCAGTTTGGCTTCCAGTTCGAAGTTATCGTTAATGGTCTTATCTCCAAGGTTATCGAAGAAACTCCCACTTCCGTAACGTATCCCGAATTTGGTACGATCAATGACCAGTTTTGCCGAATGCGACCCATCCTCGTTCGCTACAAGGTCGAAAGTAACAGGCTCTGTTGTTCCCTTGATGGTAATATCACCTTTCACCGCATAACCATTACTGTTCTTTGAGGCACTTTTGATCTCAAGAGTGGCAACAGGGTGATTCTCCACACCGAAGAAATCGTCACTTTTCAAGTGTCCTTCTAGTTTTCCTTTGGATCCACCTTTAAGGTCGGTCACTACGATCGAGGTCATATCCACGACAAATTTACCACCGGTGATTCCGTCCCCACTCATTTCGAGCCATCCCTCCTGGAAATTCAATGTGCCGTAGTGAGTTCCTACGACTTTTTCGCCCTTCCAGTTGATAGTACTTTTGTTGGTGTCGATTTTCTTTTTCACAGGTGTAGTAAACGACATGGTTCCCGCGCTAATGGCAAGAATTAATACTGAGTTTACAACTTTTTTCATTTTTATTGGATTTTGAGTTTATAATTAATTATGGTTTCGAAGTGTATCCAGAAGCCGGTTGAGTAGAACCAGTTGTTCTTCTGAAAGATTTTTAAGAATATTTGAATTATTTCCTTCCATGATCGGATCGAGTACCTTAAGGATCTTTAATCCGGGTTTGGTGATTATTATTTCGACTTTACGTCTGTTAGCAGCACATACAGTTCGTTCAACCCATCCTTTTTTCACCAACTTATCTACGAGTCGGGTAGTATTACTGTTCTTGTCTACCATGCGTTCCTGTATGGTGGAAAGATTTGCGGGTTTTCCTCTTTGCCCCCTGAGAATTCGCAATACGTTGTACTGCGGAATGGTCAGGTCGTATGGCTTCAGCACCGCATTTGCCGATTCCTCAATATGTCGCGAGGTGTACATTATATTTATGACCGTCTTTGTACTGATGGCCATCTTGTGAATCGTTTTTATCGCGGTATCTATGTCCATTGATGTAATTACAATAATTGTATATACAAATGTATGTTTTTATTCTGAAATGAATGTACTCTTAACAAAATTTTATCATTGAGAAAGTTCCCGAACCCTGGAATACATGTAATGTTATGTTAAATCGCTTTAAATTCATGTCGATAAACAATATTTTTAATGCATGAAAACCCTTTTGACCTTTATTCTTGGCATTGTGCTTTTTTCCTGCGCGGAGAACTCGAAGAAGAACCTGGCCGAAGATACTTCAGACACAATTGAGCTATCGGAATCTGAAACAAGTGACGAAGTGAAGCCTCTGAAGCGTATAGAGTTTGGTATCCCGGTATACAACTTTCCTGCTTTGGACGAGGCCTTACTGCACAAAGACAATGATTCTACCTACATTGTGAATTTCTGGGCTACCTGGTGCAAGCCGTGTGTAAAGGAAATGCCATACTTCGAAAAGATTGCGGAAACCTATGCGGAAGATAAGGTGAAGGTGGTATTTGTAAGCCTGGATTTTCCTGATAGATTGGGCCCACAGGTGGTTCCTTTTATCGAGAAGAACAATATCCGATCGGAAGTGGTGCTGCTCGATGATGATGATGCTAATAGCTGGATTCCCAAGGTTAGTACCAAATGGCAGGGAGCTATTCCCGCAACACTTATCTATACCAAGGACAAACGAGCGTTTTTTGAGCGTTCGTTCACTTATGAAGAATTAGAAGAAGAAGTTCAAACTATATTGTGAAAATCATGAAAAACAAAAAAATTGTATTCGTTCTCAGCCTGTTGTTAATGGCTTCGTTTGCGTTTGTAGGCTTCTCTTCGGGAGATAATTCCGAAGATGACGGTTATGGTATTGGTGATCTTGCGGCGGCGATCAACCTGTTGAATACCGACGGGAAAATGGTGAGTTACGACAACTACCCGGACGCCAAAGGATTCATCGTGATATTCACCTGTAATACCTGTCCGTATGCTGTGGCCAGTGAAGACAGAATCATCGCCCTTGATGCCGAGTTCAAGGATAAGGGTTACCCGGTGATCGCAATAAACCCTAATAATCCGGAAGTACAACCTGCGGACACCTACGAATTGATGCAGGCCAAAGCCAGCGAAAAAGGATTTACGTTTCCATACCTGTACGATAAGACCAATACGATTTACGCAGAGTATGGAGCTACCAAAACACCTCATGTTTATCTGCTGGAGAAGACAGATGAGGGCCGTGTGGTTCAGTATATAGGTGCGATCGATGATAATGTTCGTAACGGATCGGCCGTCAAGGAACGCTTCCTGGCGAATGCCGTATACGAATTGCTTGATGGCAAAGAGGTTTCGGTAAAAGAGACCAAGGCCATAGGTTGTTCGGTGAAGCAATAGAAAGAACTATTCATTGTAAACCGGTTTTCTCAGAGAGGAACCGGTTTTCATTTTTTGTTAAAAAGCCTAACTTAGCCGAAAAATTTTATGCAAGACCTAACACAACAGCAGTGGACGGAACAATTGGCGGGCGATTCGGACGCTGTGATCGTGGATGTTCGTACTCCACTGGAGATCGAACAGGGATATATCCCGGAAGCGCTTCATATCAATATTCAGGATGCCGGTAGTTTCATGCAGCAGGCAGGCGAACTCGATAAATCCAAGAGCTACTATATTTACTGCCGAAGCGGAGGGAGAAGCAAACAAGCCTGTATGATCCTGAATTCAATTGGATTCAGTAAAACCTATAACCTGCTGGGAGGTTTCGAACAATGGCAGGGAGATAAAACCTTTTAACAAGAATATCATGAAAACACTGTTCTTTATAACCCTGCTTTCTTTCGGGTTTATTGGTTGTAATAATTCTGAAACAAAAAAAGTCGATACCGTAGAATTATCTGCTTCCGAAGAAATACAGGAAGTGATTGCCTTGTTGAATTCCGAAGAATTCGAAAAGCATACAAGTGCAGTTGGTGATGTTCAGCTGATCGACGTACGTACCCCAAAAGAAGTTGCCGAAGGTACAATTGCGGGATCGACAAATTTCGATTTTTACGCAGACGATTTTAAAGACAAGATTGCCGTTTTGGATAAGTCCAAACCGGTTTATGTCTTCTGTCGTTCAGGCCGAAGAAGTGCCGATACAGCAACAATGCTGAAGGAGATGGGATTTTCCAAGGTATACGATCTCCAGGGAGGAGTTATTGCCTGGCAGGACAGTGGCCGGGAGCTTATAAAATAAAGGGGCTCTTAATTTTTTAACAGTACAGCTTCGCCGCTGTTAAATTCCTACTAAACAATATTTTCTTAACACCATCCGAAGGATTTGATGCGTACTTTGATTGGAAACGAGAAGTATTGCTATGAACAAAGTTTTCCAAGATGTGCATGCTGATATGCGTGCACTCATCTCCCGAAGTTGTAATGATTCACCGCCCTCAAATGATCATATCTACTATGCATTCCAAACAGAATTGCTGAAACATTATTTCAAAGCTGCGGATGTAAGCATTGACCATAAGGACCACACGATCTCGCTTTGGACAGCTCAGTCGCCGGGATCCCTGGGTGACTATCTGTATGGTTTAACCAACGCGGTAGCCATCACCATTTCCTATACGAACCTGGAAGAGACTTTAAAGGGATGTCTGGAGTCCGGGTTGGAAGATATCAGGTTATACAAAAGCCTTTTGATGAAATACAATCGTATCTCTGTTTCCGCACAGGAAGATGCTAAAAGCGCTTAACTGATATGGTGAGATTATTTGTCTATTCGATAAAGTTGTTGCTGGTTTCAGTTGCCATTGGAGTCCTGGGTAGCCATTATTTGATGTCACCGATTTCAACGGAGGTGAAATCTGCTGCCATAACCATCATATTGCTGAGCCTCGGCATTGAAATTTACAGGTCCCAGGTAAGAAAGTAATTACCCGGAACCCGTAAAATGATCGTCTGGGGGATATTTTATTCAAGAACGGTGATGTTCTTTTCTGAACAGATCTTTTTTAACTGATCCGGCCAAATAGAAACAGTGACCTCTCCCAGGTGAGCTGTTCTAAGCAGGTACATATAGGTTCGTGCTTGTCCTATTCCACCACCAATACTCAAAGGTATCTCGTCATTCAGGATTGCCTGGTGATAAGGAAGTTCAAGGAAGTCTGTCTGTCCGGACAATTCCAATTGAGCTTTCATACTTTCCTTGGTAACGCGAATTCCCATCGAAGATAGTTCGTGTCTCCTTTGTGTAACCGGGTTCCACACCAGGATATCCCCGTTTAAACCGTAATACTGCTCTCCGTTTCTCATGACAGTTGGTGTGATCCAGTCGTCATAATCGGCAGCGCGCATTTCGTGCGGATAGCCATCCTTCAGTACCGATCCGATTCCGATGATAAATACGGCCGGGTGATCCTGTAATAGTTGTGTTTCCCTTTGTTTTCTCGGAAGATCGGGATACATTGCCAGGATCTCTTCGGCGTGGAAGAATTCAAGTTCTTCAGGAATTTCAGGATATGAGGTATTGTTTAATTCGGGAAACCGCTCCCTGATCATTACGCTCGCGCCGTGTATGACCTTCCAGATCTTTCTAACGGTGTCTTTAAGGTATTCGAGGTTGCGGTCGCTCATATCAATTCGTCTCTCCCAGTCCCATTGGTCGACATAGGCCGAATGGTCGTGATCCAGGAAATAATCTTTTCGCACCGCTCTCATATCGGTGTTGATACCTTGTCCGACCTCACAATCGAACTGTGCCAGTGCCATGCGTTTCCATTTTGTTGCAGCTTGTACGATCTGGGCTTCCATTCGCTGTGGAAGTCCGAGTCCTGCCGGGAATTCTACCGGGGTCCGGGATCCGTCCCTGTCCAGGTAGTCATTCACTCCACTATCTTTTGCCACAATGAGAGGAACCTGTACCATCTGCAGATTAAGGGCTTTTGCAAGACCTTTTTCAATGTACTCTTTTACAAGGTACAATGCTTCCATCCGTTTCAGGGGTGAAAGCAGTGGTTCGTAATTTTTGGGAAGGACTTTGCTCACTTCTTCATAGGTGCTGATGCCGGGGCCTGCCAAGTCTGATTGTTTTACATCCATGAGCTGTTAATTTAGGTTTATACTTTGGTTTTAAATTCCGGTGAAATACCACATTTCCAGATACTTCAATATCAAATGTATGAGTTCTGTACAAGAAAAAATCTGACAATTGTCATAGCACAATATTACCATATTGGGCGTATTGTGCATTCCCCATCCAGATCCTAAATTCAGGATGAGAAGCGCAAAACTCACTGGAAGTAGCTGAAATTCCTGCTATTAGTGTATACACTTAATTTTGTGGAGAAAGCCAAAATTCTTCCCGATTAAACCTACGGAATAGGGTAAATTTTGTACTTTTCAAGTTCTTATCGGTGTCGAATCCGTGATGGTTGAGATCTTACAGAATGATTTTTTTCTCAGCCAGCAGGAATAGATGCCGAATTTAAATGTCCCCCAACTCTCCGTTTCCTACATATTTGCTTGGTGATTTATTTTCTGAAATGAGGATAAATGATTAATTGATAATTGAATAGCCAAGAGATATGAAAAAAATTATACTCGTTGTATTCATTGCGTTCCTATCCCTGCCGCTCTACGCTCAGAAGAGTTTTGTAGGCCGGCAATATCCCAATGGTAACATTCATTATACCGGATCATTTTCCGGAAGTGAACAGACAGGACTCTGGAAATTTTATCACGAGAATGGTCGACTCAGTGATATTGGACGTTATTCCAACGGGAAAAAATCCGGGGAATGGAAATATTATCACCCGAACGGTAAGTTGTATTCCATAGGAACCTATATCCGGGGTCAGAAAACCGGGGAATGGAAATACTATTTGCCGAATGGTGAACTGGAACGTGTAGGATACGGAAGTGAAGGGGAAGAACCCGGTGTTTTTATGTATTTGTCGGATATCATTGCCGCTCGTAGTCTTCAACAACCGAGCCGGCGCAGCACCGGTATAGAGCAGGTAACCATTAAAGATCGCTCGGAATTCGCTCAAACCACACCCGGACCTGACACCACGGTGATGGATTCAGAAGAAGAAATTACCGCGCCCGAAATTCTTCCGGAAGACAAGGATGAATTGGTTCAGCGTCTTACCCAAAAAGAAAAGGAACTCAATAACGAAGCAGCATACGCTAACTATCTCAGGAAGCAGCTGGACGAAAGCTCATTCCGCGTTAAAAAACTGGAGGCCATTATAGATCTCAATAACGATGCGGCTAATAAGGTTGCCGCACAGAAGGCGAAGGCAGAAGAAGAGAAAAAGCAGAAGGAGGCAGAGTTGGCACTTGCGGCCCAGAAGGAAGCCGAACTAAAAGAAACAGCTTCCAGGGAAGCAGCTATGAAGGAAGAAGCAATGAAAGATGCAGCCAGGAAAGAACTGGCATTGAAAGAAGCTGCAAAAAAAGAAGCCGAATTAAAAGCACAGGCCCTGAAGGAAGCCGAATTACGGGAAACCGCTTTGAAAGAAGCTGCGGCCAAAGAGCAGGCGCTTGCTGAAAAGGCGGCCCGTGAAGCAAAACTGAAGGAAGAAGCTCGACTTGAAACGGCTCGCAAAGAAATTGCCCTGAAAGATGCAGCTAAAAAAGAGGCTGAGCTTAAAAAGGCAGCCGAAGATGAGGCAAAACGTCGTGATGCGGCAATTCGAGATGCTGCCGCCAAAGAACTCGCCTTAAAGGAAGCAGCGAAAAAAGAAGCCGAATTAATAGAGACAGCCAGGAAAGAAGCTGCTTTGAAAGATCAGGCTCGACAGGAAGCCGCAGCCAAGGAACTTGCATTGAAAGAAGCTGCGACAAAAGAAGCTCAACTTAAAGAACAGGCAGCACGCGAAGCAGCCTTGAAGGAAGCTGCCCTTGAAGTGGCAGCCAGGAAAGAATTAGCTCTAAAGGAAGCTGCTCGTCAGGCGGAGATCGAAAAGCAAAAGCTGCTCGAAGAGGCTGCAATAAAGGAAGCTGCAAAACTTGAAGAGGCCCGAAAAGAGGCTGCTCGAATTGCCGAGGCTGAGAGACAGAAAGCTCTTGAAGAAGCGGCACAACGTGAAGCAGTGAAACTGGAGGCAGCGAGAAAGGAAGCTGCTAGGTTAGCGGAGATCGAGCGACAGAAAGCTCTCGATGAAGCCGCACAACGTGAGGCTCAGAAACTGGAAGAGGCCCGAAAAGAGGCAGCCCGTATAGCTGAAGCGGAAAAGCAGAAAGCTCTGGAAGAAGCTGCCCGACAGGAAGCTATTCGCATCGAAGAAGCCAAAAAAGAGGCACTTCGTATTGCTGAAGCAGATAAACAAAAAGCACTTGAAGAAGCCGCTCAAAGAGAGGCAGAAAGAATTGAAGCTGCAAGGAAAGAGGCCAGGCGATTGGCTGAAATTGAAAAACAGCAGGCGCTCAAAGAAGCTGCCCGACTGGCAGAGATCGAGAAACAACGAGCGCTGGACGAGGCTGCGAAGCGCGAAGCCGCAAATCTCGAAGCCGCACGTAAGGAAGCTGCGAGGTTAGCCGAGGTGGAACGAGAAAAGGCGCTGGAAGAGGCTGCCAAACGTGAAGCTGCCAGGCTGGAATCGGCCAGGAAAGAAGCCGCACGTGTCGCAGAGGCCGAAAAGCAAAAAGCACTGGAAGATGCTGCTAAGAAAGAGTCCGAAAGGTTAGAGGCCGCACGGAAGGAGGCTGCTCGAATTGCGGAGATTGAACGACAAAAAGCGTTGGATGAAGCGGCCAGTAAAGAAGCAGAGCGACTTGAAGCAGCCAGGAAAGAAGCGGCCAGAATAGCCGAAGCAGAGAAGCAAAAAGCACTTGAAGAGGCTGCAGCAAAAGAGGCGGAAAAAATTGAAGCAGCCCGCAGGGAGGCAGCACGATTAGCAGAGATCGAAAAGCAAAAAGCCCTGGAAGAAGCAGCTAAGAAAGAAGCGGCAAGAATTGAAACGGCACGTCTCGAGGCGGAACGTCTTGCAGAGGCAGAACGGGAGGCCGCCATCCGAAAAGAGGTCGAAAAGGAGATAGCCCTAAAAGAGCAGAAATTGAAGGAAGCTGCAGCCGAAGAGAAACGCCTGGCTGAAGCCAAAGCTCAAAAAGAACGTGAAGCGGCCGAAGCTAAGGAGGCTGAAAGGCTTGCAGAACTTGAACTTGAAAAGAAAAAGGCGCTGGATGCTGCCAGGTTAGAAGCCGAGCGTATTGAGGCGGAAAGAAAAAAGGCCATTCAAGAAGCTGCGAACAAGGAAGCGGCAAGGCTGGCTGAAATCGAAAAGGAGAAAGCCAGGGATGAAGCGACCCAACTGGCAGAATTGGAGAAGGAGACAAGTGTTTCTGCCGAGGCCATTTCGGAAAATGTATATCACGTTGTTGAACGTGGTGAATACCTTGGAAGAATTGCAACTCAGTACGGGGTCTCAGTTTCAGATTTAAAGAAATGGAACAATCTCACTTCCGATAAGTTGCATGTAGGCCGGAAACTAAAGATCAAATCCGGGGAAGCGGTGGCAGCTGTTGCTGAGAAAAAAGATGAGCCATTTGAACTCAAAATCTCGAAAGGATATTACAGGGATGGTCAGCTAAGAGATTTGGGTGTTTATGACGAGGACGGACAGCGGATCGGGACCTGGGAATATTATCACAAGAACGGACAGATCCGGGAGATTGGTGGTTATACCGACGGTGAGAAATCGGGTGAATGGAAGAATTACTATGAGGACGGTACCCTGGAATCTATGGGTTCATTTGTTAATGGACAGCAGAGTGGCCCCTGGAAGTTCTATCATGAGAACGGACAGTTGAAGTCGGATGGAAACTACGCCGATGGGAAGATTCACGGATTCTGGAAATTCTATCACGAGAATGGTATCCTCAAGACTGAAGGGGAATATAACAATTACAAAAAGACAGGTGAATGGCTTGTCTATGACGACGCAGGTAATCTGCTAACGAAGAAATACTACTAAAGCCAAATAAATTTCAGTTAATCAACTGCTAGTAAGTGCCTTAGCTCGCATTAAATTGTTCGCTAAGGCATTTTGGTTTATTGTTGATTCTCGATGAAATCCGCTACTACGGCTTTTGCACTTTCCACATCATCTTCATGCACTCTTAGTTTAACCGTATTGATTGCACCACCGCCCAGGCCGGAAGTGATCCCGGACAGGTATTCATTCTGAACCACACTGTCGATCCCCTTTTCTTCCAGAAGGCCTTTGAGCATGATCACCCTAACTTCAGACCCGGAATAGACATCTATAAATTCTCCACCTTTCATATCCTTTTATATTTATGACTTATCGTAATTTTCTATTTGTTGTTACTTAAAGATACGGATTACAGGCTGAAATTTCATGAGCTATATCATGTTTCACCAGCGGGGGTCGATAGTAACATTTCAAATTGTTTCCACTCAGGTGGTTATCTCAAAATTTATCGGAATACTAGTTGTGTCAATGATATTAAACAGGGTAAATACTTTTTGTTTATTTGCTGTTAACACTGCGTTTTTATACACTGAAATTCGCTAACTTCGGGCCCTTAATCAATGATAGAACTATGAGAAATTTAAGAAATACCGTATTCGTTCTGATGACCTTGCTTTTGTTGGCTGTACCTGCCAATGCTCAAAAGGCTTTTGAAGGAACTATAAAATATTCAATCGAACTTTCGGGAGAGGGTGCTGATGAGACGGCAGCTTTTATGCCCGAATACTATGTGTTTGTGGTAAAAGGGCAGAAGTTAAAATTCAAAATGGAGGGAGGTATGATGGCAGATATGATGGGTGAGATCATTGTTGATGGAGAACACATTAAATCTTGGATGGTTAAACATAGCGAAAAAGTGGCGTATATACTTCCCATAGAAGGTGACAAAGAAGAACCAGTAGCTCCTGAGATTTACAAAGAGGATGAGGTTATTAATATAGTAGGATTGAAATGTCAGAAATACAAGGTGATATCGGATGCGGGAGATGGAGCGAAAACCACGCAGTATTTGTGGGTGACCGATAAGTATCAATTCGATGGATATGGAAATAACGGTAAATTGAATACCGGAGGTATATTTCAAAAAGACATCAAAGGTATACCATTGAAGATCATGAGTGAAACCAATGGAATAACCATGATCATGACTGCTGCCGAATTCGATAAAACGAAGGTTCCCGATTCTGATTTTGAGATCCCTGAGAACTATGAAATTTCAGAGTTCGAGGTCGCCGACCCATTGCAGTTATTAGGAGGACAGGATTAAGAGAAAGGAAATTTAAAATCCTTTGAATCCAAGAGCTGGCTTGTAAATTGAATATTTAGATTGAACTGTTTTTGTATACTACTGAAGACGCTTCTTACTGTGTACGTAGCTTCGGAGAAGTATTGGATCACCCATCCACAGGAGAGGACCGAGCGTTTAGAAAATGTCCGGTGGACATTTTTAGCGAGGGGCCAGCTTGCCGCGTTGGCCTTCGACGACCGTAGGCGGAACGAAAAAAGCCACCCGTAACGAGGGATTGCCTTCGGTGATCCCAAATGGTTTCCGTCCTGCAAATAGAAATCTCAGGTTTGTTTCACAAACCAATGTATTCAAACAAAAAATGCCTTGAAAGCAAGCTTTCAGGCATTTTCCATTTAAATCCATAGCAGAGATTTCTGCTTGATCGTGGAGCCGGAGGGAGTCGAACCCTCGTCCAAACGCGCAACCATACCGATTTCTACATGCTTAGTCTTCGTTTGATTTTTCGTCGGATTGTTGGCCGAAAACTGCCCACGCACCGCTTAGCTTCAATCGAGTTTCGAAACCGCATCAAAGCCCTGCGGAATCTAGGTTTACTTTTACGAAGCCACTAAACCGAATGCCGCAAACCAAGGCCTTCGAGTGACTTCCTGCTTGCCCGCCTTGCGGGCCGAGGCACATCCTACTATAATTCAGATTATGCAGCTAGGGCGTAGTTATTCTCGCCGTTTAAAAAGTATGAAATATGAGATTTACGAGCTGTATTCCAGCGCTCGACATGCTTACCGTACAATTTGACCCGCTGTCAAAACCAGTCGGCCCCGTTGTTTTCAAAGATCTGTCACTTCGAGTGTTCGCCACAGGCGGATGTATCGAGAAGTGGCGGGCCCCTCCTGCGCATCTCACTGCGCTCAATGCTACAGAGGACCGGGCTATTCGCTGTATCCCTGTAGTAGTCGTGTAGCGAGCTTTGCTCTGCTACTACGGCACTACAGGGGATGCCACTCCTATCCCTGCCCGATACAAATTCCTGCGTATGCAGGAATCTCATCTGCTGAAAAAGTGAATATCGAAATTCTAAATAAGACAACCACTCTCATCGCAAAAGTACCTGCAAAGATAGCTTATTTGCCGTATCTTTACATCCTTTAAACAAAGCAAAAAGTATTCCGAAATGGCCATAACCTTCGCACTCATCAAAGAAACCAAGAATCCTCCCGATAAGCGTGTTGTACTGTCACCCGGTATGTGCCAGGAAGTCATGAACGAACACCCGGACGCCAGGATCGTGGCCGAATCTTCCAACATACGGATTTTCACCGATGAGGATTACCGGGCTGCAGGTGTAGTGGTTAAGGAAAATGTTTCAGAGGCGGATGTACTACTTGGGGTCAAAGAAGTGAAGATTGAAGCCCTGATCCCGAAAAAAAAATATTTCTTTTTCAGTCATACTATAAAAAAACAACCATATAACCGCGCCTTATTACGTGCGGTCCTGGACAAGAAGATTGAACTATATGACCACGAACTGATCACAAGACGAAATGGTGCCCGCCTGATTGGTTTTGGACGCTATGCCGGGTTGGTTGGTGCCTATAACGCCTTCCGTGCGTTGGGGTTGCGGGATCAATTGTTCGAGCTGCCAAAGGTTGAGACCCTGCACGACCTCGAAGAACTGAAATCCGAGCTGAGTAAGATCGAGATCCCCTCGGACCTTCGAATTATCTTGTCGGGAACGGGTAAAGTGGCCAGGGGTGCTAACGAGATCCTGGATCATATGAAGATCCGCCAGGTGACTGATGCCGACTACCTGTCCAGGGAATTCGATGAACCGGTATATTGCCTGATTGATGTAACGGAGTATAACCGCAGGATCGATGGCAAGCCAGTGGATAAATACGAATTCTACGACGATCCCTCCGGATATGAAAGTGATTTCATGCGCTACGCGAAGGTAAGTGATATATTCATTGCCGGACATTTCTACGGACAGGGAGCGCCGTACCTGTTTACCAGGGAGGATACACGTAACCCGGATTTCAAGATCAACCTCGTTGCGGATATTTCCTGCGACATCGATGGTCCGGTGGCAAGCACGATTCGTTCTTCTACAATTGCCGAACCGTTTTACGGTTACGATCCGCTTACTGAACAGGAAACAGCTTTCGATACGCCCGGAGCCATTACAGTGATGGCGGTTGATAACCTGCCCTGCGAACTGCCTCGTGACGCCAGCTATGGTTTCGGGGAAATGTTCCTGAAGTGGGTGATTCCTGCATTCTTCAACGGTGATAAGGACGGAATTCTACATAGGGCACGCATGACCACTGAGAATGGTACGCTTACCGAACGGTATTCCTACCTGCAGGATTATGTGTATGGTACGGACTAGAGCTTTTCTAACAGGATGACCTCCTTAGATTGCCATTCGACTATCGTACTAAAGAAATCTTTCAGGCTATTATATTCGTGAGGGGCAAAGTGATAGTCGTTAACCTGAAGTTTAAATCTAACAACAATGGTTCCGTTTGATTCAGAGTAATAAACGGAGCATTCACCGGCATTTTCGGGTAATTTCACTATTTTCCCTGTTGGGAGTTCTTTCACCTTGTACAGCCCTTGAAGGTCGATGGACATTGAATATGATTTAATGAAGGGATATCCAAAATCCACCGGGTAGTCTCTTGACTCTAATTTAAAAGGGTTTTCATTGTAGAATCCTTTTCCGAAGAATGGGTAAATTAAAATGTCATTTCCTATTTTCTCAGATTCAAACCGCATTTCATAGGTTTCGGTCAGGCTTTTTTCAAAATCCTTAAAATTTTTCATTTCAAAACTTCGAACAGAGAGCCCTTCAGATGTAGCTTTATAACCTTTTATGTAGTCTTCCTCGCTTAATCCGCTAATTAGGTTCCTTTGATATGCAGCTAAATGTCCCGTAAAGATCTCCCTAACTTTTCCCGTGATCGATAGATCCTCATCTATTTGAAGTTGAGCACTTATGTTTTTTAAGTTCTTCCCGAAAGGAGCGAGATTCACCCATTTACTTCCGGATTTAAAATCTAACAATCTGCCTATACTGTTTAACCCTCGAAGTGGAAGGGCCCCGAATGAAGTATATTTGTCCGTGGCATCTAGCAAGAATATTTCCTCACCAATTTGTACCTGTGCCACCACATAATTGAATTCGGTTAGTACCGGATAGAGCTGAGTAGGGATCCCGTTGTCCCTGGTTGAGAGCAGTACAATTTTCGAAGTAATTTCAGCTGCATTCAGGGCGTTGATCAGGGACAAGTTTATCTCGCTGCTGTTTCCAGATTTATTGTCGAATGCCTTTCTTATATTGACATCACTGAATATTCCCCTATTGCCATTCCAGGAGTAGTGATCTTGAATGAAATAAAAAACAGCCTTTGCTCTTTCGAGTTCATTAGGGTTTGCCAGATCATTGGGTGGCAACTGGTTCTTAAAGAAATTCTTGTGCGCTAATTGCCTGCCCAATTCTTTGTTGGTCCTGAATTCTTTATCAACATCTTTCCATTCTTTCGTGTACTTCGTTTTGATCCCTTCAAAATTGATGTGCTCTTGTAACTCATAACTGATCCGCGCACGATAATTTGAAGACGCGAGCATATGATCTTCGTCTTTAAATGCAGGAACATCAATCATCGCATAGATACCTACTTCGCAATCTGCATTTTGGGCAAAACTTTCAATCCAGAAACAATCCTTTTCAAGATACACCTCATTAATATCCAGTTTCTCTGTGCCTATTAAAGCTTTACGGTAGATATAATTACCGGGTATTTCCGATCCAAATTCAGAATAGAGTTTCGGAATTTCACTTTGAAATTCCCAGCCTCCGAAATTGAAGAAATATGGGGATTCTATTCGGTAGGTGTATTCCAATATGCTACCATCCTTAACATTCGGAAATGTAAACTTTTTGTAAGACCAGTTTTCGGTTTCATCAACGGTGAAGATGTCATTTTCGGATAAGTAAGTCTTAACTTCACCATTATGGGTGATCGCTTTCAGATTGTTAACCACCTCTTCTTCACTAGAACCTCGGTAATAAGGTATTTGAATGGAATTCCTGGTAAATTCTGATGCGTCAAAAACTTTCATTCGAACATGAACGAATTTAACCAGCCTTACATAATTCCGGATCACCTTCACATAATTCTTACCTCTTTCAAATAATACAACGCCTGCAGCTTCAGGATCCTGAGCATACGATGTCACATTCTGGTCCCGAACATCAATTACTCCAAATTCTCTTTTTTGTCGATCTTGCGCATTCACAAAGAATATACACAAAAGAAAGCCTGTCAATAAAACATTCGAAAAAGTACAGCGCATTGTAAGAATTAATTTAGAGCGGAATTTACTTGTTTTATCTTTTTCTGAAAAGGATTAGTTCAACTTGTTTAGAAAATGAATCTTTTTCAGAATGAATTCAGAGGCAACCAAGGTTCCCGAGAAACCAACTATGAATATCCAGGCCGAGGAATGATCACCCGGTAGTATGAAAAGTACTAAGAGATCACCCAGCAAATCGGTGGGGCTCGTAAAAATATCCCAGGAATTCCATCTCAGGAATCGCCCCACATAGATCCCAATAGCCATCATAACCGGCATTAACCTGAAAATCATATTTAGCCAAACAGATTCATAGTGCTTCCATAGCAAATTGTACATATCACGTGAAGTCAGTACGTACAACAGCATACCTGTTATTGCAAAGGCGAGGATTAGTACAGTGTCGTACAGTAATATTGATTCATCATTTAGCAAATGAACAAGGTCTGTTAACATATATGGTGCGTTTGGTAAGAATAATAACCACAGGCAACTCCAAAGCAAAAGCTGAAGCTTTCCCGGTGTAAGAGATTCGAATTTCAACATAGCTGTAACTGCGAAAGGGATATAGGCAAGGAACAAGTTCCAAACCATAAACATTAAAAAGTAGGAATGAGTAGCCTTTATGCGAATCATCAGCAGGAATATACTGAACGATGAAAGGAGAAACAATAGCGAAAATGTATTGAACCTTTGGAAAAAATAGGCTTTTATCTGTTTCATTGTGATCGTATTTTTTCAATTACAAGGACGAGTATCGCTCCCAGCACATAGGCCAGCAGATCCAGCGGGTCGTACGTATTGCCGAGGACCAGCCTTGCGAAGGAGTCGTTTATTTCAAGATGTTGGATAAGGCTCAACCATTGAAATACTTCAGTAATAAAACCAATGAGCAGTACCAATAGGATTGTTGGTCTGTGTTTCAGGGAGGAGATGGTCCTGAGCAGGTAGTACATCAGTGGAATCACCAGTAAATCGCCCAGGAACCCTCTCACAAAACGATGAAAGTAGAAGATAGCAATGGCTATTTCGGCTACCAAAACCAACAAAAAAGGTGTGAAATAGCGTTTATTCAATTGCACTTTCATCGATCCCTGTTAATCATTTCCCCAGTCGATCTTCCTGGATGCGAACATGACGATGGCCAGGATGACGAATAGTCCGATACTTCCTACCAGGAGTGCATAGTTCTCCAGTTGGATGATCACGTATATGAAACCGTAAAGAGATGCCAGGGAAGCGCAGACCAGTAACGGAAATTTAAAACCACGCAATATCGCCCGCGAATAAACGGTGATCAATGCAAGGACCGAGCCTCCGGCTATAGCATACGCTTTCAAAAAGGTGCTGTGTTCGGAAATCGAGATCAATAAGGTGTAGAACATCACCAGGGCCAGACCGATCATCACATACTGGAAGGGGTGAATATAGATCCTGGACGCCAGCTGGATCAGTAGAAAAACCAGGAGCGTCAGTCCGATTACCATAAAGCCGTATTTGGCTGTGCGCTCACTTTTCTGGTATTCGTCCACGGGTATGACGAAGTTGGTCCCGAACCCAAACGACCTGAAATTGGGTAAGGCATTGGTGAACTTCTGCTGAAACTGCCTGTTGATCTGGAATGCGTGCCAGCTTGCATGAAAACCGTCATCCCGGATATCCTTGGTCTCTTCGTCCGGTAGCGGACTCCCATCGAAACCGGGCGAGTGCCAGTTGGAGTCCATGGTAACGGAGGTTTCCTTACCCAAGGGTACGAATTTTAGGCTTTCACTGCCGTTTATCTTCATCCTGAAATCAAAAGGAATTGGGCCTTCAGCATTGGTAAGATCACTCTCGAGCACTTTACTTCGAATCACGTTCATGTAGCCTTCGTTGTATTCAGGGGTCATGCTGAGCTCTTCCCCACCCAGGTTAACAGCCAAACTGTTGCGAATTCCTTTCAGGTTGGAGGTGTGGATCTCCAGACTGATCCGATCCCATAGAATAGCCTCCTTATCGATCTGCAACTCACTGAAGTCTATGGTTGGGAAATTCCCCGAAATGGCCATATCACTGGTATAGACAACCGATTCGTAAATGCCGTACCCGCGGTCGTCTATGGTCTCTACCTCAGCATTGATGACCAGGGAATCCGGCAGTAGGTAGGCTGCTTTTATTTCTTTCCTGCTGGTCTTTCGTGTGACCTTGGAATCGCTGTCGTAAACCAGTTGTTCCTGAGTTGTTTCATAGGGGATCCGCAGTATGGGCCCGGAGATCAGTACTTCGTTTCCCCATTTACCGTTGATCTCCTGAATTACTTCCTGCTGGCGCTGTCCGCGTTCGGAGATCAGGATCTTGACAAATTCAAGTGGGATCAGTAAAACGAGTAGCAGGAATCCTACTACCATCATTCGCGCAGTGATCGAGTTACGCATCCAGTTTCCGAATTTTGATCTTTTTTGTTCCATGTGGTTTTATTTAAATGGTTAAAGAATAATTTGACTTCAATAGATTGATGTATTCCTTAGGAAAGACCGCAAAGCGCAATTCTTCGAGTGAGCTATTCAGTAGTTTCTGAAAATCCCAGTGATGAAATGCGTGTGCCTTTTTTCCGCGACGAAACGATCGTCGGTAATACGATAAATAATCGGGTAGGAGCAGGGTGCCAAGGATCATGACACCGAACAGGTACGGACTGCGTTTACCATTGCCGAAACAGAGGTACTGCAGTGCAATTTCATCCTCAACATTTGTGCCGTAACCTGTAAGCACGTGGTAGGCGTCATGACGTTCCACTTTTGGAATAAGCTCGAAGTTGTTCGATTCGAGAAACCGGCCGAGGTGATTTCCGAAGGAATCCACAGGGTAGTCCAGTAGAATTGCCCTTGTAAGGTTCCACGGCTGTTTGTGTTTTTTGAAATGCCGGGTGTAGAACTGCTCACTGAGTTCGAAGAGACGTACGATAATTTTCTTCCTGATATTCATATTAAAAGTACTTTGTAATACAAAGTGAAATGATAAAAAAATTATTTCTTTAATAGTTTTTCCAATGCGTCTATATGTTTTCTGAATTCGGTCTTACCGAGTTTTGTTGCCGAATACCTTGTATTAGGTTTTCTGCCGATGAATTGTTTCTCCACCAGGATGTATTTTTCTTTTTCAAGGGCTTTGAGGTGGCTGGCCAGGTTGCCATCGGTCACGTCCAGTAGTTCCTTCAACCGGTTGAAATCGGCGTACTCGTTCACTACCAGGATAGACATGATCCCCAGGCGTATTCGGTGATCGAACAGTTTATTTATGTTATCGATTATACCCACTAAGCCTTCTTTTCTTTTGCGAACATAATACTTCCGTAGAGAATATGCATCACGCCAAAACCGATAACCCAAAGCCAGAAGCCGTAGCCCGGGAATATTGCGGCAACGAGCCCCAGGAGGATCTCGGTGATTCCCAGGTATCGAACATGCCCAATGCTGTACTTGGAAGCATTGATCAGGGCGAGTCCGTAGAAGATCAGCATGAGTGCACCGGTCTGGCCGTATTTCTGCTGATTCAGAATAATAAGGATATATGCTCCGCCTGCAATCAGCGGGATCAGGAAATTGATGATCAGCCTGCGAGAGGAGGTATCCCATATCTTTTCGCCGTTCTTCCTGGCTTTTCGCGTAGAAAGGAATATAGCCGTGACCACACTGAAAAAGGCGATCAGGAAAAGGTCCAGCATGATGAGCCTGAAAATCTTACCGTCCAGGATAAGGTACTCCCTACCCGAATTTGCTACCAGCCAGTAGGCCACGGCAGCTCCTATCAATGCATAGATCCCCGCGAAGATCCCGGACAAACCGCTGAGGGAAATAAAACGGGAGGATCGGTTCATGAGATTCTTGATCTCACTTATGTCGTTCAGATAATCTTGTTCGCTCATACTAAAGTACTTTGAAAAACAAAGTAAATTTATTCTTGTCGGATTTCCAAATATGTGTCCTGTTAAATATTAGCTAAAGTTTAATATTGAATTTCAGTGAATTATCTACTGATGAATATCATATTTTTTTTTTGTTGATTTGCTGAACTTTCATCTGAAATTGAATCACCAATAAAACGATCAAGTGATGGACGAAAGAACGCCTATTTCAACAATAATGACACGAGAGGTAGTTACCTTGAATAACACCGATTCTCTCGAGACAGCCGAACATCTATTCAAAACGCGAAAGATACGGCACGTACCCATCGTAAAACAAGCACAGATCATTGGTATTCTCAGTTATACAGACCTCCTCCGTATCAGCTTTGCCGATGCCTTCAGCGAAGACACACATGATGTGGATACTTCGGTGTATACCTTGTTCAACATAGAACAGGTAATGGCCAGGAATGTGGTTAGTGTGACTTCGAATACCACGATCAAGCAGGTAGCAGAGATCTTTGCTGTTAAGGAGTTTCATGCCTTGCCGGTGGTGGACGAAGGAAGACTTACGGGTATTGTAACCACAACAGACATTATTAAGTATTTACTCTCCCAATATTGAAATACAGGAAAAACCCTGTTCAAAAACAGGATTTATCCTGTTGCCCAAAATTACAATGTTGACGATCTTTGAAGTGTCTTCAATAGTTAGTCATAATGCTTATAGAAGACGACAACAACTAATCGTCATTTAATTGGGGAGTTAATACTACGATTATGTTCCTATAAAGGTTGCCTTAGCCGGGCAACCTTTTTTAATTTGCCAAATTATTCCTTTATTTGACGGTCGTATCCTACTAATATTTGATCTAACATCTATGAGCCCTACCCGAGTTTCCAAATATCTGATGGTTGGATTGCTTTTCCTCCTCATGAGTCCCGCAGTATTTCCCCAGGATTCAATTACGGTAAAAGAGGTTCCGGCGGATCTACTTTTCAAGAATGTCAACCAATACGGTTTTGCCATTTCCCCGGACGGCAAATATTTTGCTGAAGTTGTTACCAATAATATCGAATCGGAGATCGTAGTACTAGATATTGATGGATACGTGGTGTACAACCAGATCCCGATCGGCAGGCGAACCATTGACGATCTCCACTGGTTGAGCAACAAAAGATTACTTTACGAATCCTACGGAGCCATCTATGCCATCGATATCGACGGAAACAATTCGAAACAGATCGTGGACCGAACTGCAGATGTTCAATCCAAGAGACGCCGAAGCTACTGGGATAATTTTCGGATAAACAGGTTGATCAGTACCCTGCCTTCGAAAAAACACCAGGTATTGATCGAGACATATGATCTCGAATTCAATGCTTCCATCAAAGAGGTGAATATCTTCACCGGTAAGAAATACACCGTAATAAACGGAAACCTACATAATATGAATCAATGGGTACTGGACTCCCAGGGAAAGGTTCGTATGGGATTAAGGTATACGGATGATGGTTTTAATTACCTGGTTAGAAAAGGTGAAACCGATAAATGGGAACAGTGTTATATAAATATCGACGGAAAAAAATACCCGCTGTCTGTTAAAGCCAGAACGTTTCTTAATCAGAACCTCACTTTCGAAGGCTTTGCGTACGATCCGGATATCATCTATCTAACCACCAATATTGGTTCCGATAAACGCAAGCTCGTATCATATAGTTTGAGTAATGAAGAGGTCCGCGAGGTTTTGGTTGAGGATATCAACTGCGATGTCAAGGAGCCCGACGATGATGTCTTCGGAATTATTTTCGACAATGTCAATGAGGAGATCGCAGGAGTACGCTACGAGAGCATAGTTCCTGAATACAACTGGATCTCACCGAAGTACAAGGAATTTCACGATAAGCTCAATAGTAAATTTCCCAGGTTCATCAATGATCTTGTAGATGTTGATGCTACTGGCAACAGGTTTGTGATCCATCAATGGAGTGACATTTATGCAGGGAACATTGGTATCTACGACGTCACAGACGACTCCTACGCGGTGATGTTCCAGTACAACGCCGAATTGAACGACTTCCGGTTGTCCAAGACCAAGATCGTAATGGCCGATGCGGAGGATTCCTATAAAATACCCTGTTACCTCAATCTTCCTGTGGACTATGATAAAAAGGAATCTGTGCCACTGGTAGTCATACCACACGGAGGGCCCTGGGTGCGGGATTATTGGAGACTTGATGAATTTGCCCAGTATTTTGCCTCGAGAGGATATGCCACTGTAAGGGTAAATTTCCGTGGTTCCACTGGTTTTGGTAAAAACCATGTACTGTCAGGTGTGAATAATATAGACGGGACCATGATAAATGATATTGCCGATTCGGCCAGGCATATTATGGAGAACTTCAATATCGATAAGGACAAGGTTTTTATTTACGGGCACAGCTATGGCGGGTATGCCACCTATATGAGCCTGATCAAATTTCCATCACTCTATACCGCCGGGGTTGCAGTTTCGGCACCAACCGATATTCGAGCCTGGATGAAACTTCAGAAAGAAAAGGATAACAATTTTTCTTATGAGTTCTGGAATATGGCGCTGGGAAACCGCAAGTCAAAATTCCTGGATGAAATATCACCTCTTTCCAATGCCGCCGAACTGAACAAACCGGTGCTTATATTTCATGGTGAATACGATAGGATTATCCCCGTGGAGCAATCGAAGGTAATGGTTCAGGCACTTCGGAAGAAAGGAAAGAATGTGAGATACGAAGAATTACAGAAGGAGGGACATTCAATCAACGACAGCTACAGTATGAGCTATATCCTGGATGAATCACACGCCTTTTTCCAGGGAATCTCCAACGAAGAATAACTACTAGTGAATCCTGCCGAAGCCTATATCCTGAACGCAAAGGAACCTTACCGCACCATGTTGCTTCATTTGCAGGTAGTCATCGAAACAACCCTGCCGGACCTGCAGCTGTTGTACAAGTGGAAATTACCCTTTTACTATATCGACGGAAAACAGGGTTTTTGTTTTTTCAACCAATCAAAGGACTACGTGGACCTGGTATTCTATCACGGAACACATCTTTCCATGCATCAGGACAAAATGATCTCGGAGAACAGGAAGCATATGAAGTCGCTTCGTTATTTCAGGATCGAAGATATTGACGACCGCGTATTGATCGACGTACTCAGGGAAGCGTATTCTTTCAGGGAAAGGAAATACTACAAGTGATTGATCGTCTTTCGGATAGCCACTAACCCGGTTAACAGGGTTTCAAGTTTACTCAGATCCAGCATATTGGAACCATCACTCTTAGCATTAGCAGGGTCGAAATGTGTTTCTATGAAAAGCCCGTCCACACCTGCCGCGATACCTGCCCGCGCGATCGTAGAGATCATTTCCGGCCGGCCGCCGGTTACTCCAACCGACTGATTCGGCTGCTGAAGGCTGTGGGTCACGTCCAATACCGTTGTGGCAAATGATTTCATCGTCGGAATTCCACGGAAATCAACCACCATATCCTGGTAGCCGAACATGGTACCCCTGTCCGTCACCATCACTTTGTCGTTTCCACTGTCGGTCACTTTTTTGACCGCGTGTTTCATGCTTTCCGGACTCATGAACTGCCCTTTTTTAAGGTTTACCACTTTCCCGGTCTCCGCTGCGGCTACCACCAGGTCTGTTTGCCGAACCAGGAAGGCGGGAATTTGCAGCACATCCACATACTTCGCCGCCAGGGCCGCGTCACTACTCTCGTGTATATCGGTTACCGTAGGCACATCAAATCGTTCTGAAACACTTTTCAGGATACCCAGCGCTTTTTCATCACCAATACCCGTGAAACTGTCGATCCTGCTCCGATTTGCCTTCTTAAAGCTGCCTTTGAAGATGAAGGGGATCTCCAGCCTGTTGGTGATCGCCACTACTTTTTCGGCAATGAGCATCGCCATTTCCTCTCCCTCAATGGCACAAGGCCCCGCCATCAGGAAAAAGTTATTTGAGTTGGTGTGTTTTAACTTCGGAATGGAATCCAGTTTCATAATATTTCTTTAAAGTACAAAGATACATTGAAATCCATGAATTAATACTACTTTTGCGCGCTCGTAGCCACGTGGTTACGATTAATACACAATAGCAATGAATATCAGGAATATAGCCATTATTGCACACGTCGACCACGGTAAAACAACTTTGGTAGATAAGATCATGCATCACTGCAGTCTGTTTCGGGAGAATGAGAAGACGGGAGAACTTATCCTGGACAATAACGACCTGGAGCGGGAACGCGGAATTACCATTACCTCCAAGAATGTTTCCGTAGTGTACAAGGATACCAAGATCAATATCATCGATACGCCCGGTCACGCCGATTTCGGTGGCGAGGTGGAACGTGTACTGAATATGGCCGATGGTGTGCTTTTATTGGTGGATGCCTTCGAAGGTCCTATGCCGCAAACACGATTCGTATTGCAAAAGGCAATAGGTTTAGGACTTAAGCCATGTGTGGTAATCAATAAAGTGGACAAGGAGAATTGTACCCCCGATGAGGTTCACGAAGCGGTATTCGACCTGATGTTCGAATTGGGAGCCGAAGAATGGCAATTGGATTTTCCTACAGTTTACGGATCTGCCAAGCACAACTGGATGAGTGAGGACTGGCAGAAACCTACCGATTCCATTGAACCGCTGCTGGAGATGGTTTTGGAACATATTCCCGCACCCAAGGTTTCCGAAGGAAGCTTGCAAATGCTGATCACCTCCCTGGATTATTCTTCTTTCACGGGACGAATCGCCATCGGTAGATTGCAGCGTGGAATACTTAAAGAGAATATGCAGGTTTCCCTGGTCAAGCGTGACGGAAGTATACTGAAATCAAGGATTAAGGAGCTCAATACATTCGAAGGCCTGGGAAGAAAGAAGGTAAGTGAGGTACAGGCAGGTGATATCTGCGCACTCGTTGGACTGGAGGGATTTGAAATTGGAGACACGGTTGCCGATGCCGAAACGCCGGAAGGACTTGCAACTATCGCTATCGACGAGCCTACCATGAGCATGCTTTTCACGATAAACGATTCTCCCTTCTTCGGTAAGGACGGAAAATTCGTGACCTCAAGGCACGTCAAGGAACGCCTGGAAAAGGAACTTGAGAAGAATCTTGCCTTAAGAGTAAAGGCTACAGACAGTGCCGATAAATTTACGGTCTTCGGACGTGGTGTACTTCACCTTTCGGTATTGATCGAGACCATGAGAAGAGAAGGATATGAACTGCAAATTGGTCAGCCCCAGGTGATCATCAAGGAGATCGGCGGCGTTCAGTGTGAGCCCGTTGAAGAGCTGAAGATAGACCTGCCGGAAGAGGTGAGTGGACGTGCCATCGATATGGTGACCCTTCGTAAAGGAGAAATGCAAAGTATGGAATCCAAGGGGGAACGAATGGTCTGTACCTTTGTGATCCCGTCGCGGGGGATCATCGGACTACGTAACCAGTTGTTAACGGCCACCGCCGGTGAGGCCATCATGACCCACAGGTTCCTGGAATATCAGCCTTTGAAAGGAGGGATCCCGGAGCGGCAAAACGGTAGTATGGTTTCCATGGAAAACGGAACCGCAATCCCTTATTCCATCGATAAACTTCAGGAACGCGGACGATTCTTCATCGATCCGGGGGAATCCATCTATGAAGGCCAGGTTATCGGTGAGAATTCACGACAGGACGATATGGTAGTGAATGTCACAAAAACCAAAAAACTGACCAACGTAAGATCTGCAGGTGCCGATGATAAGGCCAGGATCGTACCGGCAGTGAAATTCTCCCTGGAAGAAGCACTTGAATACATTCAAAAGGACGAATACGTGGAGGTGACTCCAAACCACCTGAGGATCAGAAAGATCATTTTGAAGGAAGTAGACCGCAAGCGAAGCAAGGCTCAGTAAATTTCATAATAGCGGAATTTTCCGGTTTTTGTTACCGAATTGTTTTGATTTGGTTAATTTTGCGCAAAGACATGTTATGAATTTTCTTTATTTCGATCCGGGTTTAGGTGCAATGATAGCTCAGGCGGTCATCGCTGCGGCAGCTGGAGTAATGTTATTCTCCAAGAATGTGATGTACAAAGTGAAGTCATTCTTTGGTATGGTGAAAGACGAGGACGATAACTTCGATTCCATCGATATTGAGGAAAAAGACCGTAAAGCCGATGACCAATAGGGAACGTCACGAAGCTTCTTTCCGTGATCCTTCCGGCTACATAATTCAGGATGGAGATGTTCTCCGGAGAGTCATCAACCCGATTTACTTTGATCAATATAATGCCCTCAAGGAGAAAGGTGTGTTTGAAGCCCTTCAGAAGAAAGGCTTGCTGATAGATCATGAAGAAGAGTCCGCCTCCGATTCAGAAATAATAATCACTCCATCTCCAATTCCGTTTATCACTAATCCATACGAATGGTGTTTCGAGCAGTACAAACACGCTGCTTTATTAACCCTTCAGATACAGAAATATGCCCTCTCAAAAGGTTTCGTGCTGAAAGATGCTTCAGCCTATAATGTGACCTTCCACAAAGGTAAGCCGGTATTCATCGACACCCTTTCTTTCGATTTTTATGAGGAAGGAACCCCCTGGCGTGCTTTCAAGCAATTCATTATGCACTTTTTCGGGCCGCTGGTACTCGCGAAATATCACGGTACGGAGGTGCTGAAGATGATGCAAACTCATATTGATGGTATTCCGCTTCAGTTGATCTCTTCCATGCTACCTGCCAAGACTAGATTCAGTTCTACCTTGTATACCAATATCCACCTGCTGGCAAAACTGGAGAGTAAGCACAGCGATGATTATAAGGCTGAAACCAAGATCGCGAAGTTAAGCAGAAAGGCACAGAGTAATATGCTGGAGAACCTCTTTGGCTATATCAGGAAATTGAACATCAGCGAGGCAACCGAATGGGGGGATTATTACGATAAAACGAATTACGAATCGGAGTCTTTCCAGGCTAAGAAGTCACTTATCAGTAGCTGGGTAAAACCTTTGAATCCGCAGCGTTTGATCGATGTTGGCGGCAACGACGGAACCTTCGCCAGGACAGTTTTGAACGACGTTCCCCACGTGATCGTAACCGATATCGACAGCAACGCTGTGGAACAGAATTACCGACGAGCAAGGGAACAGGACGAGAACAATATGCTCACCTTCGTGAGTGATGTGCTTCAGCCTTCACCTGGTATTGGTTTTAACAATACCGAACGAAATTCACTGATCGACCGTTTGGTCGCCTACGCTCCAGATGTGACCATGGCTTTGGCGCTGATCCACCATATCACCCTGTCCGGGAATGTCCCTTTTGACAAATCGGCGGGATTCTTTGCAAAGTTTTCGAAATACCTGGTCATAGAATTTCCAAAACGCGAAGATTCCTGGGTAGAGTCGCTTTTGGTTCGAAAGCGTGAATTCATCAATCACTTTGATTTTTACAACGAAGTGGAATTCGAAAAAGGATACAGTGGTTATTTCAGCATCGAGAAAAAAGAACAGATCAAAGGCACCAACAGGATACTGTACCTGATGGTGCGTAAATAATACGATCGGGATTCGCACATGGCAATCTGTAGCCTTCGATGCACCGTGCCGTAAAGACGATAAACTATGCCAACTAAAAAGACGGATAAACAAACTGCTTTTAGTAGATTCCTTGCTTCTGAAAAAGAAGTACCGGTCTTGGCGGGTATAGCGGCCGGGCTTTACCCCATGCTGTTCTATTTCAACAATAATTACACCCTGGTGAACAGCTGGGAGCATTTGGGTTATTTCACCCTGGTCTTCCTCCTGATCCCCATTGTAGTTTGTGTGCTGATTCTCCGAATTTCCCGCAACAAGGAACTTTCTAAGCTTCGGAAATATGTTCTGCCTTTCATCAATGTGTTCATTTTTTTGTTTCTTCTGAAGGTGTGTCTGTATGCCGGGCTCCAGAAAAAACTGATCGTACTTATCGTACTGATCGCGGGTACATTCGCGCTGTTGCTGCACAAACATCTGAAAAAGGTTATCGTGCTCCAGCTGATCCTGGCGGCCATCGCGCTGTATCAATTGGTTCCAACTATCTTCAATCAATTGAATTTTTCGAATAAGTGGATGGAACAGCCGGATCATATTGAATCGGTTACCTTCACGCAACACCCGAACGTTTATTTTATCCAGCCGGATGGTTATGTGAATTTTTCTGAACTTGGAAAAGGCCTGTATACCGGTGCCAGGCTCGAACTAAAGGATTACCTGCTGGAACATGGTTTTACGCATTATGACGGTTTCCGAAGTAATTACCCCTCCACGCTTGCCTCAAATAGTTCCACCTTCACGATGAAACAGCATTACTACAATGGGGGAACCAGTTACAGCGAGGCTTTGAATGCCAGGGACCTGATCATCACCGACAATCCTGTATTACAGGTTTTTAAAAATAACGGGTATAAAACTCATTTCATCGCAGAAAAACCCTATCTGCTACTCAATCGACCCAGGATAGGTTTCGACGAAAGTAATATCCGGTTGAAGGATGTTGCATTTATAGGGACCGGGCTCGGAAAACCTCGCGATGTGATGACCCCATTGAAATCGTACGTCTCGACAGACAAGAACAAACCTAAATTCTTTTTTATTGAATTGTTCAACCCTGGCCATATTCAGAATCGAAAATCTAATTCCAGAGGAGTGGAGGGTGAGCGTGAATCGTGGATGGGTGCCCTTCAGACTGCAAATACCTCGCTGAAGGAGATGATAAGCCTGATCCATACACAGGATCCGGACGCTTTGGTCGTGATCATGGCAGATCACGGCGGGTTTGTCGGACTGAATTACAGCCACGAGATCTATTCGAAGATACAGGATCGCGATATTATCTATTCTATTTTTAGTAGTCAGCTGTCCGTAAAATGGCCGCAAAACACTGCTCCCGAATACGACTCCACACTTACTTCGTCCGTGAATGTATTCAGGATATTGTTTACATATTTGAGTGGTGATGAAACCCTGCTCGAGAATTTAGAGGACAATGGAAGCTACGTGATACTGAAAGACGAAGAAGAAGGTATTTACCGTTACCTGGACGATGCCGGAAATGTAGTTTTCGAACCACTGGACGAGTAATTTTAAATAGGCCGGGAATCATGAACACAAAGACAAAAACTTATAAAATATCACCCATACTGGTGGGACTGTTCAGCGGACTCTATCCTATCATTTTTTATTATTCGAACAATTATTCATTGATCAATACCTGGAAGCACCTTGGATTCTTCCTGCTTCTATTCCTTGTGGTTCCTGTGGTTGGCTGTATGATTGGTTATTATTTCTTCGGAATCAAATCACTAAAGAGGTATCGCAAGCACTTACTTCCGTTTTTATCGGTACTGTTCTTTTTGTTCTTCCTCGAGATATCCGTTTATGCTTCGGTGAACCCGTGGATCACCGCAGGAGTGTTTGTTGTCGCTCTTGCCGTGGCCATCTGGCTTTACGGGCATCTGAAAAAGATCATGATATTCCAAGGATTGCTGGCCGTGGTAGGGTTGTTCTCGCTGGTTCCGACCCTGATCAAGCAATTGAACTATTCGGATGCATGGATGGAACAACCGGATGATATCGAAGAAGTGCGCTTCAGGAAAACACCCAACATCTATTATTTACAACCCGATGGCTATGTGAACTTTTCGGAGATGGAGCGAGGGTATTACGAGATCGATAATACCGACTTCAAAAACTACCTAGTGGAGAATGGGTTTACCCTTTACAATGACTTCCGAAGTAACTACAACGCAACCCTCGCATCGAATATGGCGACCTTCGGGATGAAACACCACTACCTGAACTACGGCTTTAACCTGGCCGAAACCATCAACGGAAGGGAAGTGATCATTTCGGGAAATCCTGTCCTTGATATCTTTAAGAGGAACGGGTACAAAACACACTTTATCGCCGAAGTTCCGTATATGCTGGCCAACAAGCCGGAAATGGGCTACGATTACAGCAATTTCACCAAAGAGGATGTTGGTTTTATCGGAACCGGCTATAGCGAGGAGAAAGAGATATTCGAGCCGCTGGAGTCTACGATCGGTCTGGATTCGCTGAAGCCCAAGTTCTATTTCGTTGAAATTTTCAAACCGGGCCATGTGCCTTCCCGAAAGGAGAACAGCCTGGGTGCCGAAAAGGAAAAGGAACTGTGGAAAGAGCGACTAGAGGTAGCAAATTCTACGCTTACCAAAGCAGTTGATATCATAAAGGCCAATGACCCGAACGCTCTGATCGTGATCATGGCCGATCACGGTGGTGATGTTGGTATGGATTATACTCTTCAAACCAGGAAGAAGTCGTTGGAAAGAGACTGGATATACAGTATTTACAGTGCGCAATTAGCGATTCACTGGCCCAACGGACAAGCCCCGGAATTCGACGATAAACTGGAAACCCCGGTTAACGTTTTCAGGATACTTTTTTCGTATTTAGCCGAAAATGAGTCATATTTGAACTATCTCGAAGAGAACAGCAGTTATATTATAATAGAAGAAAATGCCCCAAAAGGCGTTTATAAGTGTATTGACGAAGACGGAAAAGTAACTTTCGAAAAGGTCTAACTATCTACAAAGTAGTACAATACAATGATTCTTACCAGCAAGCCTGGGACAGTTTTTGTTCCACGGCAAAGAACGCTACATTCCTTTTTCAGCGGGGTTTTATGAATTATCACAGCGATCGCTTCGACGATCATTCGCTGATGGTCTTCAAAGATGATAAGCTGTTTGCGGTCTTGCCGGCCAATAAAAAAGGCATCACAATTTATTCCCACCAGGGTCTCACCTACGGTGGATTTGTATTGCAGGAAACCGCCAAACTCCATGAGACCTTCGAAGCGTTTTCAGAAGTCCTCAGGTTTTTGACAGAACAGGGGATTGAGAACCTGGAGATCAGGATGATCCCGAGGTTGTACCACAAAGTTCCATCCGACGAGATCGACTACCTGATGCACAGGGCAGGAGGGAAGTTGTTGAAACGGGATATACTGATGGTGATCGATTACGACCACAGGATACGTTTTCAGAAGAACCGAAGGGAAGGGATCAACAAGGCTATCCGACATGGTCTTGAAGTAAGGATAGATGATAATTTCGAAGGGTTCTGGAACGAGATCCTGGTTCCGAACCTTCAGCAGAAACACGATTCCGAACCCGTGCACAGCCTTGAGGAGATCAAACTGCTGGCCTCTAGATTTCCCGAAAACATAAAGCAGGTGAATGTGTATAATTCCGAAGGAAACATAGTCGCGGGAACCACGGTTTTCCTTACCAGGACAACGGTACATCCGCAGTATGTCTCGGGAAACACGGATAAGAACAAGTACGGTAGTCTGGACCTGTGCTACGATTTCATTATCGATCGATTCTCCGAAGGGCGACGCTATTTCAATTTCAACACATCCAGCCTCGACGGTGGTGATGCATTGAGTGCCGGGCTCATATTCTGGAAAGAAACCTGTGGTGCGCGAGCGCATTCCATAGACAACTATTTACTACCCACTGCATCTTATAAGCAATTAAATATCGAACTCCGATGATTCGATTCCTCGATTTACATAAGATCAACCAGCGGTTTGAAGAGAGTTTTAAGTCGGCTTTTTCAGATTTCCTGGACGTCGGGTATTATATCCTGGGCAACCAAGTTTCGGCTTTTGAGGATAGATTCGCCGATTACTGCGGAACAAAATACTGTGTTGGAGTAGGGAACGGGCTCGATGCCCTTCGGCTTATCCTGGAAGCCTACAAAGAGATGGGTAAGCTGGCGGAAGAAGACGAGGTGCTGGTAGCCTCAAATACGTATATAGCTACAATACTGGCGATCAGACAGGCCAATTTGGTTCCCGTTTTGGTGGAAGCAGATATGTCGGATTATAATTTTAAACTGGATGATCTCCCAGCTCATATCAACGAGAGAACAGCGGCGATCATGCCAGTCCATTTATACGGCGAATTGGCCCCTATGGACGCTATAAATAAGTTTGCGAAGGATCATGGATTACTAGTGATCGAAGACGCTGCCCAGGGGCACGGAGCGATGAATTCCGAAGGAATAAAGGCCGGGAATTTGGGTGATGCGGCAGGATTCAGTTTTTATCCCACCAAAAACCTGGGAGCACTGGGCGACGGGGGTGCTGTGACCACCAACGATCGACAACTGGCCGAAATCGTAAGGAAATTGAGAAACTATGGGGCCTCCTCCAAATATGTGAACGACCTGAAAGGGCTCAATTCGCGCCTGGATGAGGTTCAGGCGGCATTTTTACTTTGTAAGCTCTCCATGCTGGATGAAGATAATGAGCGTAGGAGGGAAATAGCGACACGCTATCTAAACGGGATCCGGAACGATAGCATAATATTACCAAACTATTCCGGCAGTCACGATCATATCTTTCACCTGTTCGTGGTGCGTGTGGCCGATCGCGAAGGATTTATAGAATTTCTCAATTCCCGGAAGATCGGGTCACTTATTCATTACCCCATTCCGCCACACCGACAGAAAGCCCTGCCCGAATACAAAATGTTGAGTTTCCCGGTATGTGAACAGATCCACGAAGAAGTGGTGAGTATCCCGATTAGCCCGGTAATGAGTGACGAAGAGGTTGAGAAGGTAATTTCGGCATTAAACGATTACTAATTGAAGATCCCAGCTTTCATACGCAACAATGTTTTGCTGAAGATGACATCACTGAATGCCACAGTGATCGTTGTCCGACTGATCGTTGCCTTTTTCCTGCAGCGTGAACTCACTGATATTACAGGTAAAGCCGGTTACGCCAAGATCGGTTCCCTCCGAAACCTGGTGCAAATCCTGATGTCGCTAACCAGTTTCGGAACGTTCAATGGAATTGTTAAATACGTTGCGGAATACAAGCAGGACAAGGACCAGTTGCAACGCCTGTTCTCCACCACCTTCGTGTTTACGATCCTGGGTAGTATTCTTTGTTTTTCGGTCTTGTTCTTTGGCTCTGCCTGGATAAGTGAGTATTTCTTCTATACCCTCGAATACGAATACATCATCAAGCTCGTTGCAGTGATCGTACCCTTTATTTCAATTCAACGTGTGTTCAACGGGATCGTTAACGGGCTGTCACGTTACAAGAGATTTGCGGCCATCGAACTCACTGCCTACTTACTTGGAGCCGCGCTAACCTTATTCATGCTGTATCGCTATAACCTGGATGGAGCTTTGATCGCTATCGCCCTGATCCCCGTACTGCAGGTGTTGGTGATGCTTTTCATCTTCGTGAAAGTACTCAGGGAATACGTACAGTTCAGGAAGCTGAAATTTGTAACTCCCTTCGGTAAACAATTACTGGCATTTACGGTGATGTCGGTCGCTTCAACCGTACTCATGAACCTGGTGGAGATCGACATACGATCGGTTCTCGCCAACCGCCTGTCGGAATCGGATGCCGGGATATGGACGGGTATGACGACCCTTTCCAAGAACTATATGGTCTTTTCGTCTGCATTGTTCACCCTTTATGTGATCCCAAAATTCGTGGGTATAAACACCCGGCGGGATTTCAGAAAAGAAGTGGGAGTGATCTACAGAACGCTGCTACCCCTATTCGCCGTTGGTATGATCGTGATCTACTTGCTGCGTTATTCGTTCATCAAGTACATTTTTATAGATTTTGATGGAATGGCACCCCTGTTCAAGTGGCAGCTTGCAGGAGATTTCGTAAGATTGGCCACCCTTGTGCTCATACATCAGTTTATCGCGAAGAAACTGGTGGTCAATTTTGTTTTTACTGAATTGATTTCGGTGTCGCTTTTCTTCCTGCTGTCGCGCTATCTCATTACCGATTTTGGTGTCGAAGGGGTAGTGATCGCCCATCTCGTCCGATACCTGATCCTTTTCGTGATAGTACTGATACTGTTGTACAGGTATTTCAGGAAGAATCCCGATAGTGATAAAGGACTAAACACCAAACCGGATACGAACTAATATGAGGGACCGAAAGAGTTCATACAGGCAGGTTATGAAGGCTACTTCGCTATTCGGCGGGGTACAGGTTTTCAGTATCCTGATCTCCATAGTTCGGTCCAAATTCATTGCACTATTCATCGGTCCCGAAGGTATGGGTATAGCGGGCTTACTGAACACTACCATGAACCTGGTGAACGGGGCAACCAACCTCGGCCTGGATAAGAGTGGTGTGAAAGATATTTCGTTTGCCGAAAAGAACGCTAGCAATACCGAAGTCGCCCGCATAGTTGGTGTCCTGAGGCGATTGGTATGGATTACCGGTATCGCCGGTGCCATCCTGATGATTGCATTCTCGTGGTTGCTCAGCAAGCTGGCATTTGGAGACAGTACATACACCCTGGCATTCGTCTGGATCGCGATGGCCCTGCTTTTCAAGCAACTGGCAAGTGGAGAACTGGCGGTATTACAGGGACTTCGGAAATTGAAAAGCCTTGCCTCGGCTACGGTGATCGGTAATCTCGCCGGACTCCTGATCACTGTACCGCTCTACTATTTCTTCAGGTTGGATGCTATTGTTCCTGCAATCATCATCTCGACCTTCCTGAGCTTTTTATTCACTAGTTATTACAGGTCGAGGATACCCCTTGAAAAGGTCAATGTGGATTCGAGAAAGGTCTTTTCCGAAGGAAAGGAAATGGTAAAACTCGGGATCACGCTTAGTGTGAGCAGTATGATCGCACTACTGGCAGCCTATGTGATACAGATCTATATCAGTGGTGAAGGCGGGGTAAGCGAGGTTGGATACTACACGGCAGGAATTGTGATCCTGAATACGTACGTCGGACTCATATTCAACGCCATGGCCACAGATTATTACCCGCGCTTGGCCGGAATAGCAGATTCCATCGTCGAGGTCCGGAAAACAGTATTCGAACAAGCCTATATTGCTGTTCTTCTCATTACACCTATCATTCTTCTGTTCCTGATCTTCGCCCCGCTTATCATTACCATTCTTTATACGGACGACTTCCTCCCGGTTGTGGAATTCGTAAGCTGGGGGATACTGGGGATGTTACTGAAGGCAGCTTCCTGGTCGATCGGTTATGTGATCATCGCAAAGGGAGATTCCTCACTCTTCATACGCACAGCTATCGGCTTCAGTATTGTGCTGGTCGCAAGCAATATACTGGGGTATTACCTTGGCGGACTGGAAGGCCTGGGAGTAAGTTTTTGTATCTATTATTTCGTTCATTTCGTAGGTCTGGCAACTATTACCTATTTCAGGTACAAATTCTATCTCAGTGCCGAATTTTACATCATGCTGGTATTTTGTTCCTTCCTGGTTATCACCGGCTTCGTGCTTGGTTACTGGGATGATCCATTGGTTCGCTATACCTTCCAGGGGTTCCTGGCACTACTTTCTGTTATTTTTACTGTATATTTCCTGAATAAGAAAATGGATCTCAGGGAGGTGATACGGGATTTCATAAACCGAAGAAAAAAATAATGGGGTTACGAAGCATATATAGAAGTATGAAACGTAAGATTCGTCGGCACCAGTCGGTGAACTGGGGTAAAACCATATACTTCAATCTTAAAAAATTCCCCCTCGGCACAGCGCTCAAACTACCAGTGATCTTTTATGGCCCGGTTAAGTTCACAAATATTTCGGGAAAGGTAATACTTGAAGGGCCGGTAAGGAAAGGGATGATCGGTTTCGGACTTCAGTTCGAACGAATGACCACCTCCAAAGGTATTGCGGAATTAGCCCTGGAGGGTACCCTGGTCTTCAAGAACCGGGCGCATATCGGGAAAGATTGTTTTGTCTTCGTGCACCGCGATGGTTATTGCGAATTCGGCGATATGGGTTGTTTGGGTTCGAATGTAAAACTGATATGTACCCACCGAATTGTCCTGGGCAACTGGGCGGGAATTGGTTACGAATCCCAACTGGTGGATACCACTGCTCACCCGATGAAAGACCTCACTACCGGCGAATATGTGCCGATGAGCGGGGCTATTGAGATCGGGAATTACAATACCATCTCCAACCGCGTTTCCATAATGAACAATACAAAGACCCCGGATTCTTGTGTGGTGGCTTCAAATTCGATGTGCAATCGGGACTATACAGAGCACGGCAATAATATCCTTATCGGTGGAATTCCGGCCAAATTGCTCAAGTCGGATTATATACGCGACTGGGAGTCGGAAAAAGAGATGTTGCTACGCAACAAGGATATCTGGAGATACTAGAGTTTTTTCTTGAAAACGGCGGGATTACCAAACCAAACTTCGTTGGAAGGCACATTTTTGTTCACGAACGACAGAGCCCCAAGAACACTGTTGTCCCCGATCTCGATCCCATGCTGAAGCACACAACCGGTACCCACAAAAACGTTGGTTCCCATATGCGCACCACCAATTTGTTCTTTCTCCGTATTCAGGTTGTTGGTCATTACCTTCGGACAAATATATGTGCCATCCCCGATCTTCACACCACGAGCCAAAATGCTGTCGTAACGCACAATTACATTGTCGCCTATAACACAATTACCGGAACTGGAAACTCGTGAATCAATATAGCAATTCTTGCCGATCTTAGTTCCGCTTCTAAGCTCAACATAACTTTTGATGACGGTATTGTCGCCAATCTCAACGCCTTCGTCGATCACGCAGAAAGAACCGATCTGCACGTTTTTGCCAATGATAGCCTTATCGGAAATTACATTCATGCTCATAGAATTGGTAAAAAGATTTGGACAAAGGTAATCAATACTCCACTAACAGAACTTCAAAATTAGGCTTATGAAGTATAGAATTCCAAGTATTTCTCAGCTATGCGGAGATAGTCGTGTTCTCTTTCAACGAACGCCCGTGCAGCCTCTGATATTTGCAGCATCTTTTCGGGATCTTCGATCAGTTCAACCAGGGAGTCATAGATCTGGTCGGCATCAGGTATGGCATTCACCGCCACAGTCTCCGTCAACTTGTAATACTGCCTGTGTTCTTCCTCGGCGCCGGTAAAAACAACTTTTCCCTTGGCCATGGCTTCCAATGCGTTGTAACCCTGGTCGTAGCCAAGCACCTGGTCCAGCAAAATGTGTGCGCGATCGTAGAGTTGGATGTATTCGGCATATGGAACGCTCTCAACAGTAATGATCTCGATGCGGTCTCCATGTGTCAGTTTTATTTTTTTCAATGCTTTGCTGAAGTAATCATTTCCTTTTCTGAAGTAATTGGCCCTGTTAACTCCATGAAAGATCACGATCTTGTCGGCGGATGGAAGCGGAATTAGCGGTATCTTTTTCGTGTTGATCGGGTTGGGGATCATTCCCAGGTATTTTTCATGGCCCAACAGTGGGATATGGTAATCGAGATCGGAAGCGATCACTCCTTCGATCTGCTGAAATACAAATTCGTGCAATTCCTTGTATTCGGGTCGGACATATTTCAGAACAGCATCGAATTCCAGCTCCGATACTTTTCCCTCAAACAGCGGTGTGAGTATGGAGTATCGGAATTTCTTATCCAGGGCGTAGCGAACGCTCAGGTGATCGGTTCCGCAGGAAAGCAGGAAAAGCTTCTTGTTATTCTCTTTGAGGAACCCGATGATCTCCATTTCTACCCCGGGATTGGCACCCAGAGGACTCTCGTTTATGAGTTGCACCACATCGAAGCCTTTCAATTTATCGGCATGAGAGAAGAACTGCTTTTTTATGCTATTGGCTTTGAGGTTTATTCCGAAGAGTTTATAACACAGCACCATGAACTTCTTCCGAAATCCATGCTGATACCGGTTCTCGATCAGGATGTCCACCGGGTATTTCTTGAACTCGTCACCACTTCCGATGATGGTCACTTCATGCCCAAGTTCTGTAAGTCCTTCCTTTAGTGAATTATGCAGGCGGCTGTATTCCCCAACCAGTAGTATCTTCATAAATGCGTTATATTTACGGCATCTTTTTCAAAAATAACACAATTAATGACGAAGCCTCCGAAATCCGCTAAAATTAAGGTCTGTTTGGTGGCGACGTCCCTGGGTCGGGGAGGAGCAGAACGCTCCTGTGGCATACTCTCGGGCATGCTGGACGATCTGGGTTACGAGGTCCATACCGTTATTCTACAGGACAGGGTGGAGCAGGAGTTTTCCGGGGAATTACTGAATCTTGGGAAAGGAAAGAAAGAGAATGATTCCTTTGCCAATCGATTGCTGCGTGCCTGGAAATTGAAAAGCTACCTTAACAAGAACAACTTCGATTTCGTGATCGATCATCGACCGAAGAACAACAGCAAACGGGAGGTTTTTTACGATCAATACGTGTACAAAGGGATTCGCAGGATCTACGTGGTTCACAGCGCCAAAAAAGCTACCTATTTTTCGGAGAGCGAGGAGCGAATGACTACCATCTATTCGAAGAACTATGCTACGGTGGCCGTTTCGAAATTCATAGAGACCGAACTTCTGAATGCTTCAGGGATCCATAATACGGTTACTATTTACAATGCCTTTGATACTCCCGGGTTGAGCAATAAGAATGAACTTCCCACCGGACTAAGAGGGTCGAAATACCTGCTGTGGTACGGACGCGTCTTCGACGAGATCAAGGATCTCAAGTTCCTGGTGGATGCTTTTGTTGCTTCTGAAGTGTGGAAGCAGGATGTAAAACTGGTGATACTGGGAGACGGACCCGATTCCGAACTCATAAAGAAATACGCAGCCGAAACTTCAGCGGCGACCCATTTCATCTTCCTGCCACATACCCCAAACCCCTTCCCGATCATCTCGGGGGCTCGCGCAAGCCTGTTGACCAGCAGGTATGAGGGTTTCCCTATGGTGCTCGTAGAATCGCTTTCGGAAGGAACGCCAGTTGTTTCCCTGGATATCGATTCGGGGCCTTCGGAAATCATCACGGATGGCGAAAATGGTTTGCTGGTTCCGAAAAGAAGCCTACCTTTATTTGCTGAAGCGATTGGCAAGATTTGTCGTGATGATGCGTTATATCTACGGCTGTCACAAAACGCCAGGCCATCGGTGGCGCGTTTTTCAACCGAATTGATCGCCCAACAATGGAAGAAATTACTGGGATAATATGAAACTGGATTCCATAGAACTTATTCAAATTCCGAAGATCATCGACCCTGAAGGAAGAGGGAATCTTTCGGTGATCGAAAAGGACCTTTTGCCTTACGACATCCAAAGGGTGTACTACCTGTACGATGTGCCCGGCGATTCATCCAGGGGCGGACATGCCCACAAGGAACAGCTCGAGTTTCTCGTGGCACTCAACGGCAGCTTCGATGTGATCCTCGACGATGGCCGGTCCAAACGTACTTTCACACTGAACAGGCCATATCGCGGCTTGCTGATCCCTACGGGTATATGGCGGGAGTTGGTAAATTTTACCTCGGGTGCTATCTGTCTTGTGATGTCCTCCGGAGAATTCGACGAGGCCGATTATATCAGGGACTACGCCCAGTTCCTGCTATTTAAAGGAGCTTAAGCGAAGACCCATTCCGGCCAGGAAATTCTGCGTTCGCTTGGCTAAGATCAACATTGGACGATTCATTTTCAGTAAGAACCGTTGAGAAAAGGATAGGTTTTTAAGGTCTATTTTTGAGTACAATTCCTTGAACGCCTGTTTATTTCCTTCGAACTTCGCGATCATACAGATGGAGTAGCGGTTGAGGTCGAGGAATTTCTTCAATGCAGGGTTGTCTTTTTCCAAATGTTCATAGGCTTCGAAAGTTGTCTTTTCTGAAACCTTCCTGGCCGATTCGAACAAACTGGTCTCATTGATCTCGTAATGGCCGCAGACCTTCGGACTAAAAACAACAGCGTGTCTCAGTCCGATCTTTACCCAAAGATCCGTATCCTGTCCGCTTTTTATGGCAGTATCATAGTAGTTCACTTCGGAAAGGACGTCCCTGTGTACTACGGTAAGTGAACTATTTAACAGGGAATCCCTCAGACTGGCCTCGAAAAAATTAAACACTGTGTCTTCTTTCGGAAGGGAAAAAGAATAATTCCTATCGATGAATTTACCTTCTTTATTGATCCTGCTATTGGTGGCAAAAACCCTTTCACCCGGGAATTTTTCGATCAGGCGAACTTGTTCATCCAGGTAATCCGGGTACCAGATATCGTCGGCGTCCAGCAAGGCGATCCATGGTTTGGTTGCTTTGGCTATCGCTGCGTTACGTGCTGCCCCGGCACCAAGGTTTTCTTGAGGAAAGTATTTGATCCTGTCATCGTCAAAGGACAAGATCACTTCTTCACTTTTATCTTTTGAGCCGTCGTTCACAACAACGACCTCAAAATTCCGGTACGTTTGCTTCAACACACTTTCGAGGGTCTTCCCAATGTAACCTTCTTTGTTGTAAACCGCTATGACGACAGAGAATTCAACCATGCTTCTTCAATTCAGAATAATAAGACAGCCGCCATAGGTTAAAATAAAACACACTTGGGCGAGCAGAAAGCAAGTTTGACTGAATGCTCCCATCAAACAGTTTCATAAACCACCTGAACAAGGGCGCCAAACCAAAACGCTTCAGCTTCAGATAGGCCCGTTGCAGCGAAATGAAATCATCTCCAATTCTTTTCTCACCTTCCAAACGAACGAGATTTTGCACAGCCGACCTGGCCTTTGCGAGATAGTCTTCCGTTGGCTCCAACCCGAGGTGATACACCGGATTGTCGATATGCAGTACGGCTGTGGCGTTCTTTTTCAGGTTCGAGGAAAGCAAAAGGTCTTCCCCGTAGAAGTTGGAAAGGTCTTCATTTATGGAGAGAAACATGTCCTTTTGGATCAGCATATTGGCCGTAACAATGATATATGGTTCCTTGTTTCTTTCGGAAGCGGGTTTTGCCTCACGCTTCACTCCGTAGGTATAACGGAGCATTTTGTCCTTCGAAGGTGGATCTGCCTCATAGGCGATCCCACCGCAGACCACCTCGGCATCCTCCCGGGCTGCCTTTACATAATTTTCAAGAAAATCAGATCCTGTCGGCATGACATCCGCGTCCAGGAATAAAAGCATTTGAAATCGAGCGGATTCCGCCAGTTTTTGCCTGATGGCGCTTCTCCCGAGGTTATTGTCAAATCGACGATAAGAAACACCTTCGGCTATCGCTGAATTCCTGTTCTCTTCAGTGTAAGAATCGGACGCATCATCGAAAATGAGGATCTCCAAGGGAACATCGATGCGCTCCATTTGCTCTGATAGCGATCTCACCAAAGGTGAAACATTGAAATTATATGTTGGGATGAGAATAGAGATCATCGATGAACAAAGCAAATGTACAATATATCGCCTATAACGAAATTCCGCCCGAATTAGTTTTTTTCATTACCTTTCCTTGAACTGATCCGTTTTCCATGAATAAATTAATTTTCCTTCTCGTAGCCCTGGTATCCTTCTCCGGTTTTGCGCAGGATGATTACTGGTACTACCTTCGAGCCAGGGATAGTTTGTTCGTACCGGAACTGAAGCAACTGGCGAGTCATATCGATTATGCAGGAACAGATCAAGCCCTGGAACAGGTCTTCAACGAGTACAGGATCACCACCTTCAAAAAAACATTCCGTGGGAGTACAAAGGACCAGTTGAAGCGCACATTCTTTGTAGTTTCTGAAAAACCCGGGGCCGGTGAGGCATTTTTGAGATATGCAGGTCATATCTTCGAATTTGCCGAGGATATTTCCGAAGAGGACAAGAAGATCTTTCAGCCCAACGACTATGGTCTTACCAGTACGACCGGGGAAAACCTGGGTTTGCCTATAGTCCTGGATTACCTCGACTTTATGGATGTGCCCAAAGCCTGGTATTACACTACAGGGAACAAGGATTTTATCATTGGTATAGCCGACGGGGCCGTAGATACGTCCAATGTCGAATTCAAGTATAAGACCAGGGTGATAAGGAAGTCAAGCTTTTCAGAAGGCCACGGATCCGGGGTAGCCGGAATTGCCGCGGCACAGGGAAATAACGCATATGGCGGCACGGGTATTTGCTACGATTGCGGGATCTATACCACCACCTACGGTAGTTTCAAGACCCTGGAGCAACTAAAGGAACTGTCGGATATGGGAGTGAAGGTGATCAACTGCAGTTGGGTCTCACGTACATACTACGAGACGGCCCAGGCGGCGATCGATGAGATGTTCGAGAACGGGACCATACTCGTTGCGGGTGCCGGAAACCGGCCCTACAGCGAGAACAAAGGTGAGCGATTGTACTACCCGGCATCCTATAACCACGTGATCTCGGTGGGTACGGCCATGTACAAGTATGAACGACCACTGGATAACTATGGGCAGGATGAGAAGGGTAATTACTACGCGCTGAATATTCGCGGGTACATAGGCCGTACCATGGGTTTCAGGAATAATGATCTTTCGGAAACACCGCATATCTACAAGGTCTCTACTACCACCCTGAATGACAAGATCGACATACTCGCACCATCAGCGGGTGTGTGGAAACTTCCGAAGTACTTTTTCGAAGATGAGATCACATATATCAGGTTTGAAGCAACATCTCCCAGCACCCCTTTCGTAACGGGAACCATCGGACTGATGTTATCGCTGAATCCCTGTCTGCCTATGGACGAATTGGACGGCATCCTCAAAATGACCTCGTGGAATATTGATCACATTGAACCCAATGAACCCTACCTGGGTCTTTACGGCTCCGGTATGCTGAATATCGGTAAGGCGGTGGAAATGGTCTACAAGCTTTATGCTGAAGGAGAAACAGCCTACATCCAGGATCAGAAGTTCAATCGTTGGGATTTCAAGCTCACCTCACTTTCGGAAAATGTGACCCTTCGTAACCAGGAATTCACCGAGGAAGCTACACTTAAGCTAACTGCAAAAAATAGTATAACTATTGGTCCGGGTACTAAACTAAAGCCGAATTCAAGCGGTAGTATTCATTTGAAGATAGATCCTTCGCTGGAGAAACAATGCGACCTGGTATTGCGTGAAGGATTCCCCGAATAATCCTTAAACAGTTTTCTGAACCACTTCGAACACCTGCTGCTCGTCGCATTTCAGGGTTTTTGAAGGATATTTTAAGATCAGCGCATAATCGTGGGTGGCCATCAAAATAGTATTCCCGTTCTTGTTTATCTCCTGGAGGACTTCCATTACCTCCACACTGGTTTGGGGATCGAGGTTCCCTGTGGGCTCATCGGCAAGGATCAACTCGGGGTCATTTAACAGGGCCCTTGCGATCGCGACACGCTGTTGTTCTCCACCCGATAACTGGTAAGGATATTTGAAGCTCTTGGTTTTCATGCCAACTTTGTCCAGAACTTCATCAATTTTGCTGTTCATTTCAGTTTTATCCTTCCAGCCTGTTGCGGTAAGTACGAACATCAGGTTGTCCTTTACCGTCCTGTCATTGAGAAGTTGGAAATCCTGGAACACCACACCCAGTTTTCTGCGGAGAAAAGGGATGTCCTTTTCTTTTAAAGTGGGAAGGTCGTAACCAACGATTTCACCCTCTCCTTTCAAGAGCGGAAGATCCCCGTAGAGGGTTTTCATAAAGCTACTTTTCCCGGTACCCGTCTTCCCGATGAGATAGACGAATTCACCCTTTTGTACAGAGACGGTCACGTCGGAAAGGATAAGGTTCTCGCGCTGGAAGATCGAGGCGTTCTTTAAGGATAATACAGGTTGGGACATACGGATCGTTTACTGCAAAAATATTCAATTAATCGACTACTCTTGGAGTCTGGCCACTATTTCTTTCAACGAATCGATCTCTTTTTGTTGTTCGATGGTGTACAACGTTAGCTCTTCAATCTTCTGAAGCAAAATTAAGTTCATTTCTTTAAGCGACATACCTTCCGCATCCAATTCTTTTGCTGAAGGAACGCCCGGCAGATGGTGGTTTTCTTCCACATAGGCGGCTAGTTTATTAAGAGGGGTAAATGTGTACCCGGGCATTAATTCCGAAGTTCCCAGGAAATAATTTTGAAAAACATAGTCGGGGGCGACTGCGCCCTTCAGGTCCACAAGGACCTCCTGGGTGTGGATCTTGCCTTTTACGGTGAGCATCTCATCGGGAGTCCGGGTTCCTATGCCGATCTTTCCCTGTCTTTCATAGAGGTTCTTGATATTCCGTTGTGCGAAGGTGGGAGCCGCCATAAGAAGGCATAAAATAAACAGGAGATTTTTCATTGGATGTGATTTTTCAGAATCATTAAATGTACAGTAAATTTCAGACAGAGGAAACTCGCTTCAGGTTTAAAACATAATTATATTCCAAATGTTGCGTTACTACTTTAAGCTGACCACATAACCTGAACAGCTAACACATGTAAGAATACTACTCAGAATCTGTTGATTTAATTGTTAAAAACCTTTTGCTTTAGGGCATTTGGCTACTTGAGTAACCTGTATCTTTATGTGCGTTAAAAACCCATTTCTAATGTTCAGAAGCCTCACTTTAACTACGATTCTCGTAGTTATTTCGCTTTCAGCCTATTCACAACAAACCGAAATTTACACCAACGAACTCGAAACCTTCAATAAGGCCATCGAACTGTACAATAACGAACAGTACCTGGCTGCTCAAACGCTTTTCGACAGGGTAAAGCGCCAGGCCGAGGACGAGACGGTTCGGGGGGATTGTGCCTACTATATTGCAAATTGTGCCGTTCGGCTTAACCAACAGAACGCCGACGCCCTGATGGAGGATTTCGTAGCCGAATTTCCAACCAGCATCAAACGGAATGACGCCTATATCAATGTGGCCAACTTCTACTTTGAGAATGGAAAGTACTCCTATGCTCGAAAATGGTACGACAAGGTGGATGAGAACAGCCTGGGAAGAAGTGAACGTGAACGTTTCAATTTCAACAACGGATATGCTTATTTCAAGAATAGAAGGTATTCCGAAGCAAAAAAATATTTCAACCGGGTGAGTGATTCTCCTACTTATGGCGCCCAGGCCAAATACTACCTTGGCTTTATCGCCTACGAGGGTGATCAATACGAGGAAGCCACCGAACTTTTTGAAGCCGTCCAGGGACAGGAACGCTACGCCGAGGACCTGTCGTACTACCAGGCCGATATGAACTTTAAGCTTGGTAACTTTCAGAAGGCTATCGATATGGGGATGGAGCAATTCGATAATTCGAGTCCGCAGGAGAAAAGCGAACTCGCCAAGATCATAGGGGAGAGCTATTTCAACCTGGAAAAATATGCTGATGCTATTCCGTACCTGGGTCAGTATAAAGGTAAACGGGGGAAATGGACCAATACCGACTATTACCAGCTGGGCTATGCCCATTACAAGCAGGGTGATTACCAGGCTGCGATCGGGGAGTTCAACAAGATCATCGATGGTAAGAACAGTGTTGCGCAGAATGCATACTATCACTTAGCGGAGAGCTATTTGAAACTGGGTAAAAAGCAGGAGGCCCTGAACGCTTTCAGGAATGCTTCGGAAATGGATTTCAGCCCGGAGATACGCGAAGATGCCTGGCTCAACTACGCCAAACTGAGTTACGAGATCGGGAACAGCTACGAGCCTGTACCGCAGGTGTTGTTGTCCTTCATTGAAAACTACCCTGATAACAAGAACAACGATGCGCTGAAGGATCTGCTTATCGATTCCTACATCAGCTCCAGGAACTATAAGGAAGCGGTGCGATTGCTGGAGGATAACAAATCGTTTGAGAACAAGCTCGCTTACCAGAAGGTGACCTTCCTGCGCGGACTGGAACTCTACAACGAAGGTGATTATGATGAAGCTGTTTCGCTTTTTGACAAATCGCTGAAAGAACCCCGCGACGCTGTTTATACGGCCAGGGCGGTATATTGGAAAGCGGAGAGCGACTACAACCGATCGGAATTCAACCAGGCGCTGGTGGGCTACAAGCAATTCCTTCAGATGCCACAGGCAGATTCAACCCCCGAATTCAGGAACAGCAACTACAACCTGGCTTACAATTATTTTAAACTGAAGAATTACCCCGACGCGATTACATATTTCAAAGGATACGTGGAATCTTCTGCTTCGGATGCCGCCCGTAAACAGGACGCCTACCTCCGCCTTGGCGACAGCTACTTCGTGACCAGTCAATACTGGCCGGCCATGGAGAACTACAACCAGGCCATCAGCCTGGGAACGCCAGATGAGGACTACGCCGCTTTTCAGAAGGCCATAAGTTACGGTTTTGTGGATAGGGTGAGCCAGAAGCTCGAGGGGTTGGAGTCATTCGATCAAACTTACCCCAGATCGATATACAGGGATGATGCTTTGTATGAGCTTGGCAATACCTATGTTTCCATGGAAAAGAATGATGAAGCAGTGAGAACCTACGACAAGCTTGTGCGGGAATTACCGAAAAGCAGTTATGTGTCCAGGGCATTGCTGAAGAAGGCATTGATCTACGACAATACCGGGCGGAGCAATGATGCACTGGGGATATTCAAAAGGGTTGCAAACGACTTCCCCGGGTCGGATGAAAGCCTACAGGCTGTTGCATCGGCGAAGCTGATCTATATCGACCAGGGACGGGTGAGTGATTACGCAAACTGGGTCCGAACCCTGGATTATGTAGAAGTGGAAGATGCCGAACTGGACGACGCTACCTATGCCGCTGCCGAACAACCTTACCTCGAAAATAAACTGAAGCAGGCCCGGGATCGTTTCGAAGAATATGTGTCTGAATTTCCTAACGGCCGCCACGCCCTGAAAGCGAACTTCTACCTCGCCCAGATCTACTTTGGTGAAAGCAAGGGTGACGATGCTATTCCGCACTTCAAATTCGTGGTGGACAGGGAGCGAAGTGAATTCACCGAACAGGCGCTGGCACGGATCTCCGAATTGTTCCTCGCCAGGAAGGACTACGAGAACGCTATTGTTTACCTGAAGCGTTTGGAGACAGAAGCCGATTTCCCGCAGAATATCACCTTTGCCCAGACCAATAGCATGAAGGCGAGCTACGAGTTGAAGCGCTATGAAGACGCGGTAGCCTATGCCGAAAAGGTCCTCGCCCTGGAAAAGATCGATAACTCTATAAAAAGTGACGCCCAGGTGGTTATTGCTCGCTCAGCTATGAAGACAGGAGAGGAGGAAAAAGCCTGGGCAGCCTATTCTGAAGTACGCAAGATCGCTACTGGTCTGCTGGCGGCTGAATCCCTGTACTTCGACGCCTACTTCAAGAATAAGGACGGCAACTACGAGGCCTCGAACCAGGCCGTTCAGAAGCTTGCGAGAGATCATTCCGGTTATAAGGAATACGGGGCCAAAGGACTGGTGCTGATGGCAAAGAATTTTTATGCTTTGGGCGATGCGTACCAGGCAACCTATATCCTGGAAAGCGTGATCACAAATTTCAGTGAATATCCTGATATCGTTGAAGAGGCCAAAGCTGAACTGTCCATCGTTAAGGCCGCCGAAGCAAAGACCAATGCTTCAATTGAAACAGATCAGAATTAACCCCATCAATCAAAAATCGTTAACAATCATGACAATGTTAAAAGACATTTTCTCAAAACTTTTTGCCATGTTCCTTGGTTCGCAGTCGTATAGCGAACGACTGATCAGGATCGTCATCGTGATCACGGTTCTGCTGCTTTGTGTTACCATTGCCTCCGCGCAGGAGGAGAAACTGGGAACTGAGGTAGTCAATATCGTGAAACCCTATACGCCCACGATTTCAGATGCTTTCAAGGTGAAGGAAACACCTGTACTCAACGACTCGGTGAGCACTGCGAAAAAGGAAGTGGATTACCAGATCTTCTCGGTACCTGTTGCTTCCACCTTTACCCCCTCGAAAGGCCAGGCCACAGCCGTCGAAAAAGCGGCTCCCTTGCGACTTTACGACAACTACGCCACGCTCGGTTTCGGAAATTACACCTCCATACTCGCCGAATTGTACAGTAATTTCCAGATCAGCAGAACGGATAACGCCGGATTCTTTCTTCGGCATAACTCGGCCCAGGGAGGAATAGACGAGGTTCGGATCGAGAACAAATATTACGATACACGCCTGGATGGGAACTACACCAGCAGGCAGAAGGACATCACCTATATGGCCGATGCCGGGATAGAACACCGTGTTTTCAACTGGTACGGCCTGCCGGACTTCTTCGATTCCCTATCCGACGAGGACATAGACGCCATTGATGGACAACAAACCTATTTCGGAGGATATGTAGGCGGTAGCCTGGCCCTGGAAGAATCCTTTTTCGAGAAGATAACCGCCAACCTGAGGTTCTTCAGCGATTCTTATTCTTCTTCGGAATTCAACATCGCTGTTCAGCCCGAATTCGCTTTTCCGCTTACACAGTTCACATTTAAGATCGACGGAGATGTGAATTACCTAACCGGAATTTTCGATAAGGGGCTCTTCGGTACCAATGGTATAAGTTACAGTTTCCTGAATGCAGGTGTGAGCCCGGCACTGGTGTATGTCGACGAGGACCTTACCTTGTCACTTGGTGTGGCGGGCTATGTGGGCCTGGACACGGAGAATAGTGAATCCAACTTCTATATTTATCCCAGGATCGCCGCCTCGTATAGACTGGTGGACGAATTACTCATAGTTTATGGTGGTGCGGACGGAGGACTTCGTCAAAATACCTATTACAGTTTCGTAGAGGAGAATCCGTTCGTGTCACCTACTTTGGGCATCATGCCAACCAGTGAACTGTACAATGCCTTTGGTGGTTTTAAAGGAAAATTATCCAATTCGGTGGGGTATAACCTTCGCGCATCCTATGGGAAGGAAGAGAATAAAGCTCTGTTCCAGGCAAATCCCGTGATCGATGTGAGTCCTACGGAAGCCTACGAGTACGGTAATTCGTTCGGGCTGGTGTACGACGATGTAAATACGCTGTCGGTCTTCGGTGAACTCAAAGTAGAAGTGAACGATACCTTCTCCCTTGGAGCCAGTGCCGAATACTTCAGCTATAACATGACCAATGAGCCGGAAGCCTGGAACCTGCCCGACTTAAAGGCTACTTTGTTCACAAACTTCGACATCAACGAACAGATCTACGCCGGGGCTTCTGTTTTCTATGTTGGGGAACGAAGCATCCTGTTTACCGGCGATGTGCTGATCTTTGGAGAAGGAATGGTGGAATTTCGTACCCTGGACAGTTATATCGACGCCAACGCACATGTGGGTTACCGGGTGAACGACAGGCTGTCGATCTTTGCAAAGGGAAGTAACCTGCTGGGAGAGAACTACGAGAAATGGCAGCATTTTCCTGTTCAGGGAATACAAGGATTGTTAGGGGCTACCTATAAGTTCGACTGGCAGTGATTTTTACTATCTTTCGGGCATGAAACACTATACCTTATTCCTGCTAGCCCTTACGCTTTTAATTTCTTGTACTGCTGAAAAGATTTCGGCCGACCTGCTTGTCACCAACGCAACAATTTACACCGTTGATGATTCCTTCGGAATGGCAGAAGCCTTTGTCGTCAAGGATGGGAAGATTCTGGAGATCGGTGATGCCGTATCAATTTCAGAAAAATACAAAGCCACCGAAACTTTTGATGCGGGCGGAAATGTCGTACTTCCAGGCCTGATCGATGCCCATGCTCATTTGTTAAATCTCGGTGTGGTGCGACAACAAGTGGATCTCGTTGGAGCCACTAGTTATGGGGAATTATTGGAGCGGGTAGTGGAATTTCAGAAAGAAAAACAGTCGGAATTCATCTTAGGCCGCGGCTGGGATCAGAACGACTGGGACGTCAAGGAATTTCCTACCAAGGAAGCACTTGATTCACTATTTCCCGATACACCTGTTGCTTTAAGGAGGATCGATGGGCATGCTATGCTGTGTAATTCGAAGGCGCTGGAATTGGCAGGGATCACTACCGAAACAAGCATGCAGGGTGGTGAGGTAATTGTTGAGAATGGTGAGCCAACAGGTGTGTTAATTGATATGGCCATGAATCCCGTGGGTGCAATAATCCCTAAAAAGGATGTGGCATTTTACGCGAAGGCCCTTGGAGATGCCGAAGATATCTGCTTGTCGCTCGGACTTACAACAGTAAATGACGCCGGGCTGTCAAAAGAAGCGATCGAGTTGATAGACAGCCTTCAGCAATCAGGAGAGATGAAAATTCGGGTATATGCCATGATCTCAAACTATCCTGAGAACCTCGACCATTTTCTATCAAAAGGGATCGTCAAGACCGATCGCCTGAATGTTCGTAGCGTGAAAGTTTACGCCGATGGTGCCCTGGGTTCAAGGGGAGCAGCCATGAAGGAACCTTACAGCGACCATCCCGGTCATTTCGGGCTCATGATCACCACCGAACCCCAAATGGATTCCCTTGCGCAACGCATCGCGGCCGCGGGCTACCAGATGAATACTCACGCTATCGGGGACTCGGCCAACGTGGCGGTTTTAAGGGCCTATACCAAAGCCCTGGAGGGTAAAAAAGATGCTCGATGGAAAGTGGAACACGCACAGGTGATCGATCTGCCTGATTTCAAATATTTTTCCAGTAAAAAAACCTGAACGTATGAATATTCTGATTCCAACCGATTTTTCCAAGTTGTCCAAAGTAGCCGTTTTTTACGCGGCCAAAATGGCTGAAAACCTGGATGCCGAACTGATCCTGATCCATGTGGTCGATCTGGCAGCGCCACCGCAAACGATGGCTTCGGCAAATACTGTCAAGGAGATCATGCTTGAGAATGCAAAGGAAGA
>JAUIIU010000081.1 GCA_030431695.1 Bacteroidia bacterium | reverse complement strand
ATCAGCGATAACGGTATCGGTATTCCCGAAGACAAGCTGGAAAGTATCTTCGATCTCTTTGCGACGGTCGGCAACCTCGACAGGCAGGGGAAAAAAGGTAATGGTATTGGCCTTTCAACCGTTAAAAAGCTGGTAAACAAGCTTGGTGGCACCATTGATGTTAGTTCCGAACTTGGTAAAGGAACCAGCTTTCATTTCAGCATAAAGAGAAATTAGCAACATCTTAACAGGCACCTTCGCCTTGTTTATTGAAAGCATTTCATATCTTTGACAAATATTTGCCGGAATGCAGTTTAAACATCCTGAAGTCCTATACGCACTCTTCTTACTGCTTATCCCGCTCTTCATTCACCTTTTCCAGCTACGTCGTTTTCAGAAGATAGATTTCACCAATGTCGCATTTCTGAAGAAAGTCACCGTTGAAACACGCCGTTCATCACAACTAAAGAAATGGCTTACCCTACTGCTAAGAATGCTGGCGATCGCCTGTATCGTTATGGCGTTCGCCCAGCCTTTTACCGCCTCGGAGATCGCGACCAGTGCGGAAAAAGAAACAGTACTGTATATCGACAATTCCTTCAGTATGCAGGCTAAGGGATCCAATGGACCCTTGTTGCAACGTGCGCTTCAGCAGTTGTTCGAAAACAGTTCCGGGGAAACTACCCTGAGCTGGTTTACCAATACGGAAACAAGGAAGGATGTGAGTATCCGGGATTTTAAACAAGAGGTTTTGTCTATCCCCTATGTGAACGAGCAACTCGGCCCGGATGAAATTATGCTGAAAGCGGATCAATTGTTCTCAAATTCGCATACTGCCAGCAAAAGACTACTGATCATCTCGGACATGCAGCTGAATGGCGACCTGGCAGAAGTTCCCGAAGACATTATGCTGGAGGTAGTTCAGCCAAGACCCGTTTCTAATACGAACATTTCACTGGATACCGTTTACGTCGCTTCCCGAAGTACTGGGGCGACGAAGCTGAACGTGGTGGTTAGCGGACAGGGAACTACTCCCAAAACCGTACCTGTATCACTTTACAATAATGGAACACTGGTAGCAAAGATCGCAGCAGACCTGGGCGACGGAGGTCCCGAAACGATCAGCTTTGATATTGAGAATCCTGAAGATTTTAAAGGTAAAATTGAGATAAATGATCCTAATTTATTATATGACAATGATTTATACTTTTCAATAAATACTCCTAAAAAGATAAAGGTGCTGTCGGTGAACGAAGCGGATTCCGACTTCCTCACCCGACTATTCGACCAATCCGAATTCGATTATAAAAGGCAGGAAGCGTCCGGTTTGAACTACAACGACATTCCGGATCAGCATTTTGTTATCCTGAATGAATTGAAAAGCGTCCCTCCTTCTCTTGCGGATGCATTGACTGCTTTCCAGGCGAGCGGTGGCAGCCTCTTGATCATTCCTTCCATGGAAGCGGACCTGTCAAGCTACAATTCGTTACTGCTAAATATGAATGCAGGATCATTGGATCAATTGGTCGAACAGGAAAAGCGGATCTCCCAGATCATTTTCGACCATCCCCTCTTCGAGTCGGTTTTCGAAAAACAGGTGGTGAACTTCCAGTATCCAAAGGTGAATTCCTTTTATACAATGAATAGCAATGCCGCTGCAGCACTGCGTTTCGAGGACAGTAAACCGTTTGTGCTTCAATCGGGAACAGTTTTTATTGCTACAGCTCCATTGCACACCGAAAACTCCAATTTCCAGAGTTCTCCTCTCATCGTACCCACCCTTTACAATATGGCGGTACAGAGTATGCCCCTGGCGAAGCTGTATTTCGAGAATGGCAGGCAGAACACCTTCGCCATCCCGGTGTCGCTTTCACAGGACGAGATCCTTAAGATAGGCGACAGTACCACGACCTTTATCCCTTTGCAGCGGTCAAAAGCCAACCAGGTGATGATCACTACCACCGCTTCACCGGTCAGTTCCGGGAACTACGAGGTGTTCCGTGATGACGAGTCGCTTGAAATGATAAGCTACAATTACGATCGCAGGGAAAGTAACCTGCAATACCGGGAGCCCGAAACATGGGAAGGCGCGAGGTATTACGATACAGTTTCAGCCATGTTTGATACTATATCCGAAGAGAACAGTATACGAAGCTTTTGGAAATGGTTTGTTATTTTTGCAGTAGTTTTCCTGTTACTCGAACTGCTGGTGTTGAAATTTTTTAAGAACTAAGTTATGAGTCTACTCCTTCTGAAATCCGCCACGATAGTAGATGCTGCCAGTAAGCACCATCTGAAAAAGCGCGATATTCTCATCGAAAACGGCACGATCAAAAAGATCGCCAACAATATCAAGAACGACACAGCACGGGTTATTTCACTGGAAAATCTGCACGTATCCCAGGGTTGGTTCGATTCTTCCGTATCATTTGGAGAGCCAGGGTACGAAGAACGGGAAACCATCGCAAACGGACTCAAAACCGCTGCGCTCAGTGGTTTTACAGCCGTGGCAGTCAACCCGAACACCCACCCGGTGACAGATAGCAAAGCGGGCGTACAGTTTTTAAAAGCCAAGGCAGAGCGAAATGCAGTGTCACTTTACCCGGTTGGAGCGCTCACAGTTGCCAGCAAGGGTGAAGATCTGGCCGAGTTGTTCGATATGCATTCGGAGGGAGCGGTGGCATTCGGGGATTACAAGAAACCGGTTCAAAATGCCAACCTGCTGAAGATCGCCCTGCAGTACTGCCAGAACTTCGATGGACTCGTACAATCCATGCCTATGGAACCTTCGGTGGCATATAACGGTGTGGTGAATGAAGAGGTGAACAGTACCCGGCTGGGACTGAAGGGTATTCCTTCCCTTTCAGAAGAACTTCAGATCACCCGCGACCTCTACATCCTGGAATACACAGGCGGAAAACTCCACATACCAACGATCTCAACCAAAGGTGCGCTGCGATTGATTCGCGAAGCTCGTAAAAAAGGACTTGATGTTAGTTGCAGTGTTTCTGCAACAAACCTCTGTCTCACCGATGACAAACTGGAGACCTTCGATACTAACTTCAAAGTACTGCCACCGCTGAGAACGGAAACAGACCGAAAAGCCCTGTTGAAAGGGATTATGGACGGAACTATCGACGGTGTGACAAGTGATCACGACCCTATCGACATCGAACATAAAAAGACCGAATTCGATCATGCCATGTTTGGAAGCATAGGCCTGGAGAGCTGTTTCGGGGCGTTGAATGCACAACTCGGAACTGAGGCCACTGTTCGGGCACTTACCGGACTGAAAGGCCGTTTCGGGATACCAACTGCGGTGATCGAAGAAGGCGCAAAGGCAAAATTATCACTATTCAACCCGGATCATGAGTCAACCTTTAGTGAGTCGGATATTCACTCACATTCGAAAAATGCCGCTTTCCTCGGAACAAAGCTTAAAGGAAAGGTCTACGGTATCTGCTCCGGGAAAAAATTAGTACTCAACTCCTGATCTATGGTGCCCCAGGGAAAATCGAAAGCCATAATTGCTTATATCACTATTGTAGGACTTTTCATCGCTATTTCGATGAACAAGGACGAACCGCATGAATTCGCATCCTGGCATATTAAAAATATGTTCGGTCTTACGCTGATGTTCTTCGTGTCCGTAGCCATGTCTTACCAGCAATACCTGATATGGTTCGGAGCCGTGTTTTTCTATGGTAGTTTGCTTTTCTGGACCATCTCCCTCATCATGGCACTGCTCAACAGGAAGGCCGGGATTCCGTGGTTGAGTGATAAATTCGCAGACTGGTTTAAATTTTTAAACTAAGAAATCCTATCTTTAAGGGATAAATCACTAACCCTTAAATTTTTAACTATGTCTGGAACTACTTCTGGTGAACCAAAAACCATTGGAATCATTGCGTATCTGACCCTTATCGGGTGGATCATTGCACTCGTGATGCACAACAGTAACAAGTCGGAACACGGAGCATTTCACATCCGGCAATCTCTCGGATTGATCATTCTTTATATAATTGTCTGGATCGTAAATTTCGTACTGGCCGTTGCGAATATTCCTTTTGTGGGCTGGATCTTCTTCATAGCAGTGCTGGTACTTTGGATACTGGCCATCGTTGGGGCGATTCAGGGTGAAAAGAAACCTATCCCGGCGCTTGGAGAACAATTTCAGCAATGGTTCAAAGGTATCGGATAAGCGAATCACAACTTTAACGAGAAGCCGCAGTTTTGTAACTTGCGGCTTTCTTTTTGAATATGAAAAAACAACTTCCCCTCGAACACAATTACCGACCTTCCGCTTCTGAGGGTCCTGCACCGGCAATTATCATGTTGCACGGCTACGGAAGTGATGAGAACGATCTTTTTTCGTTTGCTTCGGAATTACCTTCGGAATATGCGATCATCTCACTAAGAGCACCATTGGGTATGCAGCCCTTCGGAAATGCCTGGTATTCTATCTACTTTGATGTAAATCAAGACAAGTTCAGTGATGATGAACAGGCCATCGAATCGAGGGAACTGGTCTCAATGTGCATAGACGAGATCATTTCAGAATACAACATAGACCCTAAGAGGATCACTCTGATGGGTTTCAGCCAGGGAACCATACTCAGTTTTGCGGTGGCTCTCTCCTACCCTGCCAAGGTTGCACGAGTGGTGGGTTTGAGCGGCTATGTTAACAAGGATATATTAAGCAAGGGTTACGAACAGAACGATTATGGTGATTTGAAAATATACACCTCGCACGGTTCGGTGGACCAGGTCATCCCCGTTGAATGGGCCCGAAGGTCCAAACCCTTTTTTGACGAATTGGGAATCCCCTGCGAATACTCCGAATTTCCCGTTGGGCATGGTGTCTCTCCGCAGAATTTCTACGAATTCAAGAAGTGGCTGGAAACCACTAGTTAGGATACAGCGTGGCAGACATTGGCGTTAGCAGCAGTTGGTTGTTCTCATCGAAGAAATAATCGATCAACACTTCACCCCAGTAATTACCGTCGGTAAAATCGGCCAATACCCAGCGGTGATTAAGAAAACGCACCTTATTGAACCGCATTTTAGCGTCCTGGCTCTCAATGGGCACCAGGGGATTTTGACCATCCCCAAAATTCGATTCGTAGATCGCTTCGCTAACCAGGCCCTGTGCTTCCTCGGCATCCAGCGCGAGGTTGTCGAAATAACTCATGGCATTCTCATTTCCAAGGAGAGTAAAATAATCGAGCTCAGCTACTTTATCGGTAAGTACATCCGCGATGGAATCCTTCTCACTCACCTGGGCCGTCAGGGCATTGATCTTTTTTTCCTGGGATTCGAAAATGGTCTTCTCGTTCATGTACTGATAGATGATGAACAGTAATGCGAAGAAAAAGAGGTACATGAATATTTTTCCTTTCATATCAAATATTGATTTTAAGTCCGTCGTAGGCCAGGAATACATTCTCCGGCAATGTTGGTTCCACTTCCGCGTGAAAACCCATCAGGTGACTAATATGTGTAAAGTATGTTCTTTGCGGTTGTATCTTATCTACTAACGCCAGAGCTTCGGAAATATTTAGATGTGAGATGTGTTCTTTATGGCGAAGGGCGTTTATCACTAAAACTTTCGTTCCCCGTAGTTTCTGAAGTTCTACTTCGGAAACGGTCTTCACATCAGTGAGATAGGCGAAATCTCCCATCCTGAAACCAAGAACCGGTAATTCGGCGTGCATGACCTCTACGGGGATAACCTCAAGGCCATTCAGGTTGAAATTCTCTTCTTTATCGATCGTGATCTCTTCGATCTCGGGTGCCCCCGGGTACTTGTTCTCAAATTCGAAAATATATGCGAATCTTTCGTGCAGGGCGTCGAATACTCGCTTGTGCGCGTAAAATGGCACATTTCCCTGCCTGAAGTAAAAGGGCCGGATATCGTCGATCCCTGCGGTGTGGTCACTGTGTTCGTGAGTGAGCAGCACACCGTCAATCCGCTGCACACCTTCGCGTAACATTTGTTGCCTGAAATCGGGTCCGCAATCGATCACATAGGTATTTTCATCCCATTCCACCAGCACAGACACGCGCAGGCGTTTGTCCCGTGGATCGGTACTTTTACAAACGGGGTGGTCGCTTCCTATGACCGGTATCCCCTGTGATGTTCCTGTACCTAAAAAAGTGACTTGCATATTAATTTTACAACCTTAATTCCCTAAAAATGCCGAAAATGTTAAGATTTAAGAATTCCGAAGTTTTGTGGCAAAAAACTGACAATTATCAAAATCTGTTGACAAATTTAATTCTAAATTAGCACACGATTCAAAATTTTCATCAAATATGACCATCGGTATTCTTAAAGAAACGCAGCAAGGGGAAACGCGCGTTGCCATTCCGCCGAAAATCGCGAAACAATTAATCGACAAAGGGTTCAAGATCGTTGTAGAAGAAGGGGCTGGAGAAAAGGCCTCGTTTAAAGATTCCGATTACCGGGAAGCCGGTGCAAAGATCGAAATACGAGGTGTTGTCTTCAAAGAGGCCGATGTCCTTCTGAAGATCAACCCCTTCAACCAAGAAGACCTGAAGCTGGTTGATGAAAGTCACGTACTTATTAGTCAGCTGTTCCACAAATCCCACCCGGAATTAATGAAAGCCCTGGCTTCGAAAGGAGTTTCGGCTTTTTCTTTGGATGCCATGCCAAGGATCTCCAGGGCACAGGATATGGACGTTCTCAGCTCCCAGAGCAACCTTGCAGGGTATAAGGCTGTGATCCGCGGAGCCTACGAAATGACCAAGATCTTCCCTCTTATGATGACCGCGGCCGGTACTATCACTCCGGCTCGCGTGCTGGTATATGGAGTGGGTGTGGCCGGTTTGCAGGCCATCGCAACGGCAAAACGACTCGGGGCTATAGTTGAGGCAACGGATATTCGTCCGGAAACCAAGGAACAAACCGAATCGCTGGGTGCGAAGTTCATCGTGGTTGAAGATGATGAACCCACCGAAGCCAGTGTATACGCCAAGGTCGCTTCCGAAGAATACCAGAGAAGACAGAAAGAGGCAGTGAACGAATCCCTCTTTAAAGCAGACTTGGTGATCACCACAGCCATGGTACCCGGCAGGAAATCGCCTGTACTTATCACAAATGAGCAGGTGGAGAAAATGAAGAACGGTGCCGTGATCATTGACCTTGCGGCTGCCCAGGGAGGGAATTGCGAGGCCAGCAGAATGAACGAAACCATACTGATGAATGGTGTACGGATCATAGGTACTACCATTGCACCCGAAAGTGTCTCTACCAATGCCAGTGAATTGTTCGGTAAGAACCTGTTCAACTTCCTTGAGCATCTCATCGAAGAAGGAAAATTCAAATGGGAACTTGATGAGGAGATCACAGACGGAACACTCATAGTGCATAAAGGCACGGTTCGTAAAAACGGAAACACAGAATAACATACAGATATGACTGAACTGATAGATTTTATTTCGAATAACCTCCAGATGATCTACATCGTAGTGCTGATGATCTTTGTGGGGGTTGAAGTGATCGGACACGTACCGGCGGTATTGCATACCCCTCTCATGTCCGGCGCCAACGCCATTCACGGAGTGGTGATCATTGGGGCTATCCTGGTTATGCTGGGAGCCGACCCTGAAAATAAGTTAGCATTGTCTCTGGGCTTTGTTGCGGTTCTTTTGGGAACATTGAACGTAGTAGGTGGATTTGTAGTTACAGACCGAATGCTGGAAATGTTTAAAAAGAAAAAATAATGGAATATATCTTCGGACTCGAATTTATCTATCTCATCGCCTCTGTGACCTACATTATAGGTCTGAAAATGCTGGGGCATCCTGAAACTGCTCGCCGGGGTAACCTGATCGCTGCGGCCGGTATGACCGCCGCTATCCTGGGTACCATTTTCCTCTACGAGGGTGAAGTGCCAACCTTTATTTATATCCTCATTGGGGTTGCGATCCTGATAGGGACCGTTTTAGGCTGGCTAAAGGCGAAACGCGTACAAATGACCGCCATGCCCGAACTGGTATCGCTATTCAATGGTATGGGTGGTGCAAGTGCGGCGTTGATCGGACTTATCGAATTTGAACATTATCATGGGAATACCCTTTCCATCCTTACGATTTTAGGTGGGATCATCATTGGTAGCATCTCCTTCAGCGGAAGTATGATCGCTTATGGTAAACTGAACGGTACTTTTCAGAAACCAATACGTATTCCCAAATACAATATCATAAATAACCTTTTGTTACTGGGACTGTTTGTCTTCGCCGGGTATATAGTATGGTCGCATACTGAAAGTCAGTTGTTCCTTTACCTGCTGTTCTTAGGAGCGCTGGTATACGGGATACTGTTCGTAGTGCCTATCGGTGGTGCCGATATGCCTGTTGTGATCTCCCTGCTGAACTCCTTCACGGGTCTGGCAGCGGCTTTGGGTGGATTCCTTTACGGAAATATGGTGATGCTCACCGGTGGTATCCTCGTTGGATCGGCCGGTACCATTCTTACCTTCGCCATGTGTAATGCCATGAACAGGTCCTTGTCTAATGTTATTTTCGGCGGATTTGGTGATACAGACGATACTGGTGCTGAAGGTGGTTCGAAGGTACAGGGAAGTATCAAGAAGGCATCGGTTAGTGATGTGGCCATCCTGATGAACTATTCCCAGAAGGTGATCATTGTTCCGGGTTACGGACTTGCGGTTGCACAGGCGCAGCACGCCATCCACGAATTGGAGCAATTACTTGAAAGTAAAGGTGTGCAGGTGAAATACGCCATTCACCCTGTTGCAGGTAGGATGCCGGGACATATGAATGTATTGTTGGCCGAAACCAACGTTGAGTACGATAAACTGGCTGAAATGGAGGATGTGAATCCTGAATTCAACAGTACGGATGTGGTATTCGTGGTTGGTGCGAACGACGTGGTTAACCCTGCGGCCCACAACGATCCTTCGAGTCCGATCTACGGCATGCCGATCCTGGACGCAGAGAACGCCAAGCAGATCATCGTGAATAAGCGAAGTATGAAGCCCGGTTATGCCGGTATCGATAACGAACTGTTTTACAATCAGAAGACCTCCATGCTTTTCGGTGATGCCAGAAAAGTGATACAGGACCTGATCAATGAATTGAAAGGAATGTAGATCAGATTAATTCTTTTGCAATATGATAAAGCCATTTTCGACCAAGGAAATGGCTTTATCGTTTTATTAACTAGCTACGCTTTTTGGTAACAGTCGAATTTAATACCTTTGCTGAAGGACATTCAATCATTTTCTAGGCTATGGAAATCACTTTGAAAGGAGATAAAGAATTTGATAATATTCCTTCCATAAAGCAGAAGGCGCTTCGTATAAACCTGAACGAACACATTTACGGAACCTTCGCCGAAATCGGGGCAGGGCAGGAAACCGTTCGTCAGTTCTTCAGGGCCGGTGGTGCTTCAGGTACTATTGCCAAGGCGATGTCTGCTTACGACAAGGATTTCAGTGATAGCATTTATGGCCATGAAAAGGACGGTCGATATGTAACCGAAGCCCGCCTGAAAAAGATGCTTAACCATGAGATCAACCTGATCGAGGACCGAATCAGCAGGATCAAGCATCCCGATAAGATGTTCTTCACCTATGCCAATACGGTTGCGACCATAGATTTCGCCAAGCGGTATAAAGGTCACGGCTGGGTAGGGATTCGTTACCAGGTAGAGCCTTACCAGGGGTATAACGACATCATTCTGCACATCCGGTTTAAGGAAAACGATGCCAGGTTACAACAGGAGACCCTGGGAATCCTTGGAACCAACCTGATCTACGGTGCATTCTACAAATACAACGAACCTAAAAAACTGCTGAGATATCTTTACGATCACCTTCACCAGGACCAGATCGAGATAGATACGATCAACTTCTCCGGGCCGCTGTTCGAAGAGGTGGACAACAGGC
>JAUIIU010000010.1 GCA_030431695.1 Bacteroidia bacterium | reverse complement strand
TTTCATGATGAATCTTATTTTATATTCTCTCCGAATCTAGGACAACAATAATTTGCTCAAAAGAGGCGTTGAGTCAATGACATTGTTGAATGAGGGAATCATCCCGTCGACGGAGTTTTATCACAGCCTGTAGCTGTTCTCGAACTAATTTTCTATTTTTAGCTTCAAATTGTATGACAATGAAAAAAATTACTTTTGCCCTGCTGCTTTTGATGAGCTTTTTGATAACCAGTTGCGGAAGCGACGATTCGGATCCGGATGCGTTTGACAACCAAAATCCAACGGCGCCACTCGACTTGAGTGTAACTGATATCGGGGTCAATTCTATTACTTTAGGCTGGACAGCCTCCACGGATAATGTGGGCGTAACCGGATACAATGTGTACCAGGACGGGTCAATAGTGTTGTCTGATGTAGCTGCAACCTCTGCCGTAGTGGCGAACCTTACACAGGAGACCCTTTACAGTTTTTACGTTACTGCCCTGGATGCAGCCGGAAATGAATCTGTAGCGAGTAATTCGACCTCGGTAACAACTTACGGACCCCCACTGGAATTCACACCAACGCTTTCTGAACTTGGATTCTTCCAGGGCGCTTTATCCGACCTGGAACCGGCGGATGACGTTCAGCTGTACGAGATCCGCACTACCTTGTTTACCGATTACGCTGCTAAGCAACGACTCGTAAAGCTACCCGTTGGCCAAACGATGCGATACATAGACAGTGATCTGCTCCCGGGCTTTCCAAATAATACCCTGATCGCCAAAACCTTTTACTATTTTCTTGATGAACGGGACCCTACTTTGGGTAAAAAGATCATTGAGACCCGTGTGTTACTGAAACTGGAAAGCGGATGGATGGCTACGGACTATGTGTGGAATGATACCATGACGGAGGCCTTCAGGGACGATGTTGGTGGTATGATACCTATAAGTTATATAGATGAGAATGGAACTACGAACAATGTGGACTATATAATTCCTTCCAATACAGATTGTTTCACCTGTCATAACAGCTTCAATGCCCCTAAGCCTATAGGTATGAAGCTCAGGAACATGAATTTCATTCCGTCTTATGCCCCTTACAACCAGCTTCAGTACTTTACAGATAATGGGCTATTGCTCGGTTTGGACGACCCTACAGCTATCAGTGCTATCCCGAACTGGGAGAACGGCACCCTAACATTGGAGGAGCGCGCACGCGCCTATATGGACGTAAACTGTGCGCATTGCCATTCTCCGGGAGGAAGTGTGCCAACGACTTTTATGTTGGATTTCAGGTATGAAACAGCCTTTTCGGAAACAGGTATTTACGCAAACCGCGGTGAGATCGAGGCAAGATTTGCCAGCACATCACCTATTTACAGGATGCCACAATTAGGACGAACCAGTGTCCACGAAGAAGCATTACTAATGCTCAGCGATTATCTGGATTCGCTGTAAATACCAGATCACAAGATTCACGAAAGCGGCCCTCAGGCCGCTTTTCTTTTAAACCTTTTCACATAAAATATGTCCAAAGACCGTAACAAATAAAAATTGAAGAAATGAAAAAAGCACTTTTTATATGCTGTTTATTAATTGGTTTTACAGCATTCGCCCAGCAACAGGGTAAAGGACAACAGAGACACGGAAAGCAGAATATGGAACGCCCGGATTATACCCCTGAACAAGTCGCAGAACTAAAAACAAAAAAGCTTACCCTGATGCTCGACCTGAATGAAAGTCAGCAACAAAAGATCAACAACCTGGAACTGGAATCGGCCAAAGCTCGTAAGCAGATGATGGAGAATCGAAAACAAGGCAAAAAGCTTAGTGACGAGGATCGATTCGACCGACAAAATGCGATGCTCGACAGGCAGATCGCATACAAGAATTCCATGAAATCCATATTGACCAAGGATCAGTACGAAAAGTGGGAGAAGTCAGCAATGGCGAAGCATAAGAAGCGAAAGCAAGGTCGCATGAAAGGCCGAAAAGGCAAAAATCGTCAGTAAATTTGAAATTTGGCTCAATTCTTGGATAATTCATTGTAAATTGGTTACTTTAGTACCCTTAAATTAAATTTGACACAATGAAAAATCTATTTTCCGTACTTGCGATTTCATGTATCATGCTCTTTGGAATGGGCAGTCTTAATGCTCAAACTTTGACGCAGGATCAGGACAGACCGGAAGTGATCGCCAAGGCGAAAGTGGCAGACCTTTCAACCAAGCTGGACCTGAATGGTGATCAGCAAAGAGCTCTGTTCAGGGCGTATACTGCGCATCAGAGCAATTACAAGAAACATGTCATCGGACAGGATATCTCCAGTCCGAAGGTACAGGCCGATAAGCAGAAGTTCGACGACGTACTTGATGCTGCTGTTAAGAAAGCACTTTCTGAATCACAGTACAAGAAGTGGCTTTCACTTCAGAAAGTCTGAGTAGATAAAACAAGATAATTGAAACCCCCTGTTCACAGGGGGTTTTTTTATAAGGTTTCGGCAACGTGATCACAGGCCCTGATCGTAGTATCAAGGTCATCATAAGAAAGTGCATCGTTGAGGAACCAGCTTTCAAAAGCACTGGGAGGAAGGTATATACCTTCATTCAGCATTCCGTGGAAGAATTTCCTGAAATAGTCATTATTGCCAGTGGCCGCAGTTCTGAAATCAACTACAGGCTGATCTGTAAAATGAACCGATATCATAGATCCAACCCTGTTTATCACAAAAGGAAAACCTTTACCGGAAAGCGCCCCCAACAATCCTTCGTGAAGGTATTCGGTTTTCTCATCAAGAGACCTGTAGATCTCTTCTGAATTATTCAGAGCCTTCAACATGGCCAGTCCGGCAGCCATTGCAAGTGGGTTCCCGCTCAGGGTTCCTGCCTGGTACACGGGTCCCACAGGCGCGAGTTCTTTCATGATCTCATCACGGGCTGCAAACGCACCCACGGGCAATCCGCCGCCTATCACTTTTCCGAAGGTGACAATATCAGCAGAGACTCCATACGATTCCTGTGCGCCACCGGGAGCCAGTCTGAAACCAGTCATTACTTCATCGAAAACAAGGAGTATCTTATGGGTATCACATAACATGCGAAGCCCTTGTAGAAAACCGTCCGCCGGGGGAACACAACCCATATTACCGGCAACCGGCTCTAGTATGATACATGCGATCTCATCTTTATTTTCAGCGATCAAACCCTCAACGGATTCCAGGTCATTGTAATTGGCCAGCAAGGTATCCTTGGCGGTACCTTTAGTTACACCGGGGCTATTTGGGACACCAAAGGTAACTGCGCCACTACCCGCCTCTATGAGGAACGAATCGCTATGGCCGTGATAACATCCGGCAAATTTTATGATCTTATCCCTACCCGTAAATCCCCGTGCCAGTCGGACTGCACTCATACAGGCCTCGGTACCACTGTTTACAAAACGGATCTTGTCGATCCCTGGCACCATACTTACGGCTAATTGGGCGATCTCTGTTTCGATCTCGGTAGGCATACCAAAGGAGGTTCCCTTCCTCGCTTTATCGATCACGGCATTAAGAACCGGTGTGTATGCGTGTCCGAGGATCATCGGACCCCATGAAGCGATGAAATCAATTAGTTTATTGCCATCTACATCGTATAGATAGGCACCATCTGCCCGTTCTACGAAAACAGGTTCTCCTCCTACTGCCTTGAATGCCCGTACCGGGGAATTGACTCCCCCGGGAATGTATTGTTGCGCTTCGCGGAACAAAGCGCTACTCCTTTTATATTTCATAAAATCTATTGATTCTTAACAGGATGCAAATACAAAACCTGTCCGATAGAAATATTATTTGTATCCAGCCCGTTGTATTCCTTGAGCGTATCCACAGTTATATTGAATCGCCTTGCAATACTGTAGAGCGTATCACCTTTCACTACTGTATAGGTACTTATTTTTGAATCGTCCGGGCGCACGGGATTGGCTTTGCTTCCCAATACCATCTCGTCGTATTCGTACAACTTATATCGCTCCACGATATCGATCAGTTTCTGAGGATAGCGCGGATCCGTAGCATAACCTGCCTTCTTGAGTCCGCGAGCCCAACCTTTGTAATCATCCTTCTTGAGTTTGAAAAGATCGGCGTACCTGCTCCTCTGGGTAAGGAAAAGTGAATGATCCCTGAAGGAGTATTTCGGGTCTTTGTATTTTCGAAAACATTCGCCTTTTTCATCATCGTCATGATAAACACGATCCCCGGTCCAGGTACTGTGACATTTTATTCCGAAGTGATTATTAGCCTTGCGGGTAAGTTCACCCCTGCCTGCACCACTCTCCAGGATACCCTGGGCAAGGGTAATACTGGCAGGGATACCGTATTGAAGCATTTCCTCACGAGCGATACCACTGTAATTATCGATATAAGTAGCTACCACCACCGTGTACGGCGCATCGGCCGGTGGGGTTACAATAGTGGTCTTTTCCCGTTCAGGTTCCGAAGGCTTTACGATTTCCTTGCCGGTTACGGCTTTCCGGGGCTGGGTGACGTTCTTCCTGGAGCGACAGCCGGTGAGCATAAATAGTGAGAATACTACAAGAAGTAAGGTTTGGTTGCGCATTTATGTTTCGATTTGAGGTAGGTTTTTCTTTTTCAAATAGCGGTTCATAGCTTCAATTCCCTGCAAACCACCCGTATGGATGGCTAAAATACGGCTATTTTTTCTGAATTTCTTTGCTTCGATCATCTTAAGAATTCCGTACATCATTTTAGCCGTATAGACCGGATCCAGGAGGATGCCGGTGTTGGTTCTGAAGTTATTTATAAAACGTACCAATTCCGGATCTATTTTAGCGTAGCCCCCAAAACAATAGTCATCCACAAGCTGATATTCGCAAGCATTCGAGTAGTTTTCTATGGTTTCTTTCTGAAAGGTGCCCTTAAGTGCGGAAAAACCAATGCCTGTTTGTGCTGGCCCGAGTGCATTGAGAAGGCCTGCGAATGTACCCCCTGTTCCTACAGCGACACATATATACTCATACTTTGCATCGGCTACTGTGAGGATCTCTTCACAACCTTTGACGGCAAGATCGGAAGTGCCCCCTTCCGGGATGAGGTAGTAATCCTTTATGTCGAGTATGTATTTTTCCAGGATCTCAGGATGGTGTTTCAGTCGGTAATCGGCTCTGTCCATATAAATGAGCCGCATACCGCATTCGGTGGCGAACGAGAGGGTTGGGTTTAGTTTTATTTCTGAAGCGAGCTCCTGACCGCGAATCAGACCCAAGGTGTGTATACCGAACATTTTCCCGGCCGCAGCCACTGCTGCTATATGATTGGAGTGCGCACCGCCGAATGTGAGTACCGACTTCTTTCGTTTTGAACTTATATCCCTGAAGATATATTTCAGTTTTCGGAACTTGTTCCCAGACACGTAGGGATGTATCCGGTCTTCTCTTTTCAGAAATAATGATACATCGGTATCCAAAAATCGACTTAAGGGGATTTCCTGGTTCTCAGATGGATGATCTGTGTCGAAAAAGTCGGTTTTTAACATTCCGGTCTAAGCATTTTTTCGCAATACGAATGTATTGAAGATACTTTAATCTACTCCTATTTCTGAATAGATTCCTTAGTGAAAAAACAATGATTCCTTAAATGAATTGTATAAAACACAAGGATTCTTAAAATATTCGATGAACTACATGAAGTGAATTTTAACAAAAAAAATATTCATATGTTAAAATTAAATACCTTTTATCGATTTATTTTGTATTTAATCGATTATTATGTATATAATTGTAGGAATTTTCTTCAATACAAGAGCTTATGACTAGAACATTACTCAACCAAAAATCCTTACTAACTTTCTTCTGCATACTTACCTCCGCACTTTTATATGCACAAGTAGGGATCAACACCACATCCCCCGGTAGCGGCGCGATGTTGGATGTGACAAGTTCCAACAAAGGTATTCTTATTCCGAGAGTAGCCTTGACCTCTACAGCAAGCAGTAGTCCGATCACTCCGGCACCTACAACGAGCTTGCTGGTGTACAACACTGCCAGTTCCGGATCCGGAGCGACGGCTGTATCTCCCGGTTTCTATTACTGGAGTGGTTCGGCTTGGATAGCCATGCTGGGAAACGACTGGAAACAGGCTGGTAATGCCGGAACCTCTCCGGCCTCGAATTTCGTAGGAACGACGGATAATAACGATCTGAGTTTCAGAACTAACAATGCCGAACAATTCAGAATCACTACCAACGGTCGTTTAAGAGCGAACACCGATGGAACGAGTGCCGCTCCGGCATTTTCCTGGGCAGGTGATTCGGATACCGGATTCTTCAGGTCCAACGTCGATGAGTTTTCCATCACTACCAACGGAACCTCACAGTTTACCGTAGATAGTAGTGGTAACCTTCGTGTGAACAGCGGGGGAACCGCTGCGAATCCAACATTTGGTTGGTCGGGTGATCCTAACAAAGGATTCTATAGTCCGGCTGCAGATCAATTCGGAATGGTTACGAATGGGACAGAGCGCTTTAGGATACCCGATGCCAACCAGGTGCACGCCATGGCCCAGGGTACCAATGCAGCACCATTTTACAGCTGGAATGCCGATTCGGACACCGGGATGTGGACAAGTGGTGCAGATATCCTGAACTTCACCTCCGGCGGTCTCGAATTCATCGAGCTTCGCGAGAATGCGAATGATGAATTGATCATAAACGATTCCAACGCCGATATGAATACCCGAATTGCGACCTCCGGCGAGAGCAACGCACTTTTTGTAGACGGTGCCAATGACAATATTGGCCTGGGAACAGCAACTCCAGATACCAGTGCACAACTGGAATTGACACATACAGATCGCGGTATTTTGATCAACCGTGTGGCACTGACATCCAGGACGGTGGCCAGCCCGGTTACTGCACCTGCAAATGGACTCCTGATATACAATACGGCAAACGCCAACAGTGGCGATAACGAGGTCCTGCCTGGATTTTATTACTGGAATAGTGGCGAATGGATCGCCATGGGTGGTACTGGTGGACGAGACTGGTCGCTGGAAGGTAATGCCGGAACCAATGCAAGCACGAATTTTCTCGGTACTACGGATGCAACCGACTTCGTGCTGAGAACCGATGATACCGAGCGCATGCGCGTTCTGGATAATGGAGCCGTTGGGATAGGTTCGGCACCGTATACCAATGTAGCACTGCGTGTAAATAATCCTGCCTTCCCTTTCGGTGTTGTTGCGGAGACGGCCAGTAATGGTGCGTCCGTGTGGGGTGCCGATTCCGGATCAGGTATTGGGATCAGGGGTGAGAACACAGGTACAGGTATCGGCCTATACGGTTATGCCGCAAACTCACATGGTGCTTATACTTATACAACCTATACAGGTGGTGCCTTCCTAATTGGAGGAATCCAGGCTTGGGGTGGTGGCGCCAATGGAGCTAACGGAGTACTAGCCGTTTCCGATCAATTGGCGAATACCGCATCAAATATGGGACTAAGAGCCGTGTCGGGTAGTACGACCTCGATCTCTTCAACCCAGATCATGAATGTTGGTGTGAATACCAATGCGACAGATCTGGCACTTTATGCCCTCACTGAATATCCTATGAGTGCATCAACAAGTATTGAAGCGGCACGATTCCAGACCAACTATACAGGTTCTCCTATTAACTCGGACGCAAGGGATGCCCGTGCTCAACTAGCCGGTAAGACCAATTCCAGCTTAGTGGGTGGTGGAACTATGTATTATGGAGGATATTTTTACAGTGGTGGTTCCAGTTCGAATTCATCCTACGCCTACACAGGGGCCCGCTACAGTGGAACTAACTACAAGATAATTGGTAACGGGGCCGTATCGACCATCGTCGATGACACCAATGGTGACAAAAAGGTGATGTTTGCACCTGAAGCACCTGAAGTATTGTTCGAAGACTATGGTACGGCACAACTAGTGAACGGAACGGCCAACGTTTCTATCGATCCGATCTTTACCAATAATATCGTGGTGAATGATCGTCATCCACTGAAAGTCTTTATCCAGCTGGAAGGTGATTGTAATGGTGTGTATGTCACGAACAAATCAGCGAACGGATTTACTGTAAGGGAACTCCAGGGAGGAGCATCGAATGTTTCATTCTCCTATCACATAGTGGCCAACAGGAAAGATTCAGCCGGAAGGTCTGCTGGTGATAATTCCAAATTCAGTGAACTCAGGTTCCCGGATGCACCGGATGCTATGAAAACCGACGAACTGGATTCAAAATCAATACAAAAGTATGTACCTAAGGACGATGCTACGCTAAGTACTTCGACATCAGGTATAAGAAAACAATAAGTAAGTTAATTTTTGTTCTTCAAGCCTAATTTAGTATTGAATGTAGAAAATGCCCGTTTGGTGATGTGAACGGGCATTTAAACAATTATTTAAACGTTCGAAAATTTGATCGAAGATCATAGTCTTCTATAAAAACAATAAATGAATCCAAAATTGGATCTAGCGTTCAAAAACACAATTAACAACCTAATTTGATCTAAAAATGAGATGATCATCAGATTTTAACTCAGAAATCATACATACTTTATAATAATGATTATTTGTAATCATATTCCTACGTTTTTATAAATAATGTGCATTTCATCGATTTTTTTTCGTTTTTGTCGGTAATCTTGCTTATACTTGTGCTGCCCAAAATGTTAAAAATCAACGAAATGAAACAACTTAACCTGCCTACGTTTGCGATATTGGTATGTTTTGCCCTGGGGATGGTCACCTGTAGTGTCTTCGCCCAGGTAGGTATAAATACTACCAGTCCGGAAGGAATCCTGGACGCAAGCAGCACTACCTGGGGAGTAGTCCTTCCGCGGGTAGCACTGACAGATGCGGTAACGGAAGCCCCCGTTACCAACCCCAATGGTGGTTCTCTCACCATAGGAACAACTATTTACAATACAGCAACTACCAACACCGGAACCAACGATGTGAGCCCGGGCATGTATTCATGGAGTGGTTCGAGATGGTTAGGACAATTTCACAGAAAACAATACGAATTGTACGAATCAGCCCTGGGGATAAGAACAACTTCTTCAGGAGGTTACGCTAGTATTTCAGGACTTACAGGACAGTCCTTTACGGCAGATTACACCGGAAATTACAAAGTACAGTTAACCGTCAACTATGGCGGTGGTGGTGCCAGGGTGCCAAATGTATCATCTGGTACATCAGATGGTTATTTGAATATCGCCCGACAACACGGTGAATTCAGGTTGAACTTTGATGGCACAAATTACGACTTGCCGGTTTACAGCTATTCTACCGCATACGACGGATCAATCGGTGCAACTAATTATTTTGCCATCTGGCAGGAATCTACCATGGTATTCTACGTACAAATGGACGCCGGTGACACTGTTAACTTCGGACTTACATTCGACCAGTTAGTTGCTACAGAATTTGTAAGTAACGGAAACAGTGGATCGGGACGCGGATACGTAGCTTACGATATCCCCTGCCGAGTAGAGATCAGTTATTTCAGCGAATAAAAAAGCCCCTAAAATTATAGTGATGAAGAACATTTACCTACTTATAGCAATCCTTTCCTGCCTTCATATCAGTGCGCAGGTGGGAATAAACACCACTTCCCCCGAAGGGGTTCTGGACCTTGGTAATTCTACTTCGGGTGTGGTTTACCCGGTTGTTTCCCTAACCAATCTCACAACTGAGACGATCACCAATCCGAACGGAGGTTCTATTGTGGCCGGAACAACTGTGTACAATACAAATACCGTGGATAGTGGAGCCAACAGTATCTATCCGGGAATATATTTTTGGAACGGATCTCGTTGGAAGGCACAATACGAAAAACGAAACAACCAATTATTTTTTCAAACCTCCGATTTGAGAACAGGCTCAAATGACCTGGTGTATGGTGTTCTCGGTGATCAGACAATAGATTTTGATGCAAGTAGTTTCACTCCTAGCATCAGTGGGACATTCAAAATACTTGTCACAGTACATTACGGCGGTGGGGAGGCCAACGTTCCATCAGGAGCCGGACAATATGTGAATTTCGTCGAGCAGCAAGGCGAGTTCGATTTTACCTTCAATGGTACTACACATACCTTCGGACTTAGTTCGTACTCCGGGTATAACAATGACAGCATGGCGGTTTCTTCAGCCAAGGTCATCACCAATGAATTCAACCAGGTGACCTATACGGTAATTGAATCTCTTACCGCTTTGACCAACTATGGTTTTAGCCTGACGTTCAACCAGGAATTTGCTGAAGGTTTTGAAGGAGACGGAGATGATATAATTGTCGAAGATGGGCGTGGTTACATTACCATCAACGACAGTGTTCGATGCTCGGTTGAATTCATGTTCATCGGAGAATAAAACAAAAACTAACTAAAGAACATCGATAAATTAAGAAGTTATGAATCGATCAAGAATACTAGTATTAAGCATATTCCTACTGTTTACGGCAGTTTCAATCGCCCAGGTAGGAATCGGTACTCAGACCCCGGAAGGGGCCCTGGACCTGGAAACCACGTCGTACGGACTGGTATATCCAAGAGTCGCATTGACCGCCAAGAATGTTTCAGCCCCTGTAGTGAATCCCCAGGGAGGCCCTTTGGCAGTTGGTACAGTTATATACAACACCAGTAACACTGCCAATGGATCGAATGATATTTCACCCGGAATATATGCATGGGACGGATCCGAATGGGCTGTACAATTCATTCGCGAAGACTATCAGAAATTCGACCAAACAGGTGGTTGCCAAAGAACCACTATCCGGGAAAGCAATAGCGACCCAAACCCCAATGATGCCGATGATATTGCCGGACTGACTAACCAAACCTTTACTCCGGTATATTCAGGAACTTACCGTGTTGAGGTCAAAGTAAACTTCGGAGCTGGCGAAATTGACGATTTTCAGAGTTCAGATGCAATCTCCCTTGCTACTATGGAAGGTGCATTCTTCTTTACCATGTCGGGCGTTGGTGTAGATATTGATCCAACAAGTTCTTATTACGACTATTCGGAAGGCTGGAGCTATTGTCACGCCTATGCTGCCCACAACGAAGAAGAAAGTCCTGCACTGGAAGATTCCAACATGACGCACTATGCCTCTTTGGTCTACTACCTTTACCTGAGATCAGGAGAGAACTACAACTTCAATTTGAGCAACTGTATGTATACTGGGCACGCATATTTCAAGAACAATGGTGATTCCGGTGACGGACGAGGCCATATCGGCCATGACATACCTTGTTCGGTAGAATTTATGTTCATAGAAGAATAATATAACCGAATAAACTTACATTTGATTACCCATTTCTAATACACATCACACCATGATTAACCAAAAACTACTCACACTGATCATTGCCGTTATCTTCACCGGTAGTTACGCAACAGCCCAAACCCCATGTTCCGGAGGAATGGCAGGATCCTACCCATGTAACGGTATCACATTACAGGGATTCATTTCATCATCGGCCATGGGATCGGCCGAAGCCCAGGACTCCTGGGGATGGACAGACCCTTTGACAAATAAAGAATATGCAGTTGTTGCATTGGATGATGGTACTGCCTTTGTCGACATTTCCACTCCCACTGCACCGGTTTATTTGGGGAGAATGAATTCGTACACTAGTAGTAGTCTTTGGCGGGATGTGAAAGTTTATCTAAATCACGCCTTCGTGGTTAGTGATGCCAATGGAAATCACGGGATGCAGGTATTCGATCTCACAAGGCTCAGAGGGCTTACAGGTAGTCCAGCACAAACCTTTGGTCACGACGCCCGCATAACCTGGGGTACCTCGGGTAGCAACAGGGGTCGTGCTCACAATATCGTGATCAATGAAGATACCGGCTACGCTTTTGTTACCGGAGTTTCACCATACATCAGTGGTGGTATTGTGATCATCAAACTCGACAATAACAACGATGGTGATCCTACGGACCCTGTCATCGAATCGACATACTCATCTGGTGGATATTGCCACGATGCGCAGGTTGTGATCTATAATGGACCGGATACGGAACACCATGGAAAAGAGATCTTGATCGGTAGCTTTAGTGGATCCGACTGGGTACGGGTACTTGACGTAACTAACAAGAGTAGTATCACCCAACTAAGCTCGATCGCTTACACCGATAAATATTATACTCACCAGGGATGGTTTACCGAAGACCAGCGATTCTTTATCGTTGGTGATGAACTTGATGAACAAAACAGGGGATTCAATACCAGAACACTTGTTTATGATATGACCGACCTGGACAACCCGGTTCTGCATTACACCTACTATGGTCCTACTTCGGCAATTGACCACAATGGATATGTACGAGGAAACCGATTTTACCTGGCGAACTACTCGGCGGGTATGAGAATCCTTAAGATCGACGGCCTGTACGATGGTACGCCAAGTATGACCGAAGTAAACTATTTCGACACTTTCCCATCGTCTAATTCGGCTGGTTTTGATGCCACCTGGAACGTATATCCGTTCTTCGAAAGTGGAAACCTGATCGCGACCGGATTTGGTGATGAGAATATAAGTGGTGATGGCGGACTTTTTATTCTGAAAGATCCGAATTACGACAACACCGACCCTAACGTTGTTTGCCAGAACATCACAGCAACCCTGAACAAATCCACAGGTACAGTAAGTATCACTGCAAACGATGTCGATGGAGGATCAACCGATAATATTGGGATCACCAGTCTGAGCATTTCGGGTCAGACTTCGTTCAGCTGTGCTGATGTGGGTCAGGTTTTCAATGTAACCCTTACTGCGGAAGATGACTACGGAAATACGGCTTCCTGCGTGGCGCAGGTTACTGTTGCTGCGGAAACCACCGAATACCAGGGTGGCGGAAGCTGGACAAATGGTGTGCCTGATATCGGAAGTAACGCAAAGATCGCCAGCAACTACGACACCGGTGAAGGATCGAACGTAAGTTTCGACGCTTGTACATGTGAGATCGATGCAGGAAGAACTCTTACCATCCAGGCAAACGATTATATCAATATTCAGAATGACATTACCGTGAACGGAGACCTGATCGTAAAACATGAAGGAAGTGTGGTTCAGACCAACGGTTCTGCTTCAGTAATAAAGAATACTGGAGCAACCATCAATGTTGAACTTTCCACTCCTCCATTGAAATCCAGGGACTTCATGATACTTGGTAGCCCGATGACCACCGAGACCCGTTCAGACGTATTCGGTTCAGCATATAACGTACAACAACACACGCCGGCTAATTTCCTCCCACACCCGCTTGTACCGGCCGGAGGAACGAATTTCATGGATGATAACCTGGACGACTGGAACGCATATGTATCAGGAACGATCAATCCGGGTGAAGGATTTGTGGTTTATCCACAGGCAGCCTATCACGATCCGGCATATAATGGTCCGCCACCAGTTTCAACTATAGTGTTCGACCTGACCTATGCTGAAGGAACACTGAACAACGGTGATGTAACAAGATCGATAGAATTCAACGGCGCAGGTAGCAACCCTGACGGAACACCTAACTTCCTGGCTAATCCGTACGCATCAGCTATCGACGCAAGCGTACTGGTTTCCAGCAACGCACTGATCAATGAATTGTATTTCTGGGAACACCTTACACCGCCTAGCTCGGCCATCCCTGGAGCCAATACGATCAATGTATCTATGGGTGACTTCTCCGTGTACAATGGAACCATGGGTATCCCTGCTGCTAACGACCCGGGAACTTCCACAGAACCAACTGGAGTTATCTCCTCTATGCAGGGCTTCGGGATCAAAGCCTTTGGGAACGGAACAGTTACGTTCGATAACAGCATGCGACTCACTTCAGGTAATACCACTTTGCGTACTCCTGAAAATCTCGATAAGCTGACACTTAGGGTTGAAGCTATCGAATACGAAGTACGTGCCTATACAGGGATAGGATTCAGACCGGAAGGTACTCCTGAACTTGATGAAAATCTGGATACCGACCGACTGGCAACACTGATCTCCTTATATTCCCACCTGGAAGACGGAACAGAAGAACTTGGGATACAGACCAGGGAACGTTTCGAAAGTGGGATCAAGATCCCGATGGGATTCAGCACCCAGGTGAAAGAAGATATCACCTACGAGATCTCTATCGCATCACTTGATGGTGCAAACCTGAACAGCAGCCAGGTATTCCTGATAGATCACCAGGAAGATACGATCACCAACCTGACCCAGGAAAATTACCAATTTAAAGGTGATAAGGGGATCTATAACAACAGATTCACATTGTTGTTTGAGTCGGATTCAGCACTGGGATCGAATATGAGCGTACTGGATGCTATCACTGTTTATCCGAACCCAACGGACCAGATAATCAACATCAGTTCTCCTTCCACATACCTGAAGACTATAGAAGTATTTGATGTGCGGGGAAGAAGACTTTCAGAAGAGATAGACGAACAACAGAATTTTGTAACACTAAAAGTGAGTCAACTTGAAACAGGTGTTTACTTTGTAAAAATTGACACCGAAGCAGGTTCAGTGACCAAAAAGATCATCAAGGAATAACCAAAGATCAATCTCGATAAAAAACCCGGCACAACGCCGGGTTTTTGTGTTTTTTAAGAACAGACCATCTCTATGACAATAAATGTTCTGCCGTTTATCGAGTATTGTTTACATATGCCCGAAAACTACCCCGTCCTGATAGACACTATCATTTAAATTCAGGGAATGATCATTACATTTATAGTTCTGAAAATGATTGATTATGAAAACAATAGTTTTAACACAGCTCCCCAAATTGTTTTCAACCTACTTACTTTTATTTAGTTCAACCATACTTTTTGCACAGGTTGGAATAGGAACTCTTACACCAGAAACCCATAGTGGCGTTAGTATTGATAAATTCAATGTCACAGGAACCGGTACTGCTTCCGGAGGTGCGTTTACCCCGGTTTCCATTATCGCAAATACTGGTGCAGGTGCCGCACTGGGTGTTCAGAACGATCTTACTACCAATACCAGTCCTGCAATGGAAGTAGCTAATGCAGGGGCCACAGGAATTGCCTTAAGAGGTTTACATTTGGATGGTACAGGAGTTGGTGTTGGGGTATACGGAAGTACAAATTCGGCTTCTGGCTGGGGTGGTTATTTTGCCGGAAGAGTGTATGCAAGCGGTGGATTTTGGGCTCCTTCAGAGTTGAAATGGAAAGAAAATATCCGGAAACTTGACACAAATGGTAGTTTGCTGGATAAATTGATGCTTTTACAGCCGAAATCCTATAATTGGAAATCGGAAGCATTTCCTGGCATGAGTTTCAACACGGATCGTATATCGTTCGGATTTATCGCCCAGGAACTAAAAGAAGTTTTCCCGGAATTGGTCTTATCTGAACAACAGATCCCCGACCCCATGTCCAAAAATGAACCTTACAAAGCAGTAGAAATGGTCTCGGGGTATCATTTGGTTAACTACAGTGGTCTAATTCCAATACTAACCGGAGCTGTTCAGGAACAACAACAGATCATCCGATCACAGGAACAGAGAATAGCACAATTGGAAAATGCGCTGAATTTATTAGAGCAAAGAGTTAATGAACTGAATAAAAAATAGTTCATTTGTAAATTAAAAACCTCCATAAAGACCTCGTTTTTAGATAATCGAGGTCTTTTTCATTTCGATAGGCCTCGCGTTCAAAACTAATATTACGGTAAGCTTCCTTTCTGTTTCGGTATTGTATAAGTCTTAATATGAATTCCACTCCATACCAAACATAGAAGGGAATGATCAGTAACTCGAGCTGTTGACGGAGATGTATGCGCTCGTGATTAAGGAACACCTTGTCTGATTTCAAACCTTTGTACTTCAGAATGATAAAGGGCCAAAGACTCATCCCGGTAAAGTTTTTGGGAACGAGATAGCGATTCACGAATACAAACATATATACAAGATAGGAAATTGGTATTTTTGTAGTATGTCCCACTTCAAGAAAAAAGTAACACTGGAAGAGGGTGATTATTACATCACCCCGGAGGGCTACAAATGCTTTACGGAACAATACCACCTCAAACGCGGGTATTGCTGCGAAAGCGGGTGCAGGCACTGCCCCTATGGTTTTGATAAAAAGACGAACACTCAAAAAAAATGACCTTTTCAGAAGAAATACAACAGGGAATACCAAATCACCTTCCGGATCCCAAACCCTACGATCCGGAGATCAATCACGCTCCCAAAAGAAAGGAGATCCTCAGTAATACTGAAAAACAATTGGCACTACGCAATGCGTTGCGGTATTTTCCTGCGGAATTACATACCTCCCTGCTTCCTGAATTTGGGGAAGAACTCGAAAAATACGGTCGGATCTATATGTATCGCTATCGCCCAGAACATAAAATATACGCCAGGAGCATAGAAGATTACCCGGGGCGATCAACACAGGCCAGGGCTATTATGCTCATGATACAGAATAACCTGGACCATGCCGTGGCACAACACCCCCACGAATTGATCACTTACGGTGGAAACGGTGCCGTTTTCCAGAACTGGGCACAATACAGGTTAACCATGCAGTACCTGTCGGAAATGACCGACGAACAAACCCTGGTGATGTATTCGGGTCACCCACTCGGACTCTTCCCTTCTCATCCGGATGCTCCCCGGGTTGTGGTGACCAACGGTATGATGATACCGAACTATTCGAGTCCGGACGACTGGGAGAAATTCAACGCCCTTGGAGTGACCCAATACGGTCAAATGACTGCCGGAAGTTATATGTACATCGGGCCACAGGGGATCGTTCACGGAACCACCATTACCGTCCTGAACGGATTCAGAAAAATAAACAAAGACCCACATGGTGGGCTTTTCGTCACTTCCGGACTTGGCGGCATGAGCGGGGCACAGCCAAAGGCAGGGAACATCGCGGGCTGTGTAACGGTCTGTGCTGAAGTAAATAAAAAAGCTACTCAAACACGGCACTCACAGGGTTGGGTGGACGAGGTAATTTCCGACCTCGGAGTGCTTGCCACCAGGGTGAGGCAGGCTGTTTCGGACAAAGAAACGGTCTCGATCGCCTACGACGGCAACGTTGTGGATGTATGGGAGTACTTTGCTGAAGCCAATATCCGTATCGACCTGGGCAGCGACCAGACCTCCCTCCACAATCCGTGGGCCGGAGGATACTATCCGGCCGGCTTAAGCTACGAGGAAGCCAATGAGATGATGGCCGAAAACCCGGAGCTATTCAAACAAAAAGTACAGGCCAGTCTCCGAAGGCAGGCGGATGCAATTAACAAACATACGGCCAAGGGAACCTATTTCTTCGACTACGGCAACGCCTTCCTGCTGGAAGCTTCAAGGGCCGGTGCGGATGTGCTTTCGGATGATCCCCGGAGAGAATTCAAATACCCGAGCTATGTCCAGGACATTATGGGCCCTATGTGCTTTGATTACGGGTTCGGACCTTTTCGCTGGGTCTGTGCCTCGGGCAAGGAGGAAGACCTGCAACTGACCGATCAACTGGCTACAGAAGTCCTGCAAGAACTCAAGGCAAAATCACCCGAAGAGATACAACAGCAGATGGCCGATAATATCAAGTGGATCAAAGGTGCACAGGAGAACAAGCTGGTTGTGGGATCTAAGGCGCGGATACTATATGCAGATTCCGATGGACGTACGAAGATCGCATCTGCCTTCAACAAGGCGATTTCCGAAGGAAAACTAGGCCCCGTAGTCCTTGGGCGCGATCATCACGATGTCTCCGGAACGGATTCCCCTTACCGGGAAACTTCGAACATCTACGACGGCAGCCGGTTCACAGCCGATATGGCTATTCAGAATGTGATTGGTGATAGTTTCCGTGGAGCAACCTGGGTGAGTATACACAACGGCGGAGGCGTTGGTTGGGGAGAGGTTATTAATGGTGGTTTCGGTATGGTTCTTGATGGTAGTAAAGATGCCCAGCGCCGCCTGGAAAACATGCTTTTCTGGGATGTGAACAATGGGATCGCCCGCAGAAGTTGGGCGAGAAATGAAGAAGCTGTTTTCGCCATCAAACGAGCTATGAGAAACAATCCAAACCTAAAAGTAACACTTCCGAATTTCGTCGATAACAAATTGTTTAAGTAAATCAAAAGCTATGAAGAGACTTAAATTAACACCATTATTACTTTTAGTTTTAGTTTTTACCTCCTGTACGACTGTTCGGGTGGTAAGTGATTACGACCGCGAGGCTAATTTCGACGAATACAAGTCGTACGCCTTTTACAAGCCGGGAATTGACAAAGCTCAGATCTCGGACCTTGACAAAAAGAGAATACTCAGAGCCATAGATGCCGAGCTTTCGGCCAAAGGTATGACCAAAGCCGAACCAGCCGATCTACTCGTTAGTATCTTCACTAAGGAACGCGAGCGGGTTGATGTGTACAATAACAACTTCGGATGGGGTTGGGGTTGGAATCCCTGGTGGTACGGAAGCTGGGGAAATACTGTTTCACGCTCCACCGAAGGTTCACTGTATATCGACCTGATCGATGCCAAGAAGAATGAACTGATCTGGCAAGGTATCGGTACCGCTAAGCTTATAACCAGCGGTAAAGTTGAACAAAAGGAAGAAAGGATACGTGAGATCGTTCGCGAGATCCTGATGACCTATCCCCCTAGTGCAGATCAATAATATTGAAAAACCCTCCTAGATGGAGGGTTTTTTTATTAGTATCCCATAATTTCCACGATCTTCTTCTTAACCTTCTCCACGGAAGGTATCATGGTCTGTTCAAGTGTGCTGTTCAAAGGTATCGCCGGCATATTCTCACTTCCGATTATCATCACAGGCCCGTCAAGTTCCTGGAAACACTCTTCCTGTATCCTGCCTTGCAGCGCCCTGCTGAAGCTATTCTCCGATGGTTCTTCGGTTACAACAAGCGCCTTTCCACACTTTTTTACACTTTTGAACACTGTATCATAGTCCAAAGGATGTAAGGTTCTAAGATCGACAACTTCAATCCTGTCCTGTAGCCCTAGTTCTTCGGAAGCGTTCATCGCCCAGTGCACCCCCATTCCATAGGTAATAATGGACAAGGTCTCTTCTGTCTCCTGCTTCCATATCTCCTGCAGCACCCATGCTTTTCCGAAGGGTAAGATGTAGTCTTCGGAAGGCTCAACAGAAGTGGCTCCCTTGGTCCCGGGAACCTTGCTCCAGTACAATCCTTTGTGTTCGAAGATCACCACAGGGTTAGGGTCGTAGTAGGCCGCTTTCATCAAACCTTTGAGGTCGGCACCATTGCTAGGATAAGCGATCTTGAGTCCGCGGATATTAGAAACCACACTCTCTACCGAAGAAGAGTGATAGGGGCCCCCGCTTCCATAGGCACCAATGGGTACCCGAAGGATCATGGAAACCGGCCATTTGCCATTAGACAAATAGCAGCTTCGGCTTACTTCGGTAAATAGCTGGTTTAAACCCGGCCAGATATAGTCGGCGAATTGCACCTCGACAATTGGTTTCAGTCCAACAGCACTCATACCAACGGTTGAACCTACTATAAACGCTTCCTGTATAGGTGTATTAAAGACACGGTTATCCCCGAATTTTTGTGCCAGCGTAGCTGCTTCCCGGAACACACCTCCCAGCCTGCCTCCTACATCCTGTCCATAGAGTAGACATTCCTTGTGTTTTGCCATCAATTCCTCGATCGCGAAAAGGGCACAATCCACCATAACCACTTTATCGGCTCCTTCGGGATTCCGATCCCCTACTTCCTCGGTAACTGTTGTGGGTGCAAAATCGTGTGTAAAAAGGTCCTCTGGTTTTGGGTCTTCTGCTTTTAGCGCTTCTTCGAAATCGGCCCTGACAATATCAATACACTCGTTCTCGAACTCCTGTATCTCGTCATTGCTGAAACCGTATTCAGCAAGTAAACTTTTCATCTTAGGATAAGGATCTCTCGAGCGTGCTTCATCAAGATCATCCCGATACCATTCCATACGAACTCCCGAGGTGTGGTGATTGAGCAATGGAACCTTCGCATGCACCAAAATTGGGCGCCGTTCCTTTCTGATAGTTTCGATTACTTCGGAAATGGTCCTGTAACTCTCCTCGAAGTCGGTACCGTCAATGGAAACCGCGTCCAAACCATGAAAACCCGCAGCGTACTCATAGGCGTTCTGCGCTCTGGTTTCTTCTTCATTGGCCGAAATATCCCAGCCGTTATCCTGGACCAGGTAGAGAATGGGCAGTTGTTTCAATGCTGCCATCTGGAAAGCCTCGGAGATCTCACCTTCAGTTACGGACGCGTCACCCAGAGAACAAACCACAATTGGTTTTTCTTCCGAAGAGTGCAATCCTTCAGCCTCCCTGTACCAAAATCCCATCGCCACACCGGTAGCAGGAATCGCCTGCATCCCGGTAGCAGAACTCTGATGCGGGATCTTTGGCTTGTCGTCGTCTCTCAGGCTTGGGTGGGAATAGTAGGTTCTTCCCCCTGAAAACGGATCGTCGCGTTTCGCGAGAACTTGTAACATCAGCTCAAATGGCCGCATACCAATGGCCAGCAACATTGAATCGTCGCGATAATAAGGAAAAGCATAGTCTATAGGCATGAGTTGCATTCCCACGGCTGTCTGTATCACCTCATGACCTCTCGAAGTTGCATGAACGTACTTGGAGACCGTCTTGAAATTTTCTTCGTACAGGAATGTCAGTGCCTTTGCTGTGCACAAATTCTTAAAACCCTTTATGAGTGTTTCCTTGTCCAGTTTATGATCTTTTAATTTTTCGGTGTGCTGATCGATCATCATCACGAAATCTTAACCATCCAGTTGAACGGATCTTCCGACTTACCCATCTTTATGGCATTCAGCGTATCATCCACATCGTGTCCCAGTATATGATCCTCCGAGACCTTTATCACGCCATCCTCAGTTCCAATGGTTTCGATATAAGCAATACCAACCGCGGTACCGGTTCCGAAGGCCTCTTCAAGAGTACCATTCTTTTCGGCTTCGATGATTTCATCCAGTGTGATTGGCCTTTCCGTGACCTCGTATCCTTTATGGCGCAAAAGGTCGATCACACTCATTCGTGTGATTCCACTCAAAATAGCACCATCCAGGCTTGGAGTAATGATCTTCCCGTCGATCTTGAAGAATATATTCATCGTCCCTACTTCCTGTATGTAACGATGCTCAAGGGCATCCAGCCATAATACCTGGTCGTATCCTTTTTCTTTCGCGATCTCCGTAGGGCGGATGGCCGCAGCATAGTTACCTGCTGCTTTGGCTTCCCCGGTCCCTCCTTCTACCGCCCGTATAAACTTTTTCTCTGCCCAGAGGTTAATTGGCTTACTGAACAAGGGCGCCGATGGCGATGCGATGATCATGAACTTATATGAAGTAGCGGCCCGCATTCCAATAAACGGTTCATCGGCATACATGAAAGGACGCAGATACAACGCACTTCCTTCCATAGGCGGGATCCATTCGCGTTCCATCCCGACAAAGGTTTTCAAACCTTCCACGAACATTTCAACCGGGAACTCCGGCATACCCATTCGTCTCGCACTGAAATTAAGTCGTTCGGCATTCTTTTGTGGTCGAAATAACATTGGGTTTCCTTCCGGGTCAACCGTAGCCTTCATTCCTTCAAAGATCGCCTGTCCGTAGTGTAGCGCCATGGCTGCAGGATGCGTAGGAACATCGTGCAACGGGACTACCCTGGGGCTGTGCCACTGACCATTATCGTAGTCGCAAATAAACATATGATCCGTAAATGTCCTCCCAAGTGGAATGGCATTAAAATCGAGGCTTGATAGTCTTGAATTAGTTGTTTTTGTTATGCTGATTTTTTCCATGATCTCCATCATAATTCCTTTATATTTTTCTATTCTGATTGATTTGTTCCATTTCATCGGCTATTCTTCGCAGGAAGGAGCCGGCCAAATATCCGTCCACTATCCTGTGATCGAAAGAGAGCGACAAGTACATCATATGTCTTACTTCGATGGTATCTCCATCCTCGTGTTCCATGACCTCTGCCCTTTTCTTTATAATTCCGGTCGCCAGTATTGCTGCTTCGGGCTGGTTGATGATAGGCGTTCCCATCAGGCTTCCGAAGGTTCCAACATTACTTATCGTAAACGTACTGCCTGAAGTATCATCGGCCGAGAGCTTTCCTTCCCTGGCTTTGGTCGCTAGTTCATTGGTTTTCGCAGCCAGTTCCTGAAGGTTGAGCTTATCGGCATCCATTACAACCGGAACTATCAAGTTCCCGGAAGGTAAGGCTGTTGCCATCCCGATATTGATATGTTCCTTCACGATGATATTCTTTCCATCCAGCGACGAATTGATCATCGGGAAAGCTTTGATCGCTTTGGCGATACATTCGATGAATAGTGGTGTGAATGTAAGCTTCTGATCGTATTTCTTCTGAAAGTCCGCCTTAACCTTGTTTCTCCAGTTCACCATTTCTGTAAGATCCGCCTCCACATAGGCAGTCACATGTGGTGAAGTGTGTTTACTGAAAACCATATGATCTGCGATCATTTGTCGCATACGATCCATTTCCACGATCTTTCCTTCTCCCTTGTCGAACTTTAGATCGGGTACCTTGAATCCGGAACTTTCAGCAACAGGCTGGGCAAATTTGAACGGCCTGCCTTCGTCGATATAGTTCATGAGGTCGCTCTTGCGCAACCTTCCGTCCTTTCCTGTTCCGGGAATCCTGGCAAGCTCCTCAAAACTTATATGGTGGGCTCTTGCAATGCTTTCAACCAGCGGACTCACATAGACATTCTCATTTACCTGGAACGATGCCGCCTGAACCGGTTTTGGCTTTCTTTTTGTTTCTGAAACAGGCTTCGGAACGGCCTTTTTTGCGGACTCTTTCTTTTTACTTTCCGAAGGAACCACAGGCATTTCACCATTCGTTTCAATAACAGCGATCACCGAACCAATATCCACTACATCATTTGGTTCGTAAAGAAGTTCTACGATCTTTCCTGAAACAGTTGAAGGCACCTCAGAATCCACCTTATCTGTGGCAACTTCAAGCAATATCTCGTCAAATTCAATAGTATCACCCACCCCCTTGAACCATTTTATGATGGCGGCTTGCGTGATACTTTCACCCATCCTGGGCATTTTAAATTCAAACTGACTCATCAGCTTCGTTTAAATTCTTCCAACGTCTTATAAAAATCCTCTTGTGCCGGTCGATTTTCAGGAATCTCCCTAAGCGGTTCAACTACTATTAAACTATCATGGCAGTCCTTCGGCAGTTGCTGATACAACCGTGTACCGGCAGTTTTCCAATCGATCATCTCATCCGAAACTTCCTTAATGGCCTTTGCCGGATTTCCAACGATCAACTGTCGTTTCTTAAACTTCGATTCAGCCTTCACAAAGCTCATGGCTCCAACGATACATTCGTCACCGATCTCGACATCATCCATGATCACCGAGTTCATACCTATCAAGCAATTTCTTCCGAGGTTCGCTCCGTGAATAACCGCTCCATGTCCCACATGTGCACCTTCTTTCAATACTATGCTTTTACCCGGGAACATGTGTACCGTACAATTTTCCTGCACGTTTACCCCGTCCTCAAGGACGATCTCACCCCAGTCCCCGCGTATTGCCGCTCCGGGTCCGATATAACAATCTCTTCCAATGATCACGTTCCCCGTCACCGCAGCCAGCGGATGCACGAAACTGGATTCGTGAATTACCGGAATATGTCCTTTGAAGGAATAGATCATTATTTGAATCTTTTCAAGGTCTCCTTGGTAAAATCAGATAAGACCAATCGTCCACTTATTGCAGCCCTTTCAGACAGCAACTCATCCCAGTCTTCAGTTCCCTGCCAGAATACTTTCTTCATTTCCTTCATGGCTTCCGGGTTGTATTCACACAATTGTTCGGCAAAAGCGTGAACCGCTTCATCCAACTCTTCTGTCGAATCAAAAACCTTTGCATACAATCCTTTCTGCCTTGCCCATTCAGCGTCGTAAAAAGCATTCGCGTCAATGGCTATCTGCGACATCCCGCTCAAACCTAGTTTTCGCCCAACGGCCGGTCCAACCACAAAGGGTCCGATACCCACATTGAGTTCGCTTAATTTAATGGCGGCAAATTTTGTCGCCATACAGAAATCGGTTGCAGATGCAACTCCAACCCCTCCTCCAACGGTCTTTCCCTGGATGCGCCCGATGATGAACTTCGGACATTTCCTCATAGCGTTTATCACATTCGCAAACCCGCTGAAAAAGATCTTCCCGGTCTCGGCATCGTCAATATTGATCAACTCCTTAAAACTCGCCCCTGCACAAAATGTGCGGTCTCCGCCACTTTTCAGGATGATCACTTTCACATCATCATTCTCACCTGCCTCAGTAATGGTGGCTGCCAGTTTTGCCAGGATATCTCCCGGAAGACTGTTGTGAGCCGGATGGAAGAATTCGATGGTGGCTATTCCGTTTCCAATATGTTCTTTGACGTAAGGTGCTGTCATAAATATGTCTTATATCAATCCGAATTGTTCAAAATGATGATTCAAGTGCTTTCGCTCAAGGAGATACCATTCGAAACGGTCTAACTCTCCAAAAACAACGTTTTTAAGTTTCGCATCTGGGTTTTCCTTAAAGAAATCGAGGTAATCCTGACGTGCCTCAAGCAATCTCGCTTTGGCAGTAGCCAGATCCTCGTGCTTTAATTTTGCCATTTCCGACTTCTCCCTTAGCGGAAAATCGTATCCCTGCGGCATTTTTTCGTAGTTGTACAAAGTGGAATGAACCTTTTCCAATATCTTTTCGGGCGTTGCGATCTCAAAATCCTGAATCTCCCCGGAAGCTATCCTGTAGGTATATTCCAAATGCTCGACCATATGCTGAGGCGTAAGATCACCCCAGGCCGGTTTGCTTTCCTCGGTTAACTTCGAGAGACATTCAGCTATTTTCTTATCCGTCATTTCCACGAAAGTGGTTTGTTTCTTCTGAACCATGGTGAGCACGGTAACTACAGCCACTAGCTCATCTTCCTGATCGAAGACCTCTCCATACCATTTCACGATACCACTGGGTAGTTCAGTACCACGTTGCTCGCGATCGATCTTTTGCTTACATGTTAATCGAACATATATGGTATCGTTGTGGTAGATAGGCCGAAGGAATCGGCAGTCTTCCAATCCGTAATTAGCTGCTACAGGCCCTTTGTTCGGGTAAACGAATAATCCTGCCGCGGCAGCCAGCAGGAAATACCCATGTGCCGTTCTCTTTTCGAAGATGCTTCCATCCAACGATGTTATGTCTGTATGCGCGTAAAAGTGATCCCAGGTAAGATTAGCAAAATTCACAATATCGCCATCCGTGATCGTACGTTTATGTGTTTTAAGCGACATCCCGGGTTCAATATCCTCCCAGTGATATTTGAACGGGTGCTGCTCCGCTTCCTTATAGGCTCCTTTTGGCTGGTAGATCCCGGTGACTTCGGTAAGTGTAGTTGGTGTACCCTGCACCGCGCATCGCTGCAGATAGTGCTTCACACCACGCATTCCACCCATTTCTTCACCTCCACCGGCACGCCCGGGTCCTCCGTGTATAAGGGTTGGTAATGGAGACCCATGACCTGTGCTCACCTTGGCATTTTCTCGGTTCAACACCAGGATTCGACCGTGATGGGAAGCCGAACCAATTACGTATTCTTTGGCAATTTTATCATCAAAGGTCGCAATGGAAGAAACCAGCGATCCTTTCCCCATTTGAGCCAGAGTAATAGCCTCTCCAAGGTCTTTGTAGGGCATCAATGTACTCACAGGTCCAAATGCTTCCGTGACGTGAGCTGCTTCGTTTTTGAACGGATCATTCTCGCGCAGAAGTATTGGTTTCAGGAATGCTCCCTTTTTTGCATCCGCACCTATGGTCTCAACAGATTCAAGATCTCCGTAAACGATGTCGGCAGTTTTAGCGATCTTACTTACCTGCTCTCGAACCGATTCCCTCTGAGCATCGCTAACCAGTGCACCCATTCTTACTTCCTGCAACCTGGGGTCGCCAATGGTAACTTTATCCAGTTGCTGCCCAAGGGCTATCTGAACATCTTCCATTAATTTTTCAGGAACAATGATCCTGCGGATAGCCGTACATTTCTGACCGGCTTTTACGGTCATCTCCTTACGAACCTCCTTGATAAATAGGTCAAATTCAGGCGTTCCCGGAACCGCATCTTCTCCCAAAACTGAAGCGTTCAACGAATCTGCTTCCATAGTGAATGGTACCGATTCCTCAATTAATTGAGGATGATTTCTTAGTAATTTACCTGTACTGGCCGAACCTGTGAACGTAACCACATCCTGTGATTGCACGGTGTCCAGGATATTCCTCGCTGTGCCACTTATGAGCTGCAACGCTCCTTCTGGCAGTATTCCAGACAAGACTATCTCTCGCACAACTGCTTCGGTAAGGTAGGCAGTTTGCGGTGCGGGAAGGACTACTGCCGGCATGCCTGCCATCCAGTTAACCGCGCATTTTTCAAGCATACCCCAGACAGGGAAATTAAAGGCGTTTATGTGTACGGCAACTCCTCGTCTGGGTACCATGATGTGATGTGCCATGAACCTTCCGCCACGGGACAGGTCTATGGGTTCACCTTCAACGTGATAAGGTTGGTTTGGGAATAATTTACGTAAGGACGCATTAGCAAACAGGTTACCGAATCCACCTTCAATGTCGATCCAGCTATCGATCTTGGTCGCACCGGTTCTATAACTTAACTCATAGAATGCATCTTTATGCTTGGTTAGATATAGGGCAAGTTTCTTCAGCATTAAACCCCTCTGCTGAAAGGTCATCCTTCGCAGGGTCTCACCTTTATCGCGTCCGTACTGCAATATCGACGGGACATCCAGGCCTTCAACCGTCACGGCTGTAAATTGTTCTCCCGTAACTGCATCAAATACAGGAGACCCTTCTCCTGATCCGTCTATCCAATTTCCCGAAACGTAATGTTGTGTTTTTTTCATGCTTAGAAATTTGCGTTTTCAATCACGGCCGCATATCCCTGGCCTACACCCACACACATGGTAATGAGTGCATATCGTTTATTTTGCTCTCTTAGTTCAAGTGCCGCCGAATATGCGATACGCGTGCCGGTCACCCCTAGGGGGTGGCCAATAGCGATAGAACCACCATTAGGATTGATCCTCGGATCATCATCCTTAAGGCCCCATTCTCTAATGCAGGCCAGAGCCTGTGAAGCGAACGCCTCATTAAGCTCGATTATATCGATATCCTCCATGGTCAGCCCCGCTTTTGCAAGAGCCTTGTTACTCGCCTCAACCGGGCCGATCCCCATTATTCGAGGTTCTACACCGATCACTGCAGAACTAACAATTCGTGCCAGGGGGTTCAAATTGTATTTCTTGACAGCCTCTTCGGATGCAATTATGGTGGCGGCCGCCCCATCGTTAAGCCCGGAGCTGTTCCCGGCTGTAACACTACCGTCCTTTTTGAAGGCTGGCCTAAGTTTGGCCAATATCTCTTTTGTTGTTCCTGGTTTTACGAATTCATCTTCGGAAAAAATGATCGGGTCCTTTTTACGCTGCGGAATCGAAACGGCAACTATCTCCATCCCTAATCGGCCATTATGCCGGGCTTTGGTAGCTTTCATCTGACTCCAATAAGCAAAGGCATCCTGATCCTCTCGGGAGATATTGTATTTCTCTACCAGGTTCTCCGCTGTATTCCCCATACCGTCGGTTCCGTACATCTCATGCATCTTGGCATTCACAAATCGCCAACCGAAACTGGAATCGTACATTTTTGAATCATTTCCAAATGCAGATGAAGGTTTGGCGATCACGTATGGACCACGCGTCATATTTTCGACGCCTCCGGAAATAAACAGGTCACCGTCTCCCGCTTTGATAGCGCGGTTTGCCTGGATTATGGCCGAAAGCCCGCTGCTGCACAGTCTGTTGACTGTTTCACCGGGTACGGTGAATGGCAGCCCTGCCAGCAGCAACGCCATACGCGCTACATTCCTGTTGTCCTCACCTGCCTGGTTGGCACAGCCAATAATGACGTCGTCATAAGCGTCTTTTGGTATGCCCGGATTACGCTCCACTACTTCTTTGATCACATGAGCAGCAAGATCGTCTGTTCGTACCTGGCTAAGTGTGCCTTTGTAGTTACCTATGGGTGTTCGGATCCCATCTATAATATATGCTTCTTTCATATCTATTTCCAATCTAATGAGGATCGATAGACCATTCCTTTGAACAAAGCGACGACTTCGTCGCCACGTCTTACTTCAATGACATTAAATCCAACCTTTGTTTTAACGATGTCGATGATGGCCTCGGCCTCCAGGTAATCACCGGCTTTAATTTCCGCAACATGATTGATGGAGGTTTCAATTGAAACAGCCATCTTTCCATGTGAGTTCGCGGCAAATCCGAAAGCTGTGTCAGCTAAAGAATAGCTGATACCACCATGAGCATTACCCATACTGTTCAACATTTCCTCACGCACGGTCATCCCTACTTTGCATCGTCCTATTTCCGATTCTACGATCTCGATGCCCAACCAACTGCTGAAAGCATCCTGGGATAACATCTTATGCGGGATCTTTGTTCCTTCCAACATCCTAAAAGAAGGTTTTCTGTTCTTTGTTCATTCTTCTGAGCATCGGACTGCAACGATATCGGTCTTCACGGTACTCATCGTATAATTCGTCAAGTTTGGTCACACACCAATCTATTCCTTTTTCGTCTGCCCATGCTAACAATCCCTTGGGGTAATTCACTCCCTTGGTCATTGCGTTATCGATATCCTCTGCACTGGCAATTCGCCAGAACAGGGCATCGGCAGCTTCGTTGATCAGCATCACCAGGACACGATCGAATATTTTCTGTGCCAATCCCACATTCTCATCAGCTTCAGGGTTCACGGCACCTTCTTTATAATTGTAGAATCCTTTTGCTGTTTTCCGACCCAGGTAACCTGCTTCAGCCAGGCGTTTTTGTGTGAAAGAAGGTTTGTATCTAGGGTCGTAATAAAATGCTTCAAATACGGTTTCTGTAACCGTATAATTGATGTCGTTCCCAATGAAGTCCATCAATTCAAAAGGGCCCATCCTGAAACCTCCCAGCGATTTCATCGCCCAGTCGATCGTGGCCACATTGGCAATTCCTTCCTCAAAGATCCGAAGGGATTCGCCATAGAATGGCCGAGCCACCCTGTTCACAATAAATCCCGGAGTATCTTTAACCACCGCTACTGTTTTTCCCCATACCTCAATGGTATCAATGGCTATTTTCAAGGTCTTCTCTGAAGTCTGCACTGCTGGCACGATCTCCACCAACTTCATAAGCGGGGCCGGATTGAAAAAGTGGATCCCGATGCAGCGTTTCGGACTTTTTAATACTGAAGCAATCGAAGCGATGGAAAGGGAAGAGGTATTGGACGCAAAGATCGTCTTCTTGGAAACGATCTTTTGTAATTTCTGAAACAACTCTTGTTTTACCTCCAGGTCTTCGATAATGGCTTCGATAAGCATTTCAGAATCGGACAAGGCATCCAGTGTTTCAACATAACTGATATTTCCGTGTATCCTTTGTTTTTCTTCGGAAGAGATCCTGCCTTTCTCGATCAGCCTATCCAGTATTTTCAGAAGTGATTGTTCTGCTCTTTGGAGTGCTTCCCGTTTGGAATCGTACAGACTAACCTTGCAACCAGCCGTAGCCGCTACCTGGGCGATACCGCTACCCATAGTCCCAGAACCGATTATTCCTATTTTTTCGATCATTATTTTCCTTTGAATACAGGTTTACGTTTTTCTACGAATGCAGACACACCCTCGGCATAGTCCTCACTCTGTGCAGACTCGATCTGGTATTTCGATTCCATATCCAGCTGCTGTTCCAGGGTATTCGACATAGAGGCATTCAGCAATTTTTTCGTATATCCAAGTGCCTGTGTTGGCATCTGCGCTAACATTCCCGCTGTTTTACCCACGGTTTCCAGGAAGGCTTCATTTTCGACTACTTTATAGACCATTCCAAGTTGTTCGGCCTCTTCCGCAGTAACCTTATCTCCCAGCATCATCAATGCCGACGCTTTCTGGAATCCTATCAACCTTGGTAAAAAGAAAGTTCCCGCGCTGTCGGGAACCAAACCTATTTTACTGAACGCCTGAATAAAACTCGATCCCGCCGAAGCGATCACAATGTCACATGCCAGGGCGATATTCGCACCGGCTCCGGCAGCAACTCCATTCACACCAGCGATCACAGGCTTTTCGATGGAACGTATTCGTTTGATAATAGGGTTGTAATGCTCTTCAAGTATCTTTTTGAATCCCGGGTTAAGATCCGGAGTGGTCACTTCCTTGAGATCCTGTCCCGCACAAAACGCCTTTCCATTACCGGTAATTACTATCGCGCGAACATCATCGTCGGTCTCACAGGCGTCCAACTCCGATTGAAGTCGTAGCGCCATTTCCCTATTGAAACTATTGAAGACCTCGGGTCTGTTCAAACGCAGCCACGCCACTCCATTTTCATTATGTTTCTCAATTGATACACTCATAACTTATTTCAAACATTTAAAATAATCGAATGGTTCCTGGCAATCGTCACACTGGAACAATGCCTTACAGGCTGTAGACCCGAATTGACTGAGCAATCGTGTGTTCGTACTTCCGCAATTGGTACACTTGACTATCCTGGCATTTCCGAGTAAGGCGTCCTTATCGGCAGTTTCTTCGAGCGGTGGCGCAATCCCATAAGCTTCCATCTTCCGCTTTCCTGCTTCGCTCATCCAATCGGTGGTCCATGCCGGCGCAAGTACCAGTTCTACCCTGGCCTCCATTCCGTGCTTCTTAAAAGCTGCTGTGAGGTCGTCACTGATCACATCCATGGCCGGGCAACCAGAATAGGTAGGAGTCAATTTTATATAAACGACCCCGTCTCTGGCAACCGCTTCTCTTATAACACCCATATCCATAACTGTGAGGACCGGAATCTCCGGATCGGCAACCTCTTCCAGTATCTGAACCAGGTTCTCATCAATATTTGGATGGAGGTCGATGGTCATATTACCAGGTAAGATTTGGATACGTTCGCTGCATATATTGCAATTCCGTCAGGATATACCCCATGTGCTCCGAATGGACCCCCTGTTTTCCACCTTTCTTCGAATAGGGGTTTTCCGGCACCGTCAAGGTTGCCTCTTTCAATTGATCGGTTACTTCGGAATAATATGATTCCCGGAAGGTGGCAACATCAACGCCCACACCGGATTCGATCATGCGTTCGTCCGATTCTGTTGTATCGAACAATTCCGCGATATATGGCCAGAAGTGATCGATGGCTTCCTGCATTTTTTCATGACTTTCGCCTGTACCATCTCCAAGGCGCTTCAACCAATCTCCTGAAAATCGCTTGTGATACCCAACTTCCTTGATCCCTTTAGCTGCAACGGCCGCGAGGGTTTCATCATTACTATCAACAAGTGCAGTCATCAATTGAAAGTGAAATACATCAAAAAGGTATTGCCTTGCGATCACATGTCCGAAATGTGTGTTTGGTTGTTCAACCAACAGCACATTCCTGTAGTCTCGTTCAATGCGAAGCATCGCCACATCATCCTCCGTTTTTCCTTCTCCGGCCAGGCTGGCCGCATACCGGTAATAACTTCGTGTTTGCCCGAAGAGGTCGAGGGCGATATTAGTGAGTGCGATATCCGTTTCCAGGCTGGGTCCGTGTCCGCAAAGCTCTCCCAGTCGCTGACCTAGGATCAGGGAGTTATCGGCTATTCCGAGGATATAAATATACAGATCCTGATTTTTCATCTACATATGTTTTACTTCGTCGGGCAGGTCGTAAAAAGTAGGGTGACGATACACCTTACTCTGAGCCGGTTCGAACATTTCACCGTTGTCCTCGGGATTAGAGGCGGTAATATATTTGCTCTCTACTACCCAGATACTTACTCCTTCATTTCTTCGTGTATAAACATCACGTGCATTCTCCAGGGCCATGGCGGCATCTGCCGCGTGAAGGCTCCCGAAGTGCCTGTGTTCAAGACCATTTTTGGATCTTACGAATACTTCCCAAAGGGGCCAATCTTTTTTCATATCTAAAGGTTTAACTCGCTTTTGCTACTTTTCTTTTTTCTTGTTTCTCTGCATAGGCCATTGCCGCATCACGCACCCAGGCACCGCCTTCCCAGGCTCCAACCCTGGCTTCCATGCGTTCCTTGTTACAAGGTCCGTGACCCTTCACAACCTGCCAGAATTCATCCCAGTCGATCTCACCAAAATCGTAATGACCGGTTTCGGAATTGAATTTTAGTTCAGGGTCCGGCACCGAAATACCCAGCAAGTCTGCCTGAGGCACCGTCTGATCTATGAACTGCTGGCGCAGTTCGTCGTTTGTCTTGCGTTTAAGCTTCCATTTCATGGATTGTGCCGTATGCGGGGAATCCTCGTCACGAGGACCGAACATCATCAGGCTGGGCCACCACCACCTGTTCAGGGCATCCTGTGCCATTGCCTTCTGTTCTTCTGTTCCGCGACACAAAGTGAGCATGATCTCATATCCCTGTCGCTGGTGAAAACTCTCTTCCTTGCATATACGAACCATTGCACGTGCATATGGCCCGAACGAAGTACTGCACAACGCCACCTGGTTAATAATAGCTGCCCCGTCTACCAGCCATCCAATGGCGCCGATATCGGCCCAGGTGATCGCAGGATAGTTGAAAATAGACGAATACTTGGCTTTGCCTGTGTGCAACTGCTCATACATTTCCTCCCTGGAGATCCCAAGGGTTTCGGCTGCGGCGTAAAGGTATAATCCATGTCCTCCCTCATCCTGAACTTTAGCCAGCAATGCAGCTTTTCGGCGAAGCGAAGGAGCCCTGGTGATCCAGTTTCCTTCGGGTAGCATTCCCACGATCTCCGAATGTGCATGCTGGGAGATCTGGCGGATATGTGTCTTGCGGTATTTTTCAGGCATCCAGTCTTTCGGCTCTATCTTGTCGTCACGCTCGATGCGGGCTTCGAATATAACCTCCAGGTTCTTTACTTCTTTTTCACTCATATCGTTACTCTTTATACGTCAAAATCTACTTTTACTGAATCGGAAAGAGGTACCGCCTGGCAACTCAGTACAAAATCATGTGCGAGATCATCGTCTTCCAGCGCATAATTCACTTTCATCTCTACGGAACCTTCCACCACCTTACACTTGCAGGTGCTGCAAACCCCGCCCTTACAGGCAAAGGGTAGGTCGGCCCCGGCTCCCAGAGCAGCGTCAAGGATATTGTCGTAGTCGCTGGTCATGGTAAAATGGAACTCCTTACCACCGTCAATGATGGTGAGCTCCACTCCTTCCAGGTTCTGCTGCGACAATCGTTCGGCCCGGGCTTTATCCTCTTCCGAAAGTCCTTTTACAAATAATTCGAAATGTACCAGTTCCTTAGGCAAACCGGCTCTTACAAGATACTCACTCACAAAATTCACCATGTCCTCCGGGCCGCAGAGAAATACCTCGCTGGTGTCCGGAATATCGATGAATGTCTTACAAAGCACGGCCATTCGTTCATCGTCGAACCTACCGTTGAACAGCTCAATATCTCGTCGCTCTCTAGTGAGAAAATAGTAGATCTCAAGCCTTCCGAAATAGGTATTCCGAAGCTGTTCCAATTCTTCTTTAAAGATAATGGATTTAGCCGTTTTATTCACATAAAACAACTTGCAAGTTGAGTTAGGCTCATGCTTCAGATGTGCCTTGATCATTGAAATTATAGGCGTGATACCGCTACCTGCAGCGAAGAACAAGTAATTTTTGGCGTTTTCGGGATTTACGTCCACACCAAACCGGCCACTGGGAGCCAGGGCTTCGATGAAATCTCCGGTTTTCAACTCTTTGTTCACGTAGGTGGAAAATTTACCCTCGGGTATCATCTTAACAGCCACGCGCCATTCTCCTTCACTAGGCCCGGAACACAAACTGTAATTCCGTCTAACCTTCTCCCCGTTTATCTCGGCTCTAAGCGTTAAATGCTGACCCTGACTATATGCAAACTCTTCTCTCAATTCCTTCGGAATATCCAGTGTGATCACGGAGCAATCATCGGTTTCTTTGTATATATTCTTTACTTGTAGATTGTGAAATGTAGCCACTTTTAACCGCTGTTTTAAGACACACAAAACTAACGTTTGTTAGTCTAATTTGCAAGTTTATTTTTCCTGTGTAATTCCGTTCAACATTACCGCTACCATGTCCTTTTTCAGGACGTTAACATCCAGTTTACCTCGTTTCTGATACCAGAGGTACAAAGTTCGGAGGGTGGATAAAATTGAAAACAGGATCACTTCGGGATGTCTTGGTTTAAGATCGCCAACACTTATACCTTCTTTAATGATCTTTCTGAAGTTTTCCTCGTACTCCTCACGCATTCTCACAAAATACGCCAGGTCATCATTCTCCAGGTGCATCCAGTCATTGTTCAAAGCAGCAAGGGCTTCGGAATGATTCACAGTAATGTCAATATGCATTTCGATAACACCCTTGATCTTGTCCAATGGTTTTCCTTCGGAATTCACCACGGCATTCATCCCCCTGGTGAACTCTTCAGCAAGAAAAATAATAAGTGTGGAAAGGATCTCCTGCTTACCCGAAATATGGTTGTAAAGACTCGCTGCCTTGATTCCCATCTCCTGGGCGATATCCCTCATCGAAACCGCATTGTATCCTTTTTCCTTGAAAAGAGAGGAAGCGACCGCTACAATTTCGTCTTTACGGGTTGCAGTATTCATAGACTATCAAAGATAACGAAATCGCGCTTAAAAGCCACATACTTTGGAAAGCTGAAACCACTGTAGTACTTTTGATGGCTTATGGATACGAGCTACGAAAGCAATGAATTGATAGATCGGTTACCGCCGCATCTCAAACAATTCATAAAACCACAGAACTACGACGATTACACCCCTATCAACCAGGCGGTGTGGCGTTATGTGATGCGCAAAAATGTGGATTACCTCAGCCAGGTTGCACATGAAAGTTATGTCGATGGTTTAAGGAAAACCGGGATATCGATAGAGCGGATTCCTTCCATGTATGGAATGAACCGTATACTAAAGGAGATCGGTTGGGCTGCCGTTGCTGTTGATGGCTTTATCCCACCGAACGCATTCATGGAATTCCAGGCGTACAAGATACTTGTTATTGCCAGTGATATTCGGCAACTGGAAAACATCGAGTACACACCCGCACCGGATATCATTCATGAAGGAGCAGGGCACGCGCCCATCATTGCAAGTCCGGATTATGCGGAATACCTCAGGCGATTCGGGGAGATAGGTGCCAAGGCCATTACCAGTGCACATGACAATGAAATGTATGAGGCCGTTCGGCAATTATCCATACTAAAAGAAGCTAATCCAATGGCGGTCGAAGACCTGGACGCCAAGATCGCTGCCGCTGAAGATCGTGTAAATGAACTTCAGAAAAAAAAAGTGGCTCCCTCCGAAATGGCCCTGATTCGCAACCTCCATTGGTGGACAGTGGAATACGGCCTGGTGGGAACCGTTGACGATCCGAAAATATATGGTGCCGGACTTCTTTCTTCCATTGGCGAAAGTGCCTGGTGTATGCAGGACGAGGTTAAAAAGATACCCTACTCCATTGATGCCGCTTACCAGGAATTCGATATAACAAAACCACAACCTCAGCTTTATGTAACACCGGATTTTGCCTACTTACAGGAAGTACTCGAGGAATTTGCCAACACTATGGCTGTTCGAAAGGGTGGCTGGCGCGGGCTTAAAAAACTAATCGGCAGTAAGCAGATCGGAACCATCGAGCTTAGCACCGGTTTACAGGTGAGTGGAGTATTCACCAGGATGATCCAAAACGAAGATAACGAAGTTGTGTATTTCGAGACCGAAGGAGAAACAGCTCTGGCGTATCGCGAGAAAGAAGTGATAGGGCACGGAATCCGCAGGCATTCCAACGGCTTCAGATCACCATTAGGCAAGCTGAAAGGTATCAACCTTTCGATCGAAAATATGGGCCCCCGGGATCTGCAGGCCTATAATTTCTACGATGGCAAACCTATCTCCTTCGAGTTCGAGAGCGGGATCACGGTTGATGGCCTCAACGTGACCGGAATGCGGAATATAAGTGGGAAACTGATGCTTATTCAATTCACGAACTGCACGGTAAAGTACAAGGACGAAGTTCTCTTCACCCCGGAAATGGGGGATTTCGATATGGCCGTTGGAAAGGAGATCGTTTCGGCCTTTGCCGGTGCGGCAGATTATCATTCTTTCGACGTGCTCGCACACAAGGTAAGCGAAACGGAAACGGTACGACCCGGCCTATCTTCAGAAGTGCAAGAATTGAATGAGCTCTATCAAAATGTTAGGGATTTCAGGGAAGATCCCGAGGGTAAGGACATCTCGGTTTTGGAGACTATTTTAAGCAGGGCGAAGAATGATTTTCCCGAAGATTGGTTATTACCACTGGAGATCTGCGAACTAGCTTCGGAACACAAAAATGACCTTTTCGACATGGCTCATGATCACCTTATAGCCCTTAAATTAAAACGCCCGGAGATCGCACATTTAATCGATAACGGACTAGAACTAATAAAGAAATAAACCTATGGGACTATTCACTATTCTCTTCGGAAATAAAACCAAAAAGATCAGGGAATTTATTGAACGGGACGCTATTATCATTGACGTTCGCACTAAGGCAGAATATGATACAGGCGCTATCCCCGGATCCAGGAATATACCGTTACAACAATTATCCGGACGTGTTTCAGAAATAAGAAAACTAAACAAGCCCGTGATCACCTGCTGCGCCAGTGGTATGCGTTCTGGAAGTGCTGCAGGAATATTGAAGAGCCAGGGGATTGAAGCCATGAACGGCGGAGGCTGGGCCAGCTTATACAGTAAACTGTAACCCCCCGCCGGGGCGAGGGGTCTCTAAAAACCTACTTATAAACAGAAACAGGAAAATCCTGCCCGAATCCAAAACTGGATGGGTATTGCGGACTTCCCTTGTATTTTTGTGAGACTTCTGGGACCCGGGTTTCCACGTAAGCCTTAAGTTCATTAACCGTAATTCGTTTATCTCCACTGTCTGCCTTACCAGACAAGGCCTCTAAAAGCACATAGGTAAACACCCCATGGCCCAGTTCGTCGAATTCGGTGGCAAATTGGTCGCTACCTGAAGCTGTCAGCCAATGTGTTCCCGTACTCCTGGCAAGTTGTGCAATAGCTTTCTCCTCGGCAGCTCCACGAAGGGCTACCGACTGAAGTGCGCCGGCACTTTGGCAGGCATCCAATATGTATAATTGTTTTTGGGCTGGTATTTCGGCTGCAAATGCTTTTAATTCCTTGGCAGAAATACCTTTTTGTTTCAGGGCACCGTCGTTTCCGTATAGCTGGGTTACATCGTAAGGAACCAAATAGAAATCACTATCATTCCCTTGGGACATAACCCCGTGACCAGCGTAATAGAAAACAAACAGGTCCTGCGGATTTGCCTGGGAAGCTATCTCCTGAAACTTACTTTTGATGGTTTCCCGCACCGCTTCGTCATTTTTTATGAAGGTAACTTGCTGTGCCGATGTAATGTTCTGAGCACCATTTTCAATCTGCTCTTTAAAACTACCGGCATCTGCTACTGCATAATTCAAATTGTACTTCTTATTTTTGTATACGTCTATCCCAACAACGATCATATGTAAACGTAATCCCCCGGTGTTCTGAACTACTGGTTTTGCCTCTTCTTTTAAAGTCACGATTAATTTCGAAGGCGCACTTTCTGTTCGTTGTGTATTGAGAGCTATCGCCTTAAACAGGTTTTCGCCGGGAAGTAAATTAATGTTGAATTGCTTATCCATATTCGACTCTACTACATCATCTTCCACTACCAGGTTCCGATTTCCGGTCCCTACGCGTTTGCCGTTGTGATATAAGATCACCTCTGCCACCTTTGAACTTCCCGAAGCCCTGGCGTTTACCGTTATAATGGCCTGTGGATTCAATGTTTCTATGGATTGGATGTCGTCATCTTCGACAGTAAGATTCCTACTGGATTCTTTATAAGACATTGTAACTACAGGTGGTGTACTCAAGTCTTCCACATCGGGAAGTGGTTTAGGACCTGGGTCGATTTCTGGTGTTCTGTCAAGCAGTTGCGCTAACAATCCCGGAGTGAAATACTTCTCATATAATTGCTCCAGTTCAATAATGGTCTCCCCTTTTACGAAGTAAAGTTTCTCGATACCCGCCTGGGTACCATCAAAACGCCCTTCCGGGGTCACCATAACCCATTCGTTATCGTCAAAGAACACAAACTTTGCAAGCAATCTACCATCACGAATGTCCCAAAGACGTAATACAGGATCGGTGCTGGTTGAAAATAAAAAGTGATCCTGGAATAGAAAAAGTTCATTTAACTCACCCGAAAGGCCTGTTGAAATAGATCTATAGCTGCCCGTAGCTATGGAATAGACACCAATATTCTTATCCTCTTCCTGTACAAATACTGAATGTGAGCCATTGAAGACCCCGTGAGCACCAATTTTCATTCCTGAATAGGATTTCGAACTAAGGGTGTTACCAGTAGCCGCATCCATTGTTCTGATAGTCTTGCCGTTATAGGTTTGCACCAATACCCTATGTTCATTTTCAAAGGAGAAGGTGGAGGTCTTTAGAGTTTGATCCCACAGCATCTTCTTTTGTTTGCTACTGAAGCATTTCACCTTATTGTCGGAATCTTTCGAACTGTAAGTGATTATAAAACGATCATTTTCGGCAAAGACCAATTGTCCCGAAGGGTATGTAGACATTTCATTGGGAAAGGATGATTCGAATAGTATACTGCCCGATTTAGTGTCGTAGACCTTTACGGCATCCTTCAGTAAAAAACCAATTTTCGTTCCATCACCCGACACATCAACGGCTATGGCCTTTTCATCCAAAATACTGAACTGAAACGCTCTCGCTCCTTTCTCCTTTTGCCAAAGTGTTCCTTCTCCTTTGTGATATTCACTTCCACTGTAGATTGTGGCGCCATCACTACTTACTTTTACATCCCGATTACCCTTTTCTGTTGCAAAACCTCTCAATTTCAGTCGGCTGTCCCGAATATCCACAACCTTGGCATGCTTTTTATAAAAGGTTACAAGACCAAAGGTATTGGCCCCGGGTCTTCCCTCTATATAACTAGCCGGAAAAACCGGTTCCCCGAAGGATCTTTTTTTACTTCTGACATTCTTGTCCCACACTTGTAGAAAATACGGGTCGTAAGTAAGGGTAAAAATCTCATCTCCCAGTGAAAAGATACTGCTGTGATTCTCCCTTGGAAAAACGGTAACATCCGTACTGTTTCCTGTAACCGCGTTTATTATGGTAAGCCTGTTTTGTTTATTATGACTTTGAGAAAAGCTGATTTTCTTTGAAAACGGGTCGTAATAAACGTCCTTATTATTCTGAAATTTAGAATTGTAGTTTGAAAAACCGCTGGAACTCACTGTCCAATTGGTCGTATTACTTTTTATGTTAAAGGAGCTGAGTTTTCGGTTGATCTGATCTGCTATCAATATATTCTCCGATTCGAGAAATTGAAACGCCTTCTCAGGGGCACCTTTCTTTTCTCCCGAGCTGAAATTGTAGAGAAAGTTGGCATCGCGAGTCAATACCAGGAGATCCTTTTTATCTTCTGAAATGGAAACTTTATTAACATTGGAATAACTCGATTTCCCCTCGTACTCAAAAAGTGGCCTGGAGGTCCCGTTGCTATAGTTGAATTCAACTATTCGAAACGTTTTGGTATCGTAGACCTTGTATCCGTAGATAAAGGTATTAGATTGAGAGCCGAGACTCATTTCATACACCAGAGCTCCTTTAGGGAAAGCACCTTTTTTCAGCACCGAAAAGTTTCGCAGATCAATGACATACCAATTTTTCAAGTCATTGGCAATCAGTTTTGTGTTGTTTTCTATGAATAAAGCACTGCGAAAATCATCTTCACCTGCAAACTCTGCCAGTAGCTTTCCTTTTTTAAAATCCCATATTTTCAGGGTATGATCCGAACTTCCCGTCACAAAGAAAGCATTGTCACTGGATTTCTGTTTTACATAAACGATAGCGGTATGAAACCCGGGAACGATCAGCTTTGCCTCCTGCGGAAACATTTTCAGTGCAAAGCACATTAATACAATAATTGAAAGCTGCTTCATCATTAATTTTTCACGCTTACCGGAAAATCCTGCCCGAACCCAAAACTGGATGGGTATTGCGGACTTCCCTTGTATTTTTCGGAAAGCTCCGGTACCCTGGATTCCAGGTATGCCTTTAACTCATTAACCGTAATACGCTTATCACCGCTATCGGCTTTCCCCGATAAAGCCTCGAGCAATACGTAGGTAAATACTCCATGGCCCAATTCGTCGAATTCGGTGGCATATTGTTCACTTCCCGAAGCTGTCAGCCAGTGTGTGCCGGTACTACGGGCCAACTGGGCGATAGCTTTCTCTTCGGCAACTCCCCTTGAAGAAGCAACGGCTGTAAGAGCTCCAGCACTCTGACACGCATCCAGGATATACAATTGCTTCTGGGCCGGGATGCCGGAAGCGATCTGCTTGAGCTCATTGGCCGAGATCCCTTTTTGTTTGAGCGACTCCTCGGCTCCGTATAACTGGGTCACATCATATGGAACAAGGAAGAATTCCTTCGAATCGCCCTGGGTAACCACACCGTGACCGGCATAATAGAACAGGAAGATATCCTGTGGCTTGGCTTTTTCGCTTACTTGTTGCAGGGTTTCCAGGATCTTCGTCCTGCTCGCTTCACCATTCTGAATGATATAGGTATGTACTTTTGTGGTAATAGGCTCCATTCCGGATTTAACCGTAGACGTGAATCCATTGGCGTCGGCAACGGCATAGTTCAGGTTGTACTTCGGGTTCTTGTAATCGTTGATGCCTATCACAACAGCATGAACCTGGATTCCGGAAACCTCCTGCACCACCGATTTAGGCTTGTTGTAGGTTACTACCAAAGATTCTGGTGCCGATTCCGTATTCTGGGAGTTCAGTGCAACGGCAGAAAACGTATTCTCGCCTTCCAGCAGCGTTATATCAAAAGAGATCTCATTTCCGGTTGGAACATCATCCTCAACTACCAGGTTCCTGGTGTTCCTTGTCACTCGTTTGCCGTTGTGGAACAAACGTATCTCCGAGATCCTGTCGCCATGGGCATTCGCACTCACGGTGATCTTTGCGTTTGCATTTGCGGTCTCTATCGCAGCTATATCGTCTTCTACCGTTAGGTTTCGGGAACCTTCAGAATAACTCAAGGCCACGCTGGGAGCTCGCTTTAATTTGTCGATATCGATATCGGGTTTTTCCACATTACCTTCATACAACACCTTATAGACCAACCGTGGCGTGTAAAACGTATCGAACACGCGATCCAGCGGTATGGATTGTCGTCCGTTAGCAAAACTTAGTCGGTCCCAGGCGTTCTGGGAACCATCGAATAGGCCTTCGGGCGTATGCGCGATCCATTCACCGTCGTCGAATAGATACAAACGCAGCACTTCCTTTCCAGACTCTAGCTCATAGAACTTTGTACTCCCGTCAGAACTTTCAGCATAGAAACGGTCATTCACAAAATCCAGATTCACGGAATACAATTCGTTGAAATTATCGTTATGTCCTATTCTATTTCCCTGGAGGTCATAGACTGTCGTTCCTTTGTCCATTTCAACGACCATCAATCGATCATTAGAAGGATTTAAGAAGGCATCCGTGCCGAAATCCACAGGACCAATGCCGAAAGTTCGAACCAGGCTACCATTGGAACTATCGAGAATATCAACTTTGTCGGTGTCGATGTTCAATCCGAGGATCTGTGAACCCCCATTGATCAGGTGGAGAGAAGAATAGGAATGATCACGCTTCCACAACACCTTCTTCGAAATAATATCGTGGTATTCGAGACGCCGCCTGTAATCGGCTTCGGGAACCACCTCATCATTCATATAGAGTAATAATCCTCGTTTGTCCGGCATAAAAAGGAAGTCATAATTCACAATACTCGTCCCTTCAACGATGGCCTGGTAAATTGACCGTCGGCTTGTAAAATCTATTACATCTATGGAATTCCGAACCGCAATGATCATACGACCAGAATTCGGATCGACACTCCTGTAACCACTTCCACTCTTCGGATAGGGCATGAGTGTTTTGAATGAATCAGCATTACCCAATTGCAGCCCTTTCAGGCCTTCCTTCACATTGCTCATCGCGAAGTAGAAGTCTTTGCTTCCCGGTTGACCGTATAGCTTTCCACTCAACGAATACGACTCAGTATATTGGGCGTTATAGGAGGTCATCCTGGAATTTCCGGCATCCGCCTCAAACGACGCCAGGCCTCCGTACAGATCACTTGTAAGCAAAGTGAAGCTGTTGGTTCCGGGAATCACTTCGAAGTCGTTGGTCACGAAATTCTTATATCCGAAATGTGCCACCGGGTTCTCATCATAACGCCGGTATTTGTTGTAACTTCCCTTGGCGAACAGGTTGTCATTGTCCTTTTCAAGTGCATAAACAAAGGTATTGTCGGCAACTATATTGTTCTTTTTATTCTTGGTGTAGATCACACCTTTTACGTCGCCTGTTGCCGCGTCCAGTTCCATCAGGGTGGACTGCGCCGGAGCGACCCAAAGCCCCTTGTGATCCGGTGTAAGTGCAAACTGACCCGCATGCGGTTTTGTCATCCGATCCAGTTTTTCGATCACGAGCACCTTCTCCCAAACGTTCTTGTTCTCATAGCCGTTATAGCGAATCAATCGTACGTGGGTGAGATCCATATAATCTGCGAAAAGCATATCGGCATTCTCGAACCACAGCAATGGCGGACTTTGCAGCGCCCCGTATTGTTTGGCCTCAAAGGAATAGAGGAATGTTTCCACGAATTCCGTATCGAACTGTATGAACTGCCCATTAGCTGCTATCTTAGAGTACATCGCTTTGCCCTGGCTTGGCCATGGGACATCCGTTGCATTCGTCATCGAGCCACTCGCAGGGTCTACGATCTTGAATGTTACATTCCCTTCTGTTCCGAAATTCGCATAGAGCTTTCCATCCAGCGGATTCAGCACCATTGTATTCAGCTGCTTTACCGCTATCCTTTTTATTTCTGAAAGAGAGCTGTTATCGTAAACAATGATCTCGTTTTCAGTACCGAGGTAGGTTCTTCCCAGTTGGGTATCCACAGCCATGGTTCTGGCGTGTTCCGGGATGTCGATGGTCTTGTATAGCATCCCATTGGATTTATCCCAGAATTTCAGGGTTTTATCGGAAAAACTTCCGTAAGTGATCATAAGTCCGCGGCCCGGGTCCAGTTTCACCTGGGTGATGATATCGTTATGTCCCGATTGAACCGCGATCTGTGTTTGCTGGCCGTAAAGTTGAACTACAGCAAAACATGCAAATGCAATAAATAACCGTTTCATCCTACAAATGTGTTATTTCAACCATTAAAGGTACCACATATCCCTTGGCGCCTTCTTTCACCTTGAATCCAGGTGTCCCGGCTTCATATTGCACCATACTCTTGTCTATCAGGTCGTCTCCCAGGGCAGTTTTAATCTTAGAGGTAAGTCCGCCACTGGTGCTCATCATTTTCGCGAGAAGTTGTTTTTGGTCAAGTTCCTGCTGACTGAAAAGGATCAACAGGTAATCAGTACCGGGATTCTGGTCCATTCGGATCACTTTTTTCTCGCTTGGAAAGGCAAATTCCGAATTCGCCCCGATAAGCGGAGACATCCCATCCTCAAAAGGAAGAATCTTATTGATCTTACCGTTGAGGTCCGTGGCAAAGGCGTAGATATAGCCTTCGTTCACATTTTTAAGGTAAAACCTGAAACGCGTACCACTTGGGTATCCGTCTACCATTCGGTAAGCCACCAGGTCCTCACCTTCCACATCGTCCTCGACAATTAGGTTTCGGGTTGAAATACGCGTTACCTTCATTTCACCACCTGTATTCGTCTCGAATCGAAGGCTTCCTTCCGGCAATTTCTTAGCAATAGGTTTGTCGTCTGGTTTTGGCGGCGCAGGTGGTTCCGGCTCGTCCGGTTTTACAGGATCGACCTTTGGTTCGTCTTTCTTCTTGTCTTCTTTCTTTTCGTAGTAGCTATACGGCTGAAGCGCTCCCATAGCCCATTCCTCGTATTCTTTGTAGGGAACCCAGATGTATCCATTATCGCCCCAGGCGGTTCCCCAGCTATTCAGCACACGGAAGGCTCCGCCTTCGTAATTATCGTCATATCCAACCACAACCATGGCGTGATAGCCGTGCTTTTTGGCCATGGTACCCTTGTCTGTCTCCTTTGAACGCCAAACCTTCGTCGCCCTGAAAAAACTCTCCGGCAGCTTCATTCCAAGCAAAACAGGATATCCTTCAGTAAGTGCTTTCTTTGTGGCATTTGTCTTTACTCCAGGATCCTGTGCGTCGAAAAAGAACAAGGTCTGATAATCGCGGATACGATAATCAATGGCTTCCATCTGTGCCTCTTTCGTAATCGCGGGATTACATGCATAGGGCATGGTCTTTAGCGTAGGAGCACCGGCGATCTTCAAGGCTTCCAGACCTAGCTTCGGGTTTGCACCCTTATCACAATTCACATCATCTTCACGTTTGATCAGGGCGTAAACATAGGAAGGTGATAAAGCCGCTTGAGTGATGGTGGTCTTATCTTCAATATTGAGATCTTTGGCCAGCATGATGGTACGAAGGCCATAGGCACTGGCGTATGCCACACAGGTACCAAACTGTCCCTGGTTCCCGGGAACCGGTGCAAATTTCTCCAGGGAGTAGGAGTCCGGTAGATCTTCGTAAGTCGATGCCGTGAACTGTACCTTATAGGGTATACTCCGGTAGACTTCTTCGTCCCAGATCATCCCGGTGGGATAATCCTGGGCAAGTGATAGTGTAGTAACTAATAGGAATAATGCTAATAACTGTCTCATAACGTAAGGTTTTTACGCTATAAAATTCAGCAAATCAATGATTTTCTGAAATAGGGCAATTGCCCTATTTCAGAAGAAAACCTATAAATCGTATTTCACGACGAACATGAGGATACGAGGCAGTACGAAATACTGAGAGGTCGTATTGAACTGCTCGTTGAAACTATCGTTATTCGTGAATTCGGTGTCCAGTATGTTGGTCGCCTGTATGGAGAATTCCCACGGACTATCTCCTTTTTGATAGTAAAGTGTAGAGTTCAGGAACGAATACGTATTGTCTACCGTATTGGCGTCGTTGGTATAATTGTAGTAATCCCAGGTGGCATTGAGCGAAAAATGTTTCAGGAAGTTTATGTCCATATTGGCATATGGCCTTTGGGTATAGAACGTTTGTTCCAGACCACCGTTGTCGTATTGATTCACAGACAAGCGATACCCAACCTCGAAATTCGGCCAATTCCTGAAATTTGAGCGTACACTTCCGCGGTAGCTCTGCGTGAAGCTTTCACTCTGGGTGATCACCTCGTTGATCAGGTTATTGGATTTGTTGAGCGACACATTCCCGTTCAGTGTAAACTGGATTTTTTTCACGGTTTTACTGAAACGGAAGAAGGCGGAGAATGTCTCATCCGGGAAGTCACTATCGATATTGATGATGCTTCCCACCCGGTTGATCCCAACGATCTGCGAATTGTTCTTCAGTCCTTCCACATTCCTGCTATAGTTCAGCGAACCACTGATATTGGTATAATTGAACAGGTTAAAACTGAAATAGGTAAGCGAATACTGGTGCGACAGGGCGTTCTCAAGGTTCCGGTTACCCCCGAACAAACTGTTATAGTTATTGAAGATCAAGGCCTCCGCGTAGTTATTGATATCGGTGTACTGGGCCGAGATGGAATAGTTGAACCGAAGACTTTCACTCTTCTTGATGTTCCATATTGCATTGAAGTCTGGTAGCACCATCCAGTCATTCTGAGTGACCGAGGCTCCGAACTGCCGGTTCCTTAGATTGTAATTGTGTAGTGTCAACCCGGGAGTGAAAATGAATTCACCTGTCTTCACCTTATAATGCAACCCGAGGAATACATCGGTGAAAGTATAATTAACGTCATTGACCAGGGAGGTAGATTGCCCGTCCATGGTGTTGGTTTCGGTTAAGGGAACTTCACTACCATCGTTCAGAATCTGGAAGATGCTGGAATCGAATTGCTGGTTACTGTAAGTGGTCCCCAGGGTAAAGTTCAGGTTACTGGTATTGTTCAGAACGTAGTAATAATCGATCTTTCCGTCAATTTTGTTCGTTTTCACATTCCTCTGCTGGTTGATATCGAAACGATTGTCCGGCATCACTGGCAATAGGTTCATAAAGGGTAGTGAATCGGTTATTGCTTTATAAAATGGATCCTCATCCTGCCATAGGTGCTGAATCTGCCCGGCAAAGATGTTTTTATCGTTCATGGTGTAATACGCATTCACATTCTGGTTGATGGAAAACGGTTGGTTTTCCATGGTTTCCTCGATTTCGTTCCTACCATCCGGGCCAAACACAGAAAGGGTGTTGTCGTCCTCGGCCTGGTCCGATACCTTCGCCATCACGTCGTAATCCAGTTGGAAGTCGGTACTTGGCTTGTACACACTGCTCAGTTTCAGCATCGCCAGTTGGTTCTTCTGGTCGTTAACACTTTCGGTGGTTTCGGTGAAACCGGAAGCAATATATTGACGAATCGAGTTATTCACGATGTTCGTACGATTGTCGGACAGTATTCCGAAACCGCTAAGATCCAGAGCCGGGTTTACGCGCCAGCTGAAATTCGCAGCGAGGAATTTCGCTTCAATAGCATTCGCCCTGTTATTCTGGGTTACGGCGAACCCGAGGTCATTCTGACTAATATTGAACTGAGTTCCGCCTCCCCTGTTGAAGTTCCTGAACCCGCCGGTAAAGTTGAAATAGTCCCTCCAGGTGAATGGAACTTCGCCAATATCGTTGAAGTCGGTAATGATGTTGATACTATAGTCCGGACTGTAATAGAACAGTTTCGGATGAATGAGATAACGTCCATCTTCATTGCTGTCGATACCGGCTCCGGCAGTCACTTCACCAAACCAGAATTTCTTCTTTCCTTCTTTTAGTTTGATATTGATCGCAACGTTGTCCTGGTCGTTCCCCAGTCCGCGCATCTGGTCCACTTCGTTGTAATTCCGAAGGACTTCCACCTTATCCACGGCATCGGCCGGTATGTTCTTAGTGGCCAGTTTCGAATCGCCATCAAAGAAGTCCTTGCCTTCCACCATCACCTTGGATACCGTTTTGCCTTCCACTTCGATCTCTCCGTCATCATTGACTTCCACACCCGGCAATTTCTTCATCACATCCCCGAGCTTCCTTTCGTCCCCGGTAGTGAAAGAATCCGTATTGTAAACTATGGTATCTCCCTTAACCGTAACCGGCATTTCATATACGATCTCTACTCCGTCGAGTTCGGTGGAAATAGATCTCAGGGTGAAATCCATTCTCATATTCTCGGCGTCTTCAGCAACGGTAATTGTACGCGTAAGCGTTTCGTAACCAAGAAAACTCGCCTTGAGGTTATAGGTCTCACCTTTGGGTAGATCCAATTGAAACAGTCCGTCCTGGTTTGTGATCCCGTAGGATTCAATATCACCACTTTCCTGAACGGTAGCGATCACATTGGCAAATTCCAGGGGTTGATTCAGGGTGTCCGAGATAACGCCTCGAACTTTTATACTTTGCGCAGTAAGGGTGCTGGCGAACAGCAGAACTGCCGCTATTGGTAGTAGTTTTTTCATCTGAGATTTTGTGTTTTATCCACCGAAACGCCTTCCGCCGCCACCTCGTCGGCCACCACGGCCTCTAAAGTTCTCACGCATTTCGTCCATTTTCTCTTTTATGATCTTGTTGTACTCTTCACGTGTCACTCCCTTTCCTTTACTCGGCGGAACGATCTTCTCCTGCTCCTTTGGGTTCAGCACGATCTTCGAGCACAGCAGCGTTGTTCGGTGTACATTCAACTCGAGGATAAGTCCGGGCAGACCGGCATACTCCCCTGGTCCGTTACCAATTGGTATCTGTGGTGTGAACCAGGCGGTTACCTCAACCGTCTTGGGGATCTCGATCTCATCGAACGGATCTCGTGGCTCTTTGTTTTCTGTACTATCTGTGGCTTCTTCTCCTTCTTTCTTCTCTTCGTCGTTATCTCGATCCCTGTTACGTCTTCTTGCCATACTGAAATCATTCTCGTCCACAGGTTTCATAGCTGTAGCCTTGATCGCCAGGTACTGCCCGATCATCTTGGATTCCTTGGTCACCTGCCAGTCAAGGTTCGTAAGGGTGTCGTTGATCAGGAATTCCTTTCCGAAGAACTCACGTTCTTCAAGGATCTTGTTTTCAGCCAGGTTCTTATACTGAACTCCGGGTGAAAAACTTCCCATCATCATCCCGAAACCTCCTCGCCCCGCTCCTGCTTCGAGCTTCTCTTCTTCCTTGTAAACGGACTCCTGTCCACTGAAGGTGAGGATATAGGTTTTTTCAAGATAATTTTTCATACGTTCCATTATCTGTCTTTTCATGTCTTCGCTCATTTCACGATTCCCGAACTCGTTCATGTCCACTGTGGTCTTGGATTCGTAATAGGCTATCCCGTTGATATCCTGGGAATAACTGGCGATGGTAAGCAAAAGAATGGCTAGTAAGGATAATTTTTTCATCACAGATAATTTAGTTTGTGTTAACAAAGTAAGGTGATTACTTGAAAATCCTTAGACAATAAAGTGTTAAAAAGGTTTAAGGGAATGACGGAATAAACTATCCGCCAATTCGGATCATCATCCTGTTCTCTCCATCCCCGCGCCGGCCGCTGCTCTCGAACTGCTCTTGCATCTCCTTCATCTTTTTCTCCTGGATCGCGTCGAATTCAGCCTGGGTCACCACTTTTCCATTCCTGGGAGCTTTGATCTCCTCGGCTTTCTCCGGATTCATCACGATCTTCGAGCAGAGTATGGTCTGATCATCATCACTGATCTCCAGGATCAGCCCGGGAAGTCCCCAGTAGTCACCAGGACCATGCTGAACGGGAATATCGAGGGTGTACCAGGCCGTAGTTGTGCGAAGCTTGGTAGTTGTCGTTACGCTGTCAACTTCGGTACTGAACATCCTCTCTTCAATTTCCTCTGTGGAAGTAGCTTTGAAACATGTATATTCCCCGATGGACTTTGTTTCTTTTTCTAACACCCATTCCCGGCGCTCCGGTGCGTCCTTGATAAGGAAGGGTTTACTCATGATCTCGGTTTCCCGAACCATTTTATCCTCGGCTGTATTGCGATACAGGATATCGGTGTTCCCGGCTACCACGATATTGATCCCTCCCGAGGCGGCCGGTGCCGGAGCATCCAGTTTCTCCACTTCGGTATAGGAAGATTCTTCCGTGTTGAAATTAAGAGTGTATTCCCTTTGGAATTGCTTGCGTAACTGTGCCTCGAGCTGCTTGTGCATCTCGCTGTCCACCATGGAGGTGCTGTCCATGCGCAGGCTTACTTTTCGGTCTGTTTTATAGGTAGCCACGCCCCGGAACTCCTGGGCAAAAAGTGAAGTGGCCAACAAGGCTAAAACTAAGGTGAGGGTAACTTGAATTTTCATAATTGTCGTGTTTCGATTAATGCAACACAAAGATGAAGCAATCTAGTGATAATATGGGTTAAGCAGTGTTAACTAGTGTTAACGCATAGCATTTACCTAGTAAATACTTCCTACTTTTGAAGCATGAACAACCTGAGATACAAAGGTATATTATATTTCATTGCACTGGTCATCCTGGCCACTTTGTGCATTCAGGTGTATTGGAACTACAAGAACTACGAGGTTGGAAAACAACAGTTGATCAATGATGTTCAGACCAGTTTAGACAAGGCCGTGGATAATTACTATACAAACCTGGCGAAGGCCAGGTCGTTCAATTTCCTGGCCGATAGCACACATATAAGCAGGAAGCACTGGCTCGACAATAGGTTCAATTTAAAAGATTCACTTCAGAATAGAGGTCAGCTGGAACTCAACGTGACCAAAGTACCCGAACGTTTTTCCATGCTGAAAACCCGCACCAACCTGGATAGTGGCAATGTGAGCATAACCATAATAGATACACTCAACCCCGATCTGAAAAGGATTGCATTCATAGACAGTCTTTCCGAACCGGTTGAATTGCTATCGTCCAAGATCATCCTCTCTTTCCAGGAAGACACGCTTTCCCTCAAGCGAATGGACAGCCTTGTGGCTTCAGAATTAGAAAGGAAAAACCTGAATATTGATTACGGACTCACCCATCGTGCCGCGTTTAAAAAATTTCAATCGCTTCGCCCGGAAATAATAGAGAAATCCAGGCTTTCAACCAGTTCCGAATCGCAATTCAGTTTTCAGAATAATTCGCTCACCATTCACTTCAGTAACATCACAATGTCCATCCTCAAGCGAAACTTACTCGGGATACTTCTCTCTTTTCTACTTGTGGCCGGAGTAATTGCCTGTTTGATGTATTTGCTGAAAATAATTCGTCACCAGAAGCAACTTTCAGAAGTAAAAAACGACCTGATCAGCAATATCACCCATGAGTTCAAAACGCCCATAGCCACTATTGGTGTTGCGATGGAAGCTATACAGGGATTCAACGATAAGCAGGATGCCGAAAAGAACCAACGCTATGCGAAGATGTCTCTGGAACAGGTGGAAAAACTCAACGGGATGGTAGAAAAACTACTGGAAACGGCTACCTTGGACAGCGATAGTCTTCAGTTACAATACGAAGAGACAGACCTGGCCGCCATGCTGGAGAAATCCACCCTGAAGGAGATCTTCGCAGCCTCGGGCAAGACGATCAAATTCAGCGGTAGTCAACCCACAATACCGTATCGTGTGGATCCTTTTCATTTTGAGAATGCCCTTAACAATGTAATCGATAACGCCGTGAAATACGGTGGTGAAATTATCGAGGTGAGTATTGAAAAAGCGTCAGACCATATTCGAATCAGAATCAAGGATAACGGAAAAGAACTTGGGGAGCAGCATAAAAAGAATATCTTCGAGAAGTTCTATCGAGTTCCGAAAGGCAATACGCACGACGTGAAAGGCTTCGGAATTGGCTTGTATTATACCCGCAAGATCGTGGAAAAACACGGTGGTACCATTGAGCTCGATCTCGGGGACGGGACAAATTTCATAATCGAATTGCCAGATGCAAATTAAGACGAGGATATTACTTGCTGAAGATGAGCCCTCATTGGGCCAGATCGTGAAGGAAAGCCTGGAAACAAGGGGCTACGAAGTGATCCTGTGTACCGATGGAAAGGAGGCCGAAGAAAAATACCACGAAACAGAACCCCAGCTGCTCGTGCTCGATGTGATGATGCCGAAAAAGGACGGCTTTAACCTCGCCCGCGATATTAGGGTCCAGGACAGCGACATCCCTATAATCTTCCTCACGGCCAAGTCGCAAACACGCGATGTGGTGGAAGGATTTACCCTGGGCGGAAATGACTACCTTAAAAAGCCCTTCAGCATGGAAGAGCTCATCGTTAGGATCGAGAACCTGCTGAACAGCAATCGGGGAAATGACCAATCTGAAAGTCAGATCGGCGCCTACCTTTTCAACCCTGCAAAACAGTCGCTCACCTTCCTGGAGGAAGAACCTGTGGCACTCACCTACAGGGAGTCGCAGCTGTTGTTTCACCTGAATAAAAACCGCAATGAAGTGCTGGATCGCTCCTTTATCCTGAAGAAGCTTTGGCAGGACGACGACTTCTTCAGTGCGCGCAGCATGGACGTGTTCATCAGCAGGCTCAGGAAGAAACTAAAGCAGGATGAAACGGTTCAGATCGTGAACGTAAGAGGTTTCGGTTATAAACTAATCTGCTGATTTCTACGTTGCTTTTTGTATATTGTCGTATATGAAAAGCTTCGCTTTTTTGCTGCTGCTGGTTAGCCTGCAACTGTCTTCCCAAACACTGTCCAAAGTCGATTCCACTCCATTGGAAGCTGAGGTGTTTATTGGCAAGGATTCTTACAAGAATACGTATTTCCTTAAAGATATGGTGCTTCACAAAACTGGTCCCCTTGGTGATTTTGTTTTTCGCGATTACCAACTTGGGCCGCTGACTTCGGCAGATATCATAAACCCGTTGAATGTAGTGCTGTTTTACAGGGAGACGAATACAGTGGTCCTGGTGGACAATCGCCTGAATGAAGTGGAAAGGATCAATTTCAACACCCTGGATGATTTTGTTAATTTAGGCGCTGCAAAAAACGCAGGCAACAACAGGCTATGGATAATGAATATCGATACCCAGCAGCTGGAATTGTACAATTACAGGAATGGATTGCGTACCGTTATCTCCCAACCAATTACGGAGGAGGTCATTCAACTCGCAAATGATTTCAATTTTTGCTATGTTTTAACTTCGGAATCCATTCAGAAATACAACATCTACGGAAGTTTTCTTTCAGAAAGCCATGCCGAAGGATTCGATAAGATCGCACAGCAAAATCAATGGTTGTTCGCGTTAAAGGACAACCAGCTTTACCTGGAGGCCAACCTCGATCCGGATACAGTTTTACTGCTTAGCCCAATAAATCCTCCGATCTCCGAAAACCCGGTAAAGGACTTGCAGCTTACCCAAGATTTCCTGTATATTTATGACGGCAAATTCATTCACAATTATACGCTAACTAAACCCAAGCAATAATATTTATGCACGTCGCTATTGCAGGAAACATCGGTTCAGGAAAAACCACGCTTACCAGGTTACTCGCCAAACATTACAAATGGAAAGCACATTATGAAGATGTGGAAGACAATCCCTACCTGGACGATTTTTACAACCAGATGGAGCGCTGGAGTTTTAACCTCCAGGTTTACTTTCTGAACAGCAGGTTCCGTCAGTTGCTTGATATTCGGGAAAGCGGCAAGAACATCATCCAGGATCGTACGATCTACGAAGATGCGTACATCTTTGCTCCCAACCTACACGCCATGGGTCTGATGACCAACCGCGATTACGAAAATTACCGTTCGCTTTTCGACCTGATGGAAAGTGTCACCAAAGGCCCGGATCTGCTCATCTATCTCCGAAGCACGATTCCAAACCTTGTGCAGCAGATTCATGCCAGGGGCCGTGAATATGAGAATTCCATTAGTATTGATTACCTCAGCCGTCTAAACGAACGCTACGAGGCATGGATTGAGGAATACAACAAGGGTAATCTCATTATCTTCGATGTGGACAATATAAACTTCGTTGACAACCCTGAACATCTCGGTGACGTCATTGAAAAAATTGACGCAGAGATCCACGGTTTATTTCAGGAATAAGTTTCTTAATTCTTTTTTTATTTATCTGATTCTTAGGCAGAAACGATTAGGCTGCCGAATACAGGTATGATTAATGACATAATTATCATACTTTTGCCCGCTTTAAAAACAACTTAAATCTATTCTATGAAAGCTTTAAAGCTAATTTTATTGGCCGTTATTACCATTACTTTTTCGGCCTGTTCGAATGACGACGACAGCAATAACAATACTAGTGAGGATAGTATCCTAGGAACTTGGAACGGAACTAGCGTTATGTACACGGGAACATCGGAGGTTACCGCAAATGGAATTACAATAACTTCCAATTTCGAAGGTGTTGGCTATGACTACAATTTTACTGTTACATTTAATGAAAACCCGAATGAGGTTACATCAGAAGGATCCTACAGTATTGAATTAACCACAACCGTTCAAGGACAAACCATTACTCAAAATATAGAAAACCTGAATTTCTCGGAAGTTGGAGAATGGGAATTGAACAATGATGAGCTTACTGTAACCAACAATGGTGAGGCTAGCACAGCTACAATTGTGGAACTTTCGGAGACAAGCCTGATCCTGAACGTAGTTGATGTAGAAATGATAAATCAAGGAGGAGCAACTTCAACTGTTACTACCGACAGCACATTTGAATTTATGAGATAATCATAAAAATTTAAATGCATAAAAAAACCCGAACGATATGTTCGGGTTTTTTTATTGTATCAAGGTCGAGTTAGCTCTTCTCTTCAACTTCTTCAATTACCTCTTTGACCACTTTTGTACCTTTTTCAACATTCACTTCTGCTTCTTTCAAGGCGTCTACCTGGGCTTTGACCTCTTCTTCAGTACCTGTGAAAGTTTTTGTTTCTGAAGTTGTTTCTCCATCCTTAGTAGTTTCAATAGTGACATTAGCGGTGGTTACATCGCCTTCAGTAGACATTTCTACTTTGATCTCTTTCTTCACTTCCGCCTTTTCATCGATCATTTTGTTGTCCTTAACATCTGTGAGGATCGTCTTATTTCCATCTTCATCGATAAACACCATCTCGTCCGAATCTGTGTGAAGCGCCTGGTCCGATTCGCCGTGCCCATCTACAAGAAGAGGTGCAATAACAAGACCAACAAGACAGGTAAGTTTGATCAAAATGTTCATAGATGGACCCGAGGTATCTTTGAATGGATCACCAACAGTATCTCCGGTAACGGCTGCTTTATGAGCCTCACTACCTTTGAAAGTCATTTCACCGTCGATCATTACACCAGCCTCGAAAGACTTCTTGGCGTTATCCCAAGCCCCACCGGCATTATTCTGGAAGATCGCCCACATCACACCGCTTACACATACCCCGGCCATATAACCTCCCAGAGGCTCTGGTCCGAATACGATTCCGATGATAATAGGGGTAATGATAGTGATCAAGCCTGGCAGCAACATTTCCTTAAGGGCAGCCTTTGTCGAAATATCCACACATTTTGCGTATTCCGGAGTTCCCGTACCTTCCATGATACCGGGAATCTCTTTGAATTGTCGACGCACCTCCTTCACCATTTCCATAGCTGCTTTTCCAACCGACTTCATAGCGAGTGCCGAGAAGATTACCGGGATCATTCCACCCACAAACAGGGCAGCAAGTACATCGGCTTTAAAGATATTGATACCGTGGATCTTTGTAAAGGTCACATAGGCAGCAAAAAGTGCAAGAGCAGTGAGTGCTGCGGACGCAATAGCAAAACCTTTCCCGATAGCTGCAGTTGTATTTCCTACGGAATCAAGGATATCGGTACGCTCACGAACGTGAGATTCGAGTTCGCTCATTTCGGCAACACCACCAGCGTTATCGGCGATCGGCCCGAAGGCATCGATAGCCAGCTGCATGGCCGTTGTAGCCATCATGGCTGAAGCCGCCAGTGCCACCCCGTAGAAACCAGCTAGCTCGTACGATCCGTAGATCGCACCGGCAAACAATAGTACACTCCAGAAAGTGGAACGCATTCCTACCGCAAGGCCAGCGATGATGTTTGTCGCAGCTCCCGTACTGGAATTCTGAACGATATCCATTACAGGCTTCTTACCAAGACTTGTATAGTGTGCCGTTACGAATGAGATCAAAGCTCCAACAGCCAGACCGATCATACAGCTGTAGAAAACGTGTCTGGAAGGTATTTCTTTTATCCCTTCTCCGAAGTAAGACATCTGCATAGTTTCTGGTAGCATCCAGTCGATAAGGAACCAGGAAGCGATCAATGTAAGAATGATTGCCGTCCAGTTACCCATATCCAAAGCTTTCTGTACCTGGGATTCTTTAGCGTCGTTGCTACTGATCTTAACCAGGAAGGTTCCGATGATGGAAGCAAGTACACCAACACCGGCGATCACCAATGGAAGCACAACAGGCCCCATATTGTTGAAGGCATCGGTAAACTGAGTCTCGATGCTCATATCTCGGATCACGTAATTACCCAATACCATGGAAGCAAGTACTGTCGCCACATAACTACCGAAAAGGTCGGCACCCATACCGGCAACATCCCCTACGTTATCTCCTACGTTATCTGCGATGGTTGCAGGGTTACGCGGATCGTCTTCCGGGATCCCGGCTTCGACCTTTCCAACAAGGTCGGCACCCACATCGGCAGCCTTGGTGTAGATACCACCACCCACACGAGCGAAAAGTGCAATACTTTCAGCACCCAAAGAGAAACCTGCAAGGGTCTCGAGAACCAGGGTCATATTATCGTAGAAGGAAGCACTTTCATTACCCATGAACTGTCCTATGAAGATCAGGAAGAAGAGCGAAAGACCAAGCACTGCAAGTCCGGCAACTCCAAGTCCCATTACCGTACCTCCTCCGAAGGAAACCTTCAGGGCTTTTGGCAAACTGGTTTTGGCAGCTTCGGCAGTCCTCGCGTTGGCCTCGGTAGCAACACGCATCCCGATATTACCCGCAGCAGCTGAAAAGATAGCGCCGAACACAAAGGCTGGTACGATCATCCAACTGGTAGTATCCACCTGGGTTGAGATGAAGTACAGCAAACCGGCTGCAATTACCGCAAAGATCAATAGTAAGCGGTATTCAGCGTTCAGGAAGGCAAGTGCTCCTTGTTTAATGCTTTTGGAAATAGATTGCATTCGCTCGCTACCCGCAGCTTGTTTTTTAACCCAGCTCATCTTCACCAGCATGAATAATAAGCCTAATACTGACAGGGCGATTGGTACATAGATAATGTTCTGTTCCATTATAGTTTGTTTAGTTAGAAATCTCTTTCTTTTTTGCGGTTGCAAAAGTAAGAAAATTTTTGGGGTAGGTAAGATAAAATGCCAGCTTTTTAGAACGAAAAGCCAAAGGTTCCGGTCACCCCAAATTTCCTCGCATCCGGGTTATTCAGGTAATTTCCACGGAAGTTAAAATCGAGTCGGAAAATCCTAAAGATATTCCCTACACCCACGCTCCACTCCCAGTAGATGTCCTCGGGCGCCTGTAGCATCAGAGTGTTTGGCGCATTCAGTGCGATGTTTTCATCGGAAATGGTCCCGTATGCCGCCCTGAAACCTACTACTTCTCTCAGATCGAGCTCTCGCAACAAGGGAACCCTCGAAAATATCCGCCCACCGAAATTATGCTGAATGTGGAAACTCGCGTAACTATCGGTTACGAATTCGTAAAAATCCAGGTTGGTAAAGGCGTTGTAAATACTGAAGAGCGTCTGGTTGCCGGGTATCGGACTCAATAATCCCAAAGGAACGGGATCGTAGATCTTTCCTACTTCAATCGTGGTCCACAACCTCCCCAATCCACCGATATTCCAGGGTTGAGTGTATAATGCCTGCAGTTTGCTGTACTCGAAATCACCACCAAGCACATTTTTCAGTCCGTAGGTGTACCCCAGGTAAAAGGAAGGAAAATCTCCGTCGTTTATAATGGTTCTCTCCACACCGTAGCCGGAGGTCTTCCTGTTAGGGGTATAAAACAATGCCAGTTCCACCTCGGGCTGGGAGATCTCGCTCTGTACCACCCCATTCTCATCGAGATAATCCAGGCTGAAGGTATCCGTAGCCGACTCCAGAGTTCTGTAAGAACCCGTTACCTGTACCTTGAAATTCTTTGCCGGTTCAATACTGAACCCGGCCGTACTCAGGTTGATCCTGGATAGCTTGTCGTTCGCTCCAACTGTGATCAGGGCCGAAGACGCCAAACTCCTTCCCAGTACATCGTTACTGGTGGTAAGGCTGGCCCCGGTTTGCTCCACATCCTTTCGGTTTCCCCCGAAAATCGTTAGCCTGGATTTACGGTCGAGCAACCATTTGGCCGACAAGCCGTATTTGAAACGCTTGTCCTTAAAACCGTAAGCCCCGAAACCTTCGATTCGCCATGGGTCGTTCTGACTGAAATACGTTCTGCCTCCCAGTCGAATACGTGTACCTTCCGCCTCGTTGAATCCGAGGACGGAGAACACCGGCCCTACGTCAAAATTCCCTACTTCATAATAACCCGAAGCCAGAGTGGCAGCGACATTGTACAACGATTTGAACCTCGGGATGGTCTTGAGTGTATCCAGCATTTCGTACACCCCTTTTTCGTCCTTGCTCAGGTTTTCCATCCGCCTTTCCTCCCAGAATTCATCTGGGCGATTATATATCTCGTAGGCGTAAGGATCCGTCTGCTCGCTGTAGAATTTTTTTCCCTTCGGAACATCAAACTCATAATTATCATAGAGGGTGGTGCGCTTTCCGTAGATCCCACGTGCACCTTCCTTTTTTCTCAGGCTGAAATCGGACAAAAAGTAATCCCGTGTGATCAGGAAGATCGAATCATTCAGAACATCGAATTCCTGTTCAATATAAACCTCCCGAACCCAGTTCAGGTTGGCACTTTTGGAAGCCTGCAGGTTGATCTCTTTGATCGCCCAGGTAGTATCGTTCACCCAGAAATCCCCTTTAAAAGTAAGCTCATTCTTTCGCCTCGGGTAATACACGATGTTATAGCACCATTTGTTGTCGCGATAGGCGCTATCGAGGAGGACGTAATTATAGACATCAATTCCTGTTTTCGACAAAGGGCTGGTGAAGGCTTTGTCGAAGAACTTCATATAATTATCGTAAACATCATACTCCTTATAGAGATCTTTGATAAAGGCGATGAGGGTTTGGTTGTTCTCGAATCCTGAGTTCTTATTCCCCTCGAGTATCTCCTTCTCCTGGCTGAGCTGGTTGTCGCCATAAACTTTAGAATAGGCTTCGTTGATAAAAATAGGGAGATAGGAATTACCTGTAATATTCGAGGTGTCTATCTGCTCCCAGACAAACTCCATTCCTTTGAAGACCTTACTTTTTATTAATCCTGAATCGATGGTATTGAGATCGAATTCCAGTTTCTCGTATTTATCGTATTCATACTGCTTGAATTTCTTCACCCCATTCTCACGACGATTTTCCCAGATCTTTCGGAGGATGACAAGTGCCGGGTTGTCCTTTTTAGAAGTCTTCCCACTGTAAACAACAACCTCATCGAGGCTATCAACAGCCTCTTTCAACACTACCGTGAGATCATAGGTGGTCTTTTTGGTGAGGGGAACCGTATTTAGGTCGTAGCCAACGAAACTCACCCAGATTGCGTCAAAATCTTCCGAACTCTCCAGATAGAAACGCCCGTCTTCATTAGTGATGGTGCCTTCATTGGAATCCTTAAAGATAACGTTAGCAAAGGCCACGGGGTCACCGTAATCGTCCTTCACCACACCGCTTACTTTGGTTTGGGAATATGAAACTATTGAGAATAGAAATAAGAAAACAGGTAAAATCTGTTTCATAAGTAGGAAACGTGTCGGCATCGAAAAAATTTTAGCCTTTTCGGAAATGCAAAGAAACAATAATTAGCCTAAATAGGTTTTAATGAAATCACAAAAAACAACTAACAAATCTCAAATAAACTCCAAGGATCAAGAATTTAATTTGACTTTGATTTTTCAACAATAGCCGAAAGAATTTTCTTTAGTTCTATGCCTTCCTGAATCAACGAACGAAGTTCTGTTTCCGATGATAATTGATTCGAACCGGAAATCAATCGAAGCCAGTACACACTCTCTTTGGCTTCTTTTCGACTTATTCGGATTCTATACAGAAAATCTTTTTTACTAACGGATTCATTGGCTTCAATGTAGTTCGCCCCAATAGATCCTGAAGATCTAATAAGTTGTTTAGAGTCCTCGTTATTAGCAATAGATACTGGTAATTTCTGAATGTATTGCCGCACATTTCTCGCGAAGAGTAGAGTGCGCTCTTCAAGATCGTAAGGTGTGTGATTATTTGATCCTAACATCCCTGTGTGTTATTATTTGGGAGTTAGAACCTTTGTAGTTGGAATTTATTTGTGTTTTGGCTTTTTGTGCTTTGAGTCTTTTTATTGAATCAAAACTACTTGTACATCACCTTCTTAACGGCCTTCACCACATCGTCGCTGTTTGGCAGCCATTCTGCGAGAAGAGCAGGTGAGTATGGAGCAGGTGTGTCTCCTGTATTGAGCTTAACCACAGGAGCATCGAGATAATCGAACGCCTGACTCTGAACCTGGTAAGTTATCTCTGTAGCCACATTCCCAAAGGGCCAGGCCTCTTCAAGTACCACCAGCCTGTTGGTTTTCTTTACTGAATCAATAATGGTCTTATGGTCCATCGGGCGTACTGTACGCAGATCGATGATTTCACATTCAATTCCCTCTTTAGCAAGATCTTCGGCTGCCTTGTAGGCTTCCTTTATGATCTTTCCGAAGGAAACTATGGTCACATCCTTACCTTCTCTCTTGATCTCTGCCACGCCCAGCGGGATCAGGTATTCTCCTTCTGGAACCTCACCCTTATCACCGTACATCTGCTCACTTTCCATAAAGATCACCGGGTCGTCATCACGGATGGAGCTCTTAAGCAATCCTTTTGCATCTGCAGGATTACTCGGAACCACCACTTTAAGCCCCGGGCAATTCGCATACCAGCTTTCGAATGCCTGCGAGTGCGTTGCCGCCAGCTGACCGGCAGAAGCCGTAGGACCTCGGAAAACGATTGGAATATTGAACTGGCCACCACTCATCTGACGCATTTTCGCCGCATTATTGATGATCTGATCAATTCCAACAAGTGAGAAATTAAAGGTCATGAATTCGATGATGGGACGGTTGCCATTCATGGCACTTCCCACTCCAATCCCGGCAAAACCAAGTTCGGAAATTGGCGTGTCGATCACACGCTTTGGCCCAAATTCATCAAGCATTCCCTTACTCGCTTTGTAGGCACCGTTGTATTCGGCTACTTCCTCGCCCATGAGGTAAATGGACTCATCACGGCGCATCTCTTCGCTCATAGCCTCGGCAATCGCTTCCCGAAATTGTATCGTTTTCATAGTTTTTTCGGATTTGTTTCAGAAAAAATCAGAATGACAAAAATAACAGTTAAATAAAACACTGGAAACTTTTTAAACAATCTTTTCGCAATTCTTTTATTATGCATGCATAGGATTTTTGAGAATATAGTTGTATCTTCGTACGCGCAAAATCGGCAGTCATTTTTACACTATATTTGCCCGATATTTTTCAATACAAAACCAGTTAATATGAAGATAGCAGTGTGCATCAGCCATGTGCCGGACACCACCTCCAAGATCAACTTTACGGAGGGTGATACTAAATTCGATACCAATGGAGTACAGTTCGTGATCAACCCGAACGATGAGTTCGGACTTACACGAGCCATGTGGTTCAAGGAAAAACAAGGTGCTACCGTGCATGTTCTGAACGTGGGCGGACCCGAAACCGAACCTACACTTAGAAAGGCACTTGCCATTGGAGCAGATGAAGCAATTCGAGTGAATACTGTAGCTACCGATGGCTTTTCGGTAGCAAAACAATTGGCAAACGTGATTTCGGAAGGCGGTTACGACCTAGTGATAGGCGGACGAGAATCCATCGATTACAACGGTGGAATGGTGCCGGGAATGATCGCCAAACTCAACGGATCCAATTTTGTGAACACTTGTATCGGACTAGAGGTAGAAGGGAGCTCAGCCACTGCCATCCGCGAGATCGACGGTGGAAAGGAAACTATAAAGACGAGTCTTCCTCTTGTTATTGGCGGACAAAAAGGCCTGGTTGAGGAGAGCGACCTTCGTATTCCTAATATGCGGGGGATCATGCAGGCGAGAACCAAGCCGCTACATGTAAAAGAACCCGTTGAAGCGGATTCGGAGACAACTGCGGTGAAGTTTGAGAAACCAGCGCCCAAAGGAGCCGTGAAACTGGTTGACAATGTGGACGACCTCATTAACCTATTACATAACGAAGCAAAAGTGATTTAAGGATATGGTATTAGTTTATACAGAAACCGAAGGAGGAAAATTCAAAAAGATCGCACACGAAGCGGTCTCGTATGCAAAAGGAGTCGCTGATATGCTGGGTACCCAGGTCACCGCCGTATCGATCAATGCTGCGGACGCTTCCGAACTAGGCGCCTACGGAGCCTCGAAAGTGCTCAATGTGGAAAATGATTCCCTGGACAATTTCAATGCCGATGCCTATGCCGGCGTCGTTTCCGAAGCAGCTAAAGCAGAAAATGCCAGTGTGGTGATCCTTACCTCAAGTGCCAATGGAAAATTCATGGCACCGTTAGTGGCAGTTGGTCTGAATGCGGGATATGTACCCAACGTATCCGAGTTGCCTTCAGGGACATCACCTTTTGTTGTGAAGCACAATGTGTTCACCAACAAAGCATTCGCCAATACAGAAATAAAAACCGACGTAAAAGTGATCGGTATCGCTAAGAACGCCTATGGTGTTAATGAAAATGCCACTAC
>JAUIIU010000009.1 GCA_030431695.1 Bacteroidia bacterium | reverse complement strand
CTCCTCACTCTTCACTTCATCATACCAACATACTAACATACTAAGATTCTATAATACCATAACAGTGTCCGGTGCCTACCAACTGCCACTGGCACCACCGCCGCCGAAACCTCCACCGCCGAAGCCGCCACCAAAGCTACCTCCGCCTCCAAAGCTGCCTCCCGATGAAGAACTACCCCAACTGCCGCCGGTTCGCCCGGCATTGCTAAGTACAATGACATCCCACAGGCTTCCGGTTCCACCGCTGCCACCACTTCGGCCTCCACCGCGCCCTTTCTTGGAAGCTGTGATCATAATGATCCAGAAAAGCAGGAATAGCCCCACTATGATCACGGTCGTATAGGGAAATTCTGATCTTTCTTCTCCCTCGAACTCCCCGGACAACATTTCGATCATTACAGTTGTGGCCTTGTCCAGTCCGGCATAATAATCGCCCTGTTTGAATTCGGGGATCATATAACGGTTGATCACCTGCTCCGCCATGCGGTCTGTGATCCGGTATTCAATACCATAGCCGGTGTTGATGTCCACGGTCCTGTCGTCCTTTGCAAGCAGGATCATTATACCATTATCCTCATCGGCCTGCCCGATGCCCCATTTCTGCCCCCATTTGGCCCCCAGTAAGGAGATATCCTCACCCTTGGTAGTGCTAATGATCGCAATAACGATCTGCGTTGAGGTGCTATCGGCATAATTGAGCAGTTTCCGTTTCAGGGCATTCTGCTGGGAGCTACTCAACAGGTCGATATAGTCGTAAACGGCAGTTTGTTGAGATTTCGGTGGTATTTCAGGAATATCGAACTGCGCCAGTACACTGTTCGACAAAATGAACAGCAAACCGACCAGCAGTAGCGTATGATATTTTCTGAATAGTTTAATCATTTATCCTACCGAAATAGTATCGGATAACTCATTGTCGTTACTACCCTGAACCGGAAAGAACTTCTTCAGTTGGGTACCTGCCATGATAATTCCATCTACCAGGCCCTGTTTTACGTTCCCTGCCTTAAAGCCGTCGATGATTAGGTCCTTGGTTGATTCCCAGAAATCCTGGGGTACCACTTCGTTGATGCCCGAATCACCCAGTATCACCAGGGTACGGTCTTCAACAGCAACATAGATCAATACCCCGTTGCTGAGTTTGGTGTTGTTCATATGAAGGAAATCGAATACTTCGGCTGCCCTTTCAAAGGGATCGATATTGGAATGTGCTTCCAGGTGGACACGTATCTCCCCGGACGTATTGCTCTCGGCGGTCCGTATCGCCTGTATCACTTCCTGTTCTTCCGCAGCGCTCAGGAAATCTTCTAATTTCGACATACCAGTTCAGTTAAAATTCGACAACCGGTGCCTTTTCCGACCCTTCTTCCGCTTCGAAATAAGCCCGCTCATCAAAGCCCAGCATACCTGCAAACAGATTGGCTGGTATCTTCTTGATCTTCGCGTTATATGGTTGAACCGTCTCGTTGTAGCGGTTCCGTTCCACGTTGATACGGTTTTCTGTTCGCTCCAGCTCATTGATGAGCTCCTTGAAGTTCTCATTGGCCTTCAGGTCGGGATAACGCTCAAAAACAGCCAGCAAACGTGCCAGTGCTGATGTAAGTCCGCCCTGTACCTCCTGGAACTGCTGAAGCTGTTCGGGGGTGATATTCGAGGGATCGATGGTTACCGCCGTAGCCTTGCTGCGCGCTTCGATGACCATGGTGAGCGTTTCCTGTTCGAATTCGGCATAACCCTTGGCTGTGCTTACGATATTTGGGATCAGGTCGGCCCGGCGCTGGTAGGAACTTTCAACATTCCCCCACTGTGCAGAAGCCTTTTCGTCCAGATCCACCAGGGAGTTGTTGAGGCCGGTGACATAAATTCCGCCTACGACCAAAAGCCCCACAATGATGATTACAGGTAGCCATTTTTTCATGATAGTGTGTTTTAAAGTTGATCTTTTATTTTCAGCAGTTCGGCTTTCACCGTTTCTAATTTACGAATTATCTCATAGTTGTCGAGCGTTCTCTTCTTGTTTTCTTTGAGATGAATTTTCGCACCTTCCAGGGTAAAACCACGCTCCTTTACGAGATAATAGATCAGCTCCAGGTTCTTTATGTCCTCCTGTGTGAATTTGCGGTTTCCCTTGGCATTCTTCTTAGGCTGAAGAATGTCGAATTCCTTCTCCCAGAAACGTATAAGTGAAGTATTCACATCGAATGCCCTGGCGACTTCGCCTATTCCGTAGTATCGTTTTTCGGGCAGTTCAACATGCATTAGTCTAGTGATTGGTTTTCCTGTTGTGACAATTCGAGCATGGTGGCGAATTCTTCCGGACTCAGGTTTCCGTAATAGAAATTGATCGGGTTGATCCGTTCTCCATCCTTAAAGATCTCGTAGTGCAGGTGAGGTGCTTCACTCCTTCCCGTACTACCCACAAAGCCGATGAGGTCACCACGTTTTACCCGCTGTCCCTTTCGCACATTGTAATTGAAGAGATGGGCGTACAGGCTCTCATAACCGTACCCGTGATCGATACGTATGTGTTTCCCGTAGCCCGAAGCTGTATTGTCGGCCCTGCTCACCACTCCGTCCCCGGACGCATAGACGGGCGTACCACGACGCGCCGTGAAATCCATACCCCAGTGGAACTTACGCGCTTTCGTAAAAGGATCGGTTCGGTAACCGAATCCAGAGGCCATACGCGTGAGGTCTTCGTTTCTTACGGGCTGAATTGCCGGAATCGCCGCGAGCAATTTCTCCTTCTCCTCGGCCATCTTGGCAATCTCATCCAGTGATCGCGACTGAACCACGATCTGCTTGGTGAGGATATCGAGTCGGCGACTGGAACTGATGATCAATTTCGAATTGTCAAAACCCTCGAGGTCCTTGTATCGGTTGATACCACCGAAACCGGCCTTCCGTTGCTCCTCTGGTATTGGATTGGCTTCAAAATACACCCGGTAGAGGTTGTTGTCGCGCTCGGCCATATCGGACAACACCACTTCGGCCTGGTCCATTTTCTTGTTCAGCAATTCATATTGAAGTTCGAGATTCGCGAGTTCACGCTTCAGCTCTTTTTCTTTGGGAGTTTCAATATAAGGTAAGTTGATATACACGAGCAGGAGCAGGAATCCACTTAAGAACATCCCCAATATGCTAAGTGCAAAAATACCGATCCTTCGCCCCTTTTTTGCCTCAATTTTCCTGTACGACAGGGTTTCGCTATCGTAGTAATATTTAACCTTAGACATACGTTAAAAAAACTTATTTTTGCTCGTTGAAGGGTAGTGCTAACTTTTACCTAACGCTTTGCAAATATAGAAATTGTTTTGCGGATAGTAATTATCACTAAGCCCGCCAAATAACACTATTATGAAATCCAGGGAAATCCGTTCCAAATTCTTAGAATTCTTCGAGTCGAAATCACATGAGATCGTTCCCTCTGCACCTATGGTCATCAAGGACGATCCTACGCTGATGTTCACCAATGCGGGGATGAACCAGTTCAAGGAATATTTCCTGGGGAATAGTGTTCCAAAGAACGAACGGGTAGCCGATACACAAAAGTGTCTTCGCGTAAGTGGGAAACACAACGACCTGGAAGAAGTAGGTATGGATACCTACCACCACACCATGTTCGAAATGCTGGGGAACTGGAGTTTTGGGAACTATTTCAAAAAAGAGGCTATCGCATGGGCATGGGAATTGCTCACGGATGTCTTCGGAATTGATAAGGACCAGTTGTACGTCACAATATTCGAAGGGGATGCCGAAGAAGGACTGGAGCGTGATCAGGATGCCTACGACTACTGGAAACAGTATATTTCCGAAGAACGAATCCTGAATGGTTCCAAAGGAGACAATTTCTGGGAGATGGGAGACCAGGGGCCCTGCGGCCCGTGTAGCGAGATCCATGTGGATATTCGTTCCGAAGAAGAAAGGGCAAAACTACCCGGTTCCGAACTGGTCAACAAGGATCACCCGCAGGTGGTCGAGATCTGGAACCTGGTGTTCATGCAATACAACCGAAAGGCAGACGGCAGCCTGGAGAAACTGCCTGCACAACACGTCGATACCGGGATGGGCTTCGAACGCCTGTGTATGGTGCTTCAGAAAAAACAAAGCAACTACGATACGGATGTGTTCACCCCTTTGATCAGGGAGATAGAAACCATCAGCTCGGTAAAATACGGAATCGATGAAAAAGCAGATATCGCCATTCGTGTGATCGCCGATCACGTTCGGGCCGTAGCGTTTTCTATTGCCGATGGGCAATTGCCTTCCAATTCGGGAGCGGGTTATGTGATCCGAAGAATATTGAGACGGGCGATCCGCTATGGTTTCACTTTCCTCGACAAGAAAGAACCTTTTATCTTCAGACTCACGGATACTCTCGTCAAACAAATGGGGGAGGCCTTCCCGGAATTGGTTAGCGAAAAGAACCTGATCATCAACGTGATCCGGGAAGAGGAACAATCCTTCCTGCGTACACTGGACCAGGGGCTGGTGCTGCTGGAAAATATGATAGGTGGCGCTGCAACCAAAGAGATATCGGGCCAGAAGGTATTCGAATTGTACGATACCTTCGGATTCCCGAAAGACCTTACCGGCTTGATCCTGCGAGAACGCGGTTATCGGTTCAATGAGGCTGAGTTCGAAGCTGAACTTCAGAAACAAAAAGAACGCTCCCGTGCCGCCGGAAAGGTGGAAACAGGGGATTGGGTGGTACTGTCGGATGATTCCGAAGAAGAATTCATTGGTTATGATGCCCTTGAAGCCGATGTTAAGATCACACGATACAGGAAGACCGAGAGTCAGAAAGAAGGCGAACTCTACCAATTGGTCTTCAACCTGACGCCTTTTTACGCTGAAGGCGGGGGACAGGTAGGGGATAAAGGCTACCTTGAAGCCACAAATGGCGAAGTGGTCTATGTGGTGGATACCAAGAAAGAGAACAACCTGATCATACATTTTGTGAAGAACCTGCCTCGCAATCCCGAAGGTAGTTTCAGGGCTGTGGTAGATGCAAAGCAACGCGCCCGAACAGCTTCCAACCATTCGGCTACGCACTTGTTGCACCAGGCGCTGCGCAATATCCTCGGAGAGCACGTGGCGCAGAAGGGTTCCATGGTACACAGTCGTTACCTGCGCTTCGATTTCTCACATTTCAGTAAGATGACCGACGAAGAACTTCACCAGGTGGAGGATTTTGTGAATGCGCGGATACGTGAGAGTATTCAACTGGAAGAGCGAAGGAACATCCCTTACCAGAAAGCGATCGATGAAGGAGCTCTGGCCTTGTTCGGGGAGAAGTACGGCGATACGGTGAGGGCTATCAAATTCGGGGATTCCATGGAACTGTGCGGTGGAACCCACGTGAACAATACAAGTGATGTCTGGCACTTCATTATTACTTCGGAAAGTGCTGTTGCAGCGGGTGTGAGGAGGATAGAGGCCATAACGGGAGATGCCGCGAAGAACTACTTCGTGGAGCGAAGCGAAGCCTATAAACAGCTTCAGAAGGCCCTGAACAACACCAAGGATCCGCTGGCTGCCATCGAGAAGATGCAGGAGGAGAATAATGCGCTTCAGAAACAACTACAGCAATTGCTGAAGGACAAAGCAAAGGATTTGAAAGGCGACCTTAAAAAGGAGTTGGAAGAGATCAATGGGGTACAGTTCATCTCGCGGCAGGTGGAACTGGATGCCGGGGGCATGAAAGACCTTGCCTTTGAATTGGGTGGCGAGGTGGACAAGCTGTTCCTGTTGCTGGGTTCCGAAGTGGAAGGGAAAGCGCTCCTGGCCTGCTATATTTCTAAGGACTTGGTGGAATCCAATGGACTGAACGCCGGGACCATCGTGAGGGAACTCGGTAAGCACATACAAGGTGGAGGTGGCGGACAGCCATTCTTTGCTACCGCAGGGGGTAAGAATCCGGGTGGGATTGCCGACGCCCTGGCGGCCGCACGTTCGTACCTGGAATAGTCATGAAACTTCAGACACAAATACCTTTTACTTCGGAAGGGAATCAGATCGATTACCATTCGAGAACGCTGCTTTTGGGTAGCTGTTTTACAGAACACATCAGTGGTAAGCTCGAGTATTTCAAGTTTCAGCAACTGCAGAATCCCTTCGGGATCATTTTTCACCCTGTGGCGCTTGAGCGACTCATCGGAAGAGCGATAGAGAAGCAGAAGTTCACTTCGGAAGATATCTTCGAACAGAACGGCAACTGGCATTGCCTGGAGGTTCATTCGCTGCTCACCCATGTCCAGGCAGAAGATTACCTCAACTTGCTGAATGCAACCCTGGATTCGCTTTCAGCATATATCGAAAGTACAACACATCTTCTGATCACCTTTGGAACGGCCTGGGGGTATCGTTTTACGGAATCCGGGGAGATCGTGGCCAACTGTCATAAGATCCCTCAAAACAGGTTCAGAAAAGAACTTCTATCTGTTTCCGAAGTAACAGAAACCTGTGAGAAGATCTGCGAAAGTATTCATGATGTAAATCCGGCCTGCGAGATCGTATTCACTGTTTCTCCTGTGCGTCATCTCAAGGATGGTTACGTTGAGAATATGAGGAGCAAGGCTCATCTTGTTGCGGGAATTCACCAATACCTCGATTCCCGCAAGGGGCCTGTACGTTATTTTCCTTCCTACGAACTTATGATGGACGAACTGCGTGATTATCGGTTTTATTCCGAAGATATGCTTCACCTTAACAGCACGGCCGTGGAGGTGATCTGGGATCGGTTCTCAAGGGTATGGATCGATCCGTCCACATCGGAAGTTCAAAAGGAGATCGCCGGGATACAGGCGGGGCTTGCACACCGACCGTTCCACCCTGAAAGCCGGGAAAATATGGATTTCCAGGAACAACTTCAGAAACGAATAGCTGCCATTACGACTCGTTTTCCACACATCCGTTTTTAATTATACGTCAATTGCCGTATTGAGTAGCGTTGGGTTATAAGGCATCTTTGTCACAGTTCAATTACTAAACCCAACAATTATGAAAAGCTTAAAAAGATCAATCTGCTATATGTTCGTTTGCCTGTCTTTGGTGCTCACAGCATGTAGTTCGGACGATGACAATGGAACCAACAATCAGCAAGGTAATGGAGGAGGAGAATCGTTCACCGCTAAAATTGACGGTGCCGATTTCACTGCGTCCACAGACCCGGCAACCTTGATTGGTGCCACAAAATCCACTGCTAACGGTATGACCGTAGTTACTGCCCAGGGGAGCACGAATAGTGGTGATTTTATCAATTTCAACATTATCGGATACACAGGGCCGGACACCTATAAAACAGGTGATAACCTAACAAACCCGAACCAGATCCAGTATGGGGAGTTGGCGGGACAGTCGGCCAACGTATGGGCGTCTAACCTGGCTACTTCAGCTGCAGGGATAGCACCTGGTGAGATCGTGATCACAGTAGATGCCGACGGCAAACTGGAGGGAACTTTCTCTTTCGAAGGATACAACGCCCAGGATATGACCTCAAAGATGATCACCCAGGGTAGTTTTAAAGTTTCAATCGATTAAACACTATAGATGGATTGAAGAAAATCTCCATGTTGAGGTTTTTACGTGGACCGGGAGCAAAGCATATTGCAGCGCTTCCGGTTTTTTATTTGTCGGTGTAAAAGAATACGGCAATTGCCCTATTGAATGACGAAGGGGTTTGATACATCTTTGGAATACAAATTAAAACCACGATTATGAAACTTTCAACAGAGATTAAACGACTGGCCGGACTAGTGTTCTTCCTCAGCACCATGGCCATAGGACAACGAGCGGAAGCCCCTGATTTTCGCTACGATGTAGGAGGAAAGATAAACGAAATGACCCTTACCCAGGGAGGCACCATGGTTGTGGCAACCAACGATGGGCTGGTAGGAATAAAACCCGGTAGCAACGACCTTCTTTTCAATTTCAGGGATTATGGAAGGGTGAAACCCGAGGAGCTATTCTTTGTACCCAATGCGCCATACCTGGTGGTGGGGCAAACCGGTTTTGGAGCGATGACCACCAAGAAAGCGGTGATCGACTATATGTCCGGAAAAAAACTCTTCAGCACCGAAGACAACGGCTGGAAGCTGGTCTGGACCTGTGATGTGATGATGCCACAGAACAAGCTAGTAGTTAGCGGACAAAGGAAAGCTTCAGAAAAATACGCCAATGCTGTTGCCATCTACGACCTGGATTCTGGGGAGCAGGAGCATTATTTTACGATGAAAGGTTCCGAAACAGTAAGCGGACGACCACTACTTCTGAAAGATGGTCTTATTCTGCCTACGACTAAAACCCTGAAAAAGGTTAATATCAACGGCGGAGCGATCGATTGGTCTGTTAAGGTAGACGATATCAAGTGGATGGTAGCCGACGAGACCGAGAAGGAGATCTATGGCTTCGAGACCACGGCCAATGGTTCCAATACCAGGGTACACAAGATCGGTACCAATGGCAGTTTGTTGTGGAGCGACCCTCATAAGGTAAAAGGACATGTTGTGAACTTCGAGATCCTGCCACAGGGACTGGCAATAGTAAGTAACGTGGACAACTCCGGGAAATCGGGGCTTGCAAAGCTGGCCAGTGCCAAGGCTGAGTCCAAGATCGGGTTCCTGAGCGCCAGTAATGGTGAGGACCTTTGGGAAAAGGCACCTAAGACCAAAGGCTATGTGCAGCATTTCTACATCATGGACGACGGTATCCTATTCGGAATCTACGAAGGAGGTATCAACAAGATATCTTTCGACGGGAATACCTTGTTCAAGAAACCTTTAAAGACAGGAGAGAACATTCTTACGATGGCAAATACAGACCAGGGATTGATCTATATCACTTCGGAAGACGCCAATATCGTTAACCTGAACACAGGTGACCAGGTATGGAAGAAACCACTGAAATATAAGCGCGCTGATGCCGTGGCTTCGGCTTACGACGAGAAGAACAGTCGCTACCTGATCAGTGCAGACGAGGATCTCTTCAGCGTGGATGCCGCTACGGGTGATGTATCTACCCTGGCAGAATCGAAATTCGATGGAAAAGAGAGCCCTACCGATATTGAAGTTCGCGATGGCGGGATACTGCTTAGCAGCGACCAGAATATGATGATGCTGGACTGGGGCGGAACTGCGAACTGGCATGAATATTACCGTGCACCCGGAAAAAGTGCAGTTGGTGCGATCATCATGGGTATAACCGCAGTAGCATCCGCGGCGACAGCGACAGCAGCCTACGCCGAAGCAAACCGCAACAGGAACAGGTTGGGCTACTATACCTCAAAGGGAGAAGCTTATGCGGACCTGGGAGACTCCATGGCCATGGCGACCGGAGCTTCGGTAGCGGAAATGCTAAGACGATTCAAGGCGACGGCCGCAACGGAGAATGCGCAATTCATATTGACAAAACTAGATGAGGGTGTTGGACTTGTTAAACTGAACAAGGATACGGGAGCCCTCGAGAAAGAGATCGTGCTGAAAGATAAAAAACCTGAGTACGAAGTAGATGAATTTGGCGGGATCCTTTATTACAAGGCCGATAATAATTCAATATTCGCTTACGACCTTAAGAAGTAACTGACTAGCCAAGTTACACCGCTTGTAAATATTGAGGAGTGTTTACAGCGCATTTAAACCCCATTTCGTATGGGGTTTTTTGTTTTTATGAAGAAACTAGGGCAATTGCCGTATTTCCGTCAAAGGTCATTTTTTGGTAATTTGAGTACTTTTAGGAATCGTCCTTAGCATGACGCCAATGAAATAGAATATTATTGCTTATAATCGTATAATGAAACGAATACTCCTCTTCGTCATTTTAATCGTTCCTTCTTTACTGTTCGCGCAGAAGGAGGTCAGTATCGATAGTATCCTTCTGTACGCCACCAGGAACTATACCGCCCAGCCGGATAGTGCTCAGTATTACCTTCATAAGGGGATCAAACTGGCCGAGGAGATCAACGATGATTACCAGAAAGGGATTTTCCTCACCAAACTCATTCAGCAAAAAACACGGATTCGGGATTACGACAGTGCGCGATACTATTTTAGGAAGTCGCGGAAATTTCTCCTGGAATCGGGCCAAAATGCGCTCTTGCCGGACGGGCATAGCGAGATCGCCGAGACCTACTACTATATGGAGAAGATGGATTCGGCCCTGTACCATTTTGCCCAGGCCGACTCCCTCTACGCAAAGGATGGTGACAGCATAGGCGTACTGATCTCGAAGAATAATATTGCCAATGTCCACCAGATCCAGGGAAATTACAAGGCGGCCATCGACAATATGCTGCAGGCGGTTAAGAATGTAGATACTACCCAATACCTGTATATCAAGGTTCAACTTTATATCAATATTTCTGAATTATACAGGCAGATCGATGAACCTGAACTAGCCCGGGAGTTCGCAGAGCGGTCGCTCGACCTGGCATTGGGCAATACGAACTACCCCGACGATATGGTGAGTGCCTATGTGAAACTGGCTGGTTACGCCATAGAGGACGAGAAGTACGAAAAGGCCAGGGAGTACAATCGCCTTGCGCAAAAGGTAGTCAACGACTATAAGCTGGATATGATCCAATTCCAGGTGTCCAAATCCAATGCAAATCTCTTGATAGCCGAAGAACGATACGACGAGGCCATCGCCGAGATCAATCAGGCGCTAGACATTGCGAAACAGGCCAGGCGAAATGATTTCGAGGTCTTTTCACTTCGAAGGAACCTTGGGATCTGTTACTCCAAGACCAACAGGCCGCAACAGGCGGTCACTATCCTGAACGAGGTGCTGGAAAATACACTTGAAGATGGCCGACTGGACGATATCAGCGCCGTATACCTGAGCCTTTCCGAAGCCCATGAAAGCCTGGGAGATTACCGTTCGGCAATTGCCAATTATAAGCTTTACCGGACGTATAACGACAGCATCCTGGGCGAATCCAAACAGGTTGCCATTCGAGACGCCATGGTGAAATACGAGACCGAACGCAAAGAACACGATCTTGCAGAGACCAGGGCCAACCTGGCCGAAAAGGAACTCGAGGTAAGGAAAAAGAATGCCCTGATCTTCGGGGGATTTGGATTGGCGATCGTTCTGGGACTGATCGGTTACTTGTTCTACAACCAGCAAAAGCTGAAGAACAGGCAACTAAGGAAGGAAGCCGAACTTCAGACCGCACTGGCGCGGATCGAGACGCAGAACAAGCTTCAGGAGCAGCGACTTCGTATCTCCAGGGACCTGCACGACAATATCGGTTCCCAGCTTACTTTTATCATCTCTTCCGTGGATAATCTGAAATTCGGATTGAAGGATACTTCAGACACCGTAAAAAACAAACTAAGCGGCATCAGTGAATTCACTACCGATACCATCTACGAGCTGCGCGATACCATCTGGGCGATGAACAAGAATAATATCACGCTAGAGGATCTGCAGGTCCGGATCTCTAATTTTATTGAAAAGGCCAGGGTGAGTAGTTCGGATGTGAGTTTCGATTTCAGTATTTCTGAAAACATGCTGAAGGACCATACCTTTACTTCAATAGTTGGAATGAATCTCTACAGGATCATACAGGAAGCGGTGAACAATGCACTGAAGTATTCCGAAGGGAACATGATCAAAGTGGATATTTCTGAAAGTGATGAGGCGTACAGGATCAGTATTTCGGACAATGGAAAGGGGTTTGATGTTAATGATAAAGAGCGTTATGGTAACGGCCTGAACAATATGAAGAAAAGAGCTCGGGATATCAACGCAAAGTTCGATATTCGCAGTGATTCCGGATCCGGGACACGGGTTGAGTTGATATTGAATTCAGAATAAAAATAAGGCGATTGCCCTATGGTGGAATATGTGCGAATAAAGTAATTTTATTTATTCAACCACCAGGAATATGACCGAAATTCTAGTTTGTACTTTTGTCTCCATTATTGTCGCGGTGTTGCTGGTGCATTTCCGAAATATCAGGAAGCTGGTTGCCGATCACAATACAGAGATGATGCGTATGAATTCTAACTATGAAACCAATCGCTCTCAGATCAATAAGCGGGTGTCCGGGCTTGATAGTTACGATTTTCTCGCATACAACCTGCAGCAATCGCTGATTGTACAACCTGGTATATCTATAGATGTATAAATACGTAAGACTCCTCATTTTCTTGTCGTGCACAACAGTTGCATTGGCTCAGAACCCCATTGACAGTTTACGGAATGTGTCCGAGACACAAACCGGCATGGACCTGGTAAAAACCCTGAACGAGCTTTCCTGGAATTACAAGAACCGCGATTTGGATAGTGCGGATTATTTTGCCGATAGGGCGATTTTGGAATCCGGGAAACTAAAGGACGACCAGGCGATCGCCTCCGCCTATAACAGCAAGGCCAGTGTCTTCCAGGCCAGGGGTGAGCTGGATAGTGCAAAAATCTACCACGAAAGAAGTCTTGATTTGAAGATGCACTTAAAGGACAGCCTGGGTATGGCCGACACCTTCAATAACCTGGGAATCATTTACGACGAGAAAGGGGAATACTCCAGTGCGATCTCACATTATTTCCGCGCCCTGGAGATCTACGAAGAAAAGGCCACAGATTATAGTAAAGTACCCATGGTGCTCGTTAATATCGGCATTGTTTACAAGAAGCAGAAAGAGTATGAAAAGGTTCTTGAGTACTACGAAAAGGCGCTGCGGATATACGAGGAAAATGAGTCGGACTTTGGAATCGTGATCACTACGGGGAATATAGGTTCTGTCCTGTTGAGTCTGGAGAAATACCAGGAGTCCATCGGTTATTTGGAAAAAGCGATGGAAGGTTATCGCAGCCTGGGTTACAACAGATATGTGCCTTATATGATGGTCAATATGGCAATTGCCAGGGATAGCCTGAAAGATTATACCCGGGCCGATCAATTGTACAGAGAATCGATCGGGTTGTTCGAGGAGGACAACAATCTCTATGAATTGTCGAATGCCAGGATCGGTCTGGGCGCTCTGATGACCAAACAAGGGGATGCCGCCAAAGGTGCTGAGGTTCTGAATAAAGCCCTTCAGGTTGCTGTGGACAATGGTTTTATGGAGTTCGAAGTAAAAGCGTTGAAAGAACTGTCTAAAGCGGAAGAAAAAAGGGGGAATTATCGGGCGGCACTGGAATACTCAAACCGCTATGCAAAGGGTAGAGACAGCTTGTTTTCGAAGGAAAAGACAGAGTCCATTGTTGAAATGGAGACCAAATACGAATCGGAGAAGAAGGAAAAAGAGATCATGACACAACGTGCCGAACTGGCCGAAAAAGAGCTGGAAGTGGAAAAGAAGAACTACATGATCTTTGGCGGTTTTGGCCTGGCGTTCGTATTGGCCCTGATAGGGTATTTGTTCTACAACCAACAAAAATTGAGGAACAGGCAATTGAGGAAAGAAGGTGAATTAAAGGCCGCCCTTTCAAAGATCGAAACTCAGAACCGACTCCAGGAGCAGCGACTCCGGATATCCAGGGATCTGCACGACAACATAGGAGCCCAACTAACTTTCATCATTTCCAGCCTGGACAACCTCAAGTACGGATTCAAGGATATGGGCAAGGATCTCGAATCCCGCCTGATGGGGATAAGTGATTTCACCGGAAAAACCATTTACGAGCTCAGGGACACCATTTGGGCGATGAATAAGAATGGCATCACCATGGAAGACCTGCAGTCGAGGATCATTAATTTCATCGAAAAGGCGCAATGGGCGAACAAAAATACCAATTTCAATTTTTCACTTTCCGAAGGGCTAGAAATGAACGAAACCTTCGAATCGACCAAGGGGATGAACATTTACAGGATCATCCAGGAAGGTGTGAATAACGCGATGAAATATTCCGAAGCCGATCGAATCGACGTTCGTATGGATAAGCAAGATTCCAATTACAGGGTGGAGATCGAGGATAATGGTGTTGGGTTTCGAACGGATTCATCAGAAATGGGCAACGGGATCAACAATATGAAAAAACGGGCTTCCGATCTGGGTGGAGCGTTCGAGATCGATTCCGAAGTTAACAGGGGTACTCGTATACTGGTTCGTTTTCCTGTGAATCAAGGCGTTTTGGCAGAATAGGGCAGCTGTCGTATGGTTAATTCGAAATAAACAGTGTAGTTTTATAGAATTAGAATTTATTCTGAATATGAATCTGAAGATTGCCATAGTTGATGATAACAGCTTTCTGATCCACGCGATCAGGGAAAAGTTGTCCTTCTTTGAAGATATCACGGTGAAAGCCACGGCCTTGAACGGAAGCGAACTGCTGGAACGGCTGGGGGAGAACCATAACCTCGATATCATTCTCATGGATATTGAAATGCCCGTGTTGAATGGGATAGAAACTACCCAGGTGGTGAAGCAAAAGTATCCTCAGATCAAGATCATCATGCTCACTGCTTTCGACAATGACGAGAATATTTTTAACGCGATAAAAGCAGGGGCCGATGGTTATTTGCTGAAGGAGATCAATCCGGACGAGCTGTACAACGGCATTAAAGAGACCATGAATGGTGGTGCGGCCATGAACCCTTCCATTGCCCTTAAAACCCTGAAATTACTTCGTAACCCGATCAATATTGACAACCCTCGTGACCAGGAAGAGATCTCTTTGTCCAAACGCGAGGTCGAGGTGCTTGAGCAATTGAGTAAAGGTCTGAGCTATACGGTGATCGCCGAGAACCTGTTTCTTTCACCCAGCACAGTTAGGAAACATATTGAGAATATCTATAAAAAGCTTCAGGTACACAGCAAGATCGAAGCCGTCCAGAAGGCGAAAAGGCATAACATTATTTAGATAACAGTTGTCCGATTCAATACCCTGAGCCTGTGATACAATTAGCCTGCGATGCACTGAGCTTGCGATGCACTGAGCTTGCGATGCACTGAGCTTGTCGAAGTGTCGAAGTGTCGAAGTGTCGAAGGGTCCGGTGTCAGGAATCGGAAGACCGAAGGGGAATGTTCTATTCTAAGAGTTGAACATTACGCATTCACCATAAACAATAAACAATGAACACTGAACCCTGAACACCGAACCTACACCCCAAAAGCCGCCTTCACCTTGTCCACATAATCCAGTTTCTCCCAGGTGAATAATTCAACCGCAAGGGTAGTCTCAGTATTGTCGGGGGTTTTGAAGGTTTTATGAACGATCTCGTTCTTCCTCCCCATATGTCCATAAGCTGCAGTTTCCGAATACATCGGCTGTCGCAGTTTGAGTCGCTCCTCAATTGCCGAAGGACGCATATCAAAGATCTCGGTGATCTTGGCGGCGATCTGGCCGTCGGTCATATTCACTTTTGAAGTACCGTAGGTATCCACAAAGATCCCCATTGGTTCAACTACCCCGATGGCGTAGGAAACCTGTACCAGTATCTCATCGCAAATACCTGCTGCCACCATATTCTTGGCAATATGCCGGGTGGCATAAGCCGCCGATCGATCTACCTTGCTGGGATCCTTCCCACTGAAGGCCCCACCACCATGTGCTCCTTTACCACCGTAGGTGTCTACGATGATCTTTCTGCCGGTCAGCCCTGTGTCACCATGCGGACCACCAATTACGAACTTACCAGTAGGGTTGATGTGATACTTTATATTATCGTTGAACAGCGCCTGTATCTCGGATTTTAGCTGCGATTTCACCCTCGGGATCAATATGCCAATGATATCGCTCTTGATCTTTTCCAGCATTCGGGCTTCATCCGGGTCGAAATCGTCGTGCTGCGTAGAAACTACTATAGAATCGATTCGAATAGGTTTGTTGTCGTCGTTGTATTCTATGGTCACTTGTGCCTTGGAATCGGGGCGCAGATAGGTGATCTCGTCATGCTCCCTGCGGAGGTCTGCAAGTTCCTTGAGTATCTTGTGCGAAAGATCCAGTGCCAACGGCATATAGTCGTCTGTTTCCCTGGTTGCATATCCGAACATCATGCCCTGGTCGCCGGCGCCTTGTTCTTCCTTGGTGGCGCGGTCGACACCCCGGTTGATATCTTCGGACTGTTCATGAATGGCCGAAAGCACGCCACAGGAACTACCGTCGAACTGGTACTCACCCTTGGTATAACCGATTCGGTTGATTACGTCTCGGGCTATTTTCTGTACGTCCAGGTAGATATTCGACTTCACTTCACCGGCGAGGACCACCTGCCCGGTGGTAACCAATGTTTCACAGGCAACTTTCGACTGCGGGTCGAAAGCCAGGAAATTGTCGATAAGCGCATCACTGATCTGGTCTGCGACTTTGTCCGGGTGTCCTTCCGAGACACTTTCCGAAGTAAATAAATACGGCATAGGTCTATTTAATGTTTAAATTCTCTGGGGAAGATTTGACGAACCTGTGGAAGGAAGTTTACACTGCCTTTAGCATTTTTTAGCGAGGTTGCAATCAGTCAAATCTTTCCTCTTCGAGCGCACAAATGTACATAAATCCACAGTATATAAAAAGTTTATTGCTTTTTTAGAATGGCCCGCTGAACGGTAGTTATCGGGTAGGAGATCACTTCGGTTTTTTGCTCGTTATCGGCATGGGTGACGCGTTTCTTTTCCTTCCTGGCGACGGTGATCTCGAAGACCAGGTGATCTTCGTGAAAGGTCATAAAAGTGGTGAGCAGGTTGCCCTGCACCTCGAACACGGAATACAATCGATTTCCAACGGCCTTGTCGTCCAGGATGATGCCATTGTTTTCGTCCACATAGAACTTCCCGTTTTCCGCGTCCTCTTCTACAAGGGTGTACTTGCGCTCCTGCCGCATATCCCCTTCCCCGTAGACGAGGGTATAGTGATACTTTCCAACTGTGTCGGTTGGCTTAAGGTGAAATTCCATGGCATATTCTTGCGAACCGCTTTCAGATTCAACTTGCAGGGTGCCGGTGTATATTCCGAAGAAATCCTGCGGAAAGACCCCCGGGGCCTCCTCCTGGGCTTTGATGGTAAAAAAAGATATTAATGCTGCAAGAATTAGACAGTGCTTACGTTTCATGTGGTTCAATTTTTCCGAAAAATAGTAAAATTTCAAATTTAATAAAGAGCGGGAGTCAGGCCTGGCTTTTTTTCAGAATATGACCACTATCATCAGTATTTCCTGAAGAAATTAGTATACTTACAGCTTCAACTTTCTAAATCGTATCCTGTGCGTATATTAAAATTCGGAGGAACTTCTGTGGCCAGTTCGGAAAATATCCGTTTGGTGGTTGATATTCTAAGGTCGAAATCGGCGAAAGGCCCTGTAATAGCTGTGGTTTCAGCACTCGGTGGCGTCACCGATCTTTTACAGCGTGCCGGTGAAAAGGCCAATGCACGAGAGGAAAACTACATGGATCTTTGGGAATCGATCTCTCGACGACACCTGGAGACGGCAGCCGAGTTGAATTTATCGGAAGAAGCCATAGCCTACGTGAATGAAGGGCTTTCCGAACTCCAAAAGATCTACCAGGGAATTTTTCTCATCAATGAGTTTTCAGATAAGACCCGCGATAAGGTGCTTGGTTTTGGTGAACTGTTATCATCATTTATCATTGCTGAATACGCCAAACAGGAAATCGCTTCTGTGGCCAGGGTGGATAGTCGCGACCTGATCATTACGGACAATTCATACACCTGTGCACAGGTGGATCCTGAACTTACGGGAAATACTATCAGGGAATACTTTGCCGAAAGTAAGTCGGCACTTACGATCGCGCCCGGTTTTATTTCCAGAAGTGCGGACGGTGAAACTACAACGCTTGGCAGGGGAGGATCCGACTATACCGCAGCAATATTCGCCGCGGCTCTGCGAGCGGAAGCACTTGAGATCTGGACGGATGTCAGCGGTATGTTCACGGCGAATCCGAAGCTCGTAAAGCAGGCCTTTCCGCTGGAAGAGATCTCCTATCACGAAGCGATGGAGTTATCGCATTTCGGGGCAAAAGTGCTTTACCCGCCAACCATCAGACCGGTGTTGGACAAGAACATTCCAATACTGATCAAAAACACCTTCAAACCCGACGCCCCGGGTACATTGATCAACAACGATGGAGACCCTGAAAAGGGTGCCGTGAAAGGGATCAGTCATCTTCCGGATATTTCCTTACTTACGCTGGAAGGTACCTGGATGGTTGGAATTCCTGGCTCGAGCAAGAGGTTGTTCGAAGCACTGTCCGGGGAGAAAATCAACGTTATCCTGATCACCCAGGCATCTTCGGAACACTCCATTTGTATAGCGGTTCAATCTGCCGATGCCGAACGTGCTGCTGAAGCCATCAATGCCGAATTCGCCTACGAGAATTCATTGGGTAAGATCGACAAAGCTTCAATAGAGAATAACCAGGCCATCATTGCGGTGATTGGTGATAATATGAAAAGTCAGCCAGGGACCAGTGGTAAGATGTTCAGTATTCTAGGTAAGAACAACGTCAATATCAGGGCGATCGCCCAGGGTGCTTCGGAAAGGAACATTTCTGCGGTTATTGATGCCAGGGACGTGAAAAAGGCACTGAACACACTACATTACAGGTTCTTTGAACGTCAGGTTCGTTCGCTCAACTTGTTTATTGTTGGTGTTGGGAATGTGGGTAAACGACTGCTGGACCAAATTCGGCAACAGCAAAAGCATTTGTACGACCATTTGTACCTGAAAGTCCGGGTGGTAGGCTTGAGCAATTCCCGAAAGATGGTCTTTGACGAGCATGGCCTGGACCTCGGGGACTGGCAAAACTTGCTCGAAAACGGGGAGCCTAAAGATACCGGGGAATGGTTCAATACCATCCGGGAGCTCAACCTTCAGAACAGTATCTTTATCGATATTACGGCAAATTCGGGTGTAGCCGGCACATATGCGGATTATTTGAGGGAGAACATCTCGATCATCGCCTGTAACAAGATCGCCTGCTCTTCCGAATACAACAATTACAGCGAGCTGAAGAGACTCGCACGAAAGTATAATTCGTCCTTCCTGTTCGAAACCAATGTCGGTGCCGGACTTCCTGTCATTAACACCCTGAACAACCTTATAAATTCAGGAGACAGCATCACTTCGATACAGGCGGTACTTTCCGGCAGCTTGAACTTCGTTTTCAACAACTTCGATGAGAATTCCACCTTCTTTGATGTTGTGAAACAGGCCCGGGAAGAAGGCTATACCGAGCCCGATCCCCGCATCGACCTCAGTGGGGTGGATGTGGCACGCAAGATCCTTATCCTCGCCCGTGAAAGCGGACACGAGATCGATATGGAAGATATAGAAAATGTCTCTTTCCTTCCGAAGGCATCGCTTGAAGCAGATACAGTGGACGATTTTTACGAGACCCTGAGATCGGAGGCCGGTCATTTCGATACAATCTATCGCGAGGCGACTGAGAAGGGAAATCGCCTCAAGTATGTAGCCGAATTCAATGAAGGTAAGGCCAGTGTTGGGTTGCAGCAGGTAGCTCCGGACCATCCCTTCTACAACCTGGACGGCAAGGACAATATTGTTTTATTTTACACCGATCGCTACGTGGATCAACCACTGATCATCAAAGGAGCCGGAGCAGGCGCAGAAGTGACGGCATCTGGCTTGTTCGGGGATATCATCAGCCTGGGTAAAAAATAACGTATGGACGAAATTAGGATTTTCTCACCGGCCACGGTAGCCAACGTAAGTTGTGGATATGATGCCATGGCCTTTGCCTTGGGTACTTTGGGTGACGAGATGTATTTCCGACGTACCTCTAAAAAGAAGGTGAAAATAACCGAGATCACCGGCGCAAGCCTACCCTTTGAAGCGAAGAAGAATGCGGCAGGAGTGGTGGCATTAGCCATGCTGGCCGATAGCCATGCCGATTTTGGCGTCGAAATGGAGATCCATAAAAAATACAAACCTGGTAGCGGGCTTGGCAGCAGTGCTGCGAGTAGCGCAGGAGCGGCCTTTGCAGTCAACAGGTTGTTGGGAGATGTTTATTCTGAACTGGAACTGCTTCGCTTTGCCATGCTGGGTGAGGAAGCAGCCTGTGGGTCGCAGATCGCCGATAATGTAGCGGCTGCACTCTATGGGGGATTCGTGCTTATCAGGAGTTACGACCCGCTGGAAGTCGTATCCATCCCCACACCTCCGAAACTATATGCCACTGTGATCCATCCACAGATCGAGGTGAGTACGGAAGAAGCTCGAAAGGTACTGCCCGAACAAATACCTGTTCAAACGGCGGTAGCGCAATGGGCGAATGTGGGTGGTCTGATCTCAGGACTATACACAAATGATTACGAACTGATCGGCAGGTCATTGGTAGATCATGTTGCCGAACCATACCGGAAAGTATTTATCCCTCATTTCGAAAAACTCAGGAAAGTGGCTCGAGCGGCCGGTGCACTAGGTTGCGGGATATCGGGTTCCGGGCCGTCGGTGTTCGCGTTTTCAAAGGGAGAAAATATCGCTTCCGAAGTGGCAATGGCCTTTGATAAGCTATACAGTTCGACAGGCATCGACTACCAGTTGTACGTATCGGGGATAGGAAATGCAGGTGTAAAGGAAATAGACAGTTGATGAAATATTTCAGTTTAAATAGAAAGGCGCCGGATGTCAGCTTCCGGGAGGCGGTGGTTCGCGGACTTGCACCGGACAGGGGGTTGTATTTTCCAAATTCGATTCAGCCACTTCCGGAATCATTTTTCAATGACATGGAAAATAGATCCGACAGCCAGATCGCTTTTGCTGTTATCGAGCAATTTGTGTCGGATGATATCCCGAAGGACGTTCTCAGGCGGATAGTCGAGGAGGTACTTACGTTCGAATTTCCGCTGGTACAGGTTGAACCCGATGTGTATTCGCTGGAATTGTTTCATGGTCCGACGCTGGCGTTCAAGGATGTGGGTGCGAGGTTCATGGCCCGTTGCCTGGGGTATTTCAACAGTATGAAATCGACTTCGGAAAATGTAACAGTTCTCGTGGCGACTTCCGGGGATACGGGAGGTGCCGTGGCAAACGGATTTTACGAAGTGGAAGGTGTTGAGGTGGTCATTCTGTATCCCTCCGGAAAGGTTAGCGACATTCAGGAAAAGCAACTTACTACACTTGGGAAGAATATTTCGGCCCTGGAAGTTGAAGGTAGTTTCGACGATTGCCAGGCCATGGTTAAGAAAGCATTTCTAGACAAGGATTTTGAAGGGAAAGTAAACCTTACCTCAGCAAATAGTATCAATGTGGCTCGCTGGCTCCCGCAGATGTTCTACTACTTCAGTGCGTATAAAAGACTTCAGCAACTCGGGAAACCCATAGTATTCTCTGTGCCCAGTGGGAACTTCGGAAACATTTGTGCCGGGATGATGGCGCAGAAGATGGGACTGCCAGTGGCTCACTTCGTTACAGGGACTAATGCCAATGACGTAGTCCCGAATTACCTGCGAACCGGTTCCTTTGATACAAAGGATACCATCCCTACCATCTCTAATGCTATGGATGTGGCGGCGCCCAGTAATTTTATACGGATCGAAGAATTGTACGATCACGATATCGACAAATTGCGGGCTAATCTGAGCGGGTATAGCTACACCGATGATCAGACCAGGTCGACGATGCGATATCTGTATGATACCTTCGGATATATCGCCGATCCGCATGGTGCCATCGGGTATTCCGCATTGAAGGATCATATGGCGGATAGTGGTTTCGATGGCGTGGGAGTTTTCCTCGAAACCGCACACCCGGTGAAGTTCCTAGATGTCATTCCGAAGGAAATAGTGCCGAGGATCGTTCTGCCGGACTCGATCGAGAACATTGTGCACAAGACCAAAGTGGCTCACAAGATATCATCATACACGGAGCTGAAAGACAGTCTGTTAGGTAGGTAATTGTAGTAGTTGATTTTTCTGGTTTAAAAAAATTATTGCGAAATTTATTTGGAGAAGTCGAAACTGTTTCCCAATCTTTGTAGCCATAAAGTTCAAACTTTTACTGAAATGTTATCAAGAAAGGTGGAGGGAATAGACCCGATGAAACCTTAGCAACCCTTTCTCCTGAAAGAAGGTGCTAAATTCTACACGGCTTCGGCCGATGATAGATAACAACGAGACAGCACATCCTGCCGTCTCAGTATTTCTTATAACATTTTTCTGGTAAATACACCTTCGGGTGCATTTTGACTTTTGACTTAATTCATTATTAACTCAAAAACAAGAAAAATGAGTGCAACAAAAATTATCCATGCGATCCCAAGTGATCCGCTAACCGGTGCCATTTCGGTGCCGGTGTACCAAACATCAACATTTATCCAGGAAGCACCGGGGGTGAACAAAGGCTTCGACTATGCCCGATCCAACAACCCTACCCGCAAGGTGCTGGAAGACGTTATCGCCGAATTGGAAGGCGGCCACTCCGGTTTTGCCTTTGCGACCGGGCTGGCGGCTATCGATTCGGTATTGAAACTCCTGAGTTCGGGTGATGAGATCATCGCGGTAGACGATATTTACGGAGGTGCGTACAGGCTGTTCACCCACGTTTACGAGAAGCTGGGGATCAAAATTCAGTATGTGGACACCACCGAGGTCGAAAATGTAGGCAAAGCTGTTTCAGGCAAAACAAAACTAATCTGGCTGGAATCCCCCACCAATCCAACCTTGAAAGTTTCGGATATTCGTGAAATTGCCAGCATCGCCAAAAGTGTGGGCGCATACTTAGTGGTTGACAATACCTTTGCCAGCCCTGTAGGACAGAATCCTATTGCGTTAGGCGCGGATCTGGTGATACACAGCGGGACCAAGTATATCGGTGGTCATTCCGACCTGGTTGCGGGCCTTGTCGTCACCTCGACACCCGAGCTTTCGGAAAAGATCAAATTCATCCAGAATGCTTCCGGGGGAGTACTGGGTCCCTGGGACTGCTTTCTCACTATCCGAGGTATCGAAACATTATCGCTTCGGTATAAAAAACAAAGTGACAACGCGCAGAAAATTGCGGAGTTCCTCCGGGAACATCCCGAGGTGGACAAAGTGTATTACCCTGGCCTGGAATCCCACAAGAACCATCATATTGCCACCAAGCAGCAAAAAGGATATTATGGAGGCGTGGTGTCGTTCAGTTTGAAAGATGATACCACGTCCGCGGCGAATAACTTCGTAACGGCTACGAACTATTTCAAACTTGCTGAAAGCCTGGGTGGGGTGAAAAGTTTGCTTTGTCACCCGGCGCAAATGACCCATGCATCCATCCCGAGGGAAAAAAGACTTCGGGCTGGTGTTCAAGATTCGTTGGTGAGACTTTCCTGTGGGATCGAAGATGTTGAAGACCTGCTGGCCGACCTGGCAAACGCCTTCGAGAGAGTTAAAACTGAGAAGGATCTTAAACTGGCCTAGGATGAGTGTACGGCTAACAGAAAAAGCGAGCTCGCTGATAGACCTCCAGCGATTGAAGAAAACAAGGATCAACCTGGCGGTCTTTGGTTGTGGAAACGTAGGTGGCACACTCCTGGACCAGGTCCTTGCCTCTGCCGAATCAATAGCGAACCGGAAGGATATCATCCTGAATGTATTCGCCATTGCGAACTCAAAACACGCTGTTATGAAGTCGGAAGGATTGACCTCCGAATGGCGGAAGGAGCTGGGATCGAAAGGGAAGAATTGGAAGGTACATGAGGTGATCGCATTTGCCCGACGGAATAATCTTGGCAACCTGATCGCCGTCGATAATACCTGCAGTGAAGATTTTGTGGATAATTACCCCGATCTTGTGAAGGCAGGTTTCAACCTGGTATCGTCGAATAAACACAGCAATACAAAGGAGCTGGCTCATTACCGGGGGCTACGATCGCTGTTGGAAGAGCATGGAAAGGAGTATTTGTACGAGACGAATGTAGGTGCCGGACTGCCATTGATCGATACTATTAAGTTGCTTCATCACTCGGGTGAGAACATCACCAGGATCCGAGGCGTTTTTTCCGGTTCCCTGAGCTATATTTTTAATACCTATTCTGAAAAAGAAGAATTGTTTTCCACAGTGGTGAAACGTGCTGTTCGGCTTGGACTCACCGAGCCTGATCCGCGCGAAGATCTCTGCGGAAATGATGTGGGAAGAAAATTGCTAATTTTAGCCAGGGAACTGGAACTTCATCATGAGTTTTCCTATGTGAATATTGAAAACCTGATCCCGAACCATCTTCGATCTGTCCCTCCGGAAGAATTTTTTAAAAGGCTGGACGAACTGGACGTTGGGTTTCACATCAGGCGGAAGAACCAGAAGAAAGGTCATGTACTTCGATATATAGGCGATCTAAATGGTGATCTTTCTCATGTGAAAGGCGGAAATCTCAATGTAAATTTGGTTTCTGTACCCCGCGATAGTATGATCGGACAGCTTGGCGGAAGTGATTCGCTGTTCGAGATCTACACCGAGAACTACGCCCAGCATCCAATAGTCATCAAAGGCGCCGGTGCGGGTGGAGTTGTGACGGCCAGGGGGGTACTGGGAGATATTCTCCGCCTTGGTGATAAATTAAAATAGTACGATATGGAAAGAAAGGTAGCGATCATCGGATGTGGAAATTTAGGAATAGCGATTCTTGAAGGACTGCTGGACGGGAAGTACACGGCTGCGAAAAACATCACCGTTACCCGCAGGAACCTGGATGCATTAAAGGCCTTTGCCGAAAGAGACGTGAAGCTGACTTCGGATAACCGAAAGGCGATCCGGGAGTCGGACCTGGTCCTGGTGGCGCTGAAGCCGCACAATATTCTTTCCGTATTATCGGAGGTGAGGGACGAATTCGTTCCAGGGAAGCATATACTGGTTTCACTTGCTACCGGTGTTACCATTGAGGAAATCGGGCAGGCGACCTCCCCAGAGCTACACATTTTCCGGGCAATGCCTAATACGGCAGCATTTGTGAACGAATCCCTGACCTGTATCTGCGGAAATACCTCCGATGAAAAGATCAATGATACGATCCGCCAGATGTTCGACGGGATTGGAGAGATTCAGTTCATTGAAGAGGAGTTGATGGAAGCAGCTACGGTACTCGGCGCCTGTGGGATCGCCTATGTTCTGCGATTCATGCGAGCCATGGTACAGGGTGGGATACAGATCGGTTTTAGTTCGAAGGTTGCGAGTTTTATCGTTAATCAAACTGTCAACGGTGCTTCGAAATTACTGATCGAGAACGGCGCACACCCCGAGCAGGAGATCGACAAGGTAACTACGCCCAAAGGATGTACGATAGAAGGACTGAACGAAATGGAGCACCATGGGTTCAGTTCGGCATTGATACGAGGGATTGTGACCTCCTTCGAAAAAATTGAAAAATAATTCAGAAATATATGAAAGTAACACTGGACAGGATCAACGACGACTTCCTTTTCGAAGCAAAAGGGAATTCCGGAGTGGCTGTGCATATCGACAGCAAGGTAAATGATGAAGTAAACGGGGCCAGCCCTATGGAATTGCTGCTGATGGCAGTAGGAGGCTGTAATGCTATTGACATTATTTCCATACTGAAAAAACAGCGTCAGGAAATTACAGCCTACCAAATCGAGGTTGAAGGTAAGCGCAAGGAAGTGCGGCAGGCAAAACCCTTTGAATCCATTCATGTTTCCATATACCTGGAAGGAAAAATTGATCCGGCCAAGGCCGAGAGAGCTGCCCAGCTGAGTTTTGATAAATACTGTTCGGTTTCGATCACCCTGGAAGGGGCAGTGGATGTTACCTACACGGTATTAGTGAATGGCGAAGAGGTATGAGTTTATTAATTCGGGAATTGACAAAACGGATTCTGGTGCTGGACGGCGCTATGGGAACCATGCTTCAGCGATATAATTTTACTGAAGAGGATTTTCGTGGCGAACGATTTCGCGATTTTCACAAACCGGTGAAAGGAAATAACGACCTGTTGTCCATCACCCAACCACAGGCCATTGCCGAAGTTCACCGAAAATATTTTGAAGCAGGGGCCGATATTGTTGAAACCAATACATTTTCCGGTACTACGATAGCCATGTCCGATTACGATATGGAGGAACTGGTGTATGAACTGAATTTCGAATCGGCAAAGATCGCTCGCCGGGTGGCGGATGAATTCAGTAAAAAACAACCTGAGAAACCAAGATTTGTAGCCGGGGCCATTGGACCAACCAACAAAACGGCCAGTCTTTCGCCGGATGTGAACGATCCTGGTTTCAGGGCGGTTTCTTTTGATGAACTTCGGATCGCTTACAAGCAACAGGCAACCGCTTTGCTGGATGGTGGTGTGGATGTACTCCTGGTGGAAACCATCTTTGATACCCTGAATGCGAAGGCGGCCTTGTTCGCAATTGAGGAACTCCGCGAAGAGCGAAAAACCGACATACCGATCATGGTGAGCGGTACGATCACGGATGCCTCGGGACGCACCTTGTCCGGTCAGACTGCGGAAGCCTTCTTTATTTCAGTATCGCACCTTCCTCTTGTGAGTATTGGGTTTAATTGCGCGCTGGGAGCAAAACAACTTACACCACATCTTGAAGTGATAGCGCACAGAACGGATTTTGCTGTATCGGCCTATCCGAATGCCGGTTTGCCCAATGCTTTCGGGGAATACGACGAAACCCCGGAACAGATGGCCGCACAGATCAGGGAATACCTGGAAAAGGACCTGGTGAACATTGTTGGTGGCTGCTGTGGGACCACGCCAGACCACATTAAGGCGATCGCCGAACTAGCTGCTCAATACAAACCTCGGCCCATTCCGAAGAACTTACAATCCGTCTAAAAACTGAATGAGCCAAACGATAGGAAATACACGACCCCTTAAATTGTCCGGGCTGGAACCACTGGTGATCACCCCGGAGAGTAATTTCATCAATGTAGGTGAACGAACCAATGTGGCCGGATCCCGAAAGTTCCTCAGGTTGATCAAGGAAGAAAGATTTGAAGAGGCACTGGATATTGCGAGACACCAGGTGGAAGGAGGAGCACAGATCATCGATGTGAACATGGATGATGGTCTTATCGACGGAAAACAGGCTATGGTGAAATTCCTGAATCTCATCGTTGCCGAGCCCGATATTGCCCGGGTTCCTATAATGATCGACAGCTCGAAGTGGGAGATCATTGAAGCCGGACTGCAGGTTGTCCAGGGAAAATGTGTGGTGAATTCAATCAGTCTGAAGGAAGGTGAAGAAGAATTCCTGCGCCAGGCCAATCTGATCCGAAGGTATGGGGCGGCTGTGATTGTGATGGCCTTCGACGAAGTTGGACAGGCCGATAACCTGGAACGCAGGATTGAGATAGCCAAAAGGTCCTACGATATACTGACTGAAAAGGTCAAATTCCCGCCGGAGGATATCATCTTCGACCTGAATATCTTCCCGGTCGCTACCGGGATGGAAGAACACCGTCGGAATGCTGTAGATTTTATAGAAGGAACCCGATGGGTCCGTACACATTTACCGCATTGCAGTGTAAGCGGCGGGGTGAGCAATGTATCCTTTAGCTTCAGGGGAAATGATATTGTTCGCGAAGCCATGCACTCCGTTTTCCTATACCACGCCATACAGGCCGGGATGAATATAGGGATCGTGAACCCGGCTATGCTGGAAGTGTACGACGACATCCCCGGGGATCTACTCGAACATGTGGAGGATGTGATCCTGGACCGTCGACCGGATGCCACGGAACGGCTGCTTGATTTTGCGGAATCGGTTAAGGGAGAACGCAGGGAGAAGACGGCCGATCTGTCCTGGCGGAACGAACCACTTCAGGACCGGATCACCCGGGCCCTGGTGAAAGGGATCGATAGCTTTATTACCCAGGATGTGGAGGAAGCCAGGCTGGTCGTGGACAAACCGATAGCGGTTATCGAAGGGCATTTGATGAATGGAATGAATGTAGTGGGTGATCTCTTCGGAAGTGGAAAAATGTTCCTACCCCAGGTGGTGAAATCGGCCAGGGTGATGAAGAAAGCCGTGGCTTACCTGCTGCCCTTCATTGAAGCTGATAAGGACGATACGGTGCGATCTAACGGCAAGATACTTATGGCTACAGTCAAAGGCGACGTACACGATATCGGGAAGAATATCGTTTCGGTGGTTCTGGCATGCAACAACTACGAGATCGTGGATCTGGGTGTGATGGTTCCCCCGGAACGTATCATAGCCGCAGCAAAGGAAGAACAGGTGGATATCATCGGGTTGAGTGGTTTGATCACTCCTTCCCTGGATGAAATGGTCTTCCTGGCGAAGGAAATGCAGCGTCAGCAATTCGAGGTTCCGTTACTGATAGGCGGGGCCACTACAAGTAAGGCGCATACCGCGGTGAAGATCGACCCCGAATACAAGAGCGCCGTGGTTCATGTAAACGATGCCTCGAGGGCTGTGACGGTAGTAGGCGATTTGCTCCAGAAGGACAAAAAACTGGACTTCAAAGCAGACCTGAAGAAAGACTACAAGGATTTCCGGCAGCGATTCCTCGATCGTCAGCAAAAAAAGGAATTCCTCAGCCTGGAGGAGGCCAGGAAGAACAAACTGCAACTAAAATGGACGGCGGATACCCCGTCACCGGCCAAACCCGGAATTCACCTGATCGAAGACCAGTCGCTGGAAGATTTACTGGACTATATCGACTGGACCCCATTCTTCAGAAGCTGGGATCTTCACGGCAAATTCCCCGGCATACTGGAAGATGCGGTTGTTGGAAAACATGCCACAGAACTATACACCGATGCACGTTCTATGCTTTCGGAGATCGTTTCGAACGGGACATTGAAAGCGAGAGCGGTTTTTGGGTTATTCGAGGCAAATTCCGTCAATGAGGATGATATCGAGGTTTTGGTTGGTTCCGAAGGAAATAAAAACTATTTCAGGACCCTGCGGCAGCAATCCCGTAAGGCAGCAGGAAGACCGAACCTGGCATTGGCCGATTTCGTCGCACCTAAATCAGGCGGATTCCGGGATCATATAGGCTGCTTTTGTGTTTCAGCCGGTTTTGGGGAACAGGAAATGACCGAAATATTCCGCGCTGAACATGATGATTACAGTAGTATCATGCTTAAGGCGCTGGCCGACAGGCTGGCAGAGGCATTTGCGGAATACCTGCACGAAAAGGTGCGAACAGAATATTGGGGATATGCTAATGATGAGCATCTTTCCAATGAAGAACTTATAAGCGAATCCTATCTTGGGATCCGTCCGGCACCGGGTTATCCGGCCTGTCCGGATCATTTGGAGAAGGAAACCATCTGGGAGATCCTGAACGTTGAAGAAGCAATTGGAGTATCCCTTACCGAAAGCCTTGCCATGTGGCCGGCTGCATCTGTTTCGGGTTATTATTTTGGTAATCCCGAGGCCAAATATTTCGGCGTGGGAAAGATCAGGGAAGATCAGGTGATCGATTACGCGGAACGCAAGGGGATTTCCGTAGAAAAAGCCATGAAGTGGCTGCAACCAAATTTAGCACACTAGATGAAAGTTACTGAACATATTGCCAACGCAAAAGGAAGAACGCAATTCTCCTTTGAGATTCTCCCACCCTTAAAAGGGGAGAACATTCAATCTATTTTCGACAGTATCGATCCGTTAATGGAATTCAAACCTCCTTTCATCGATGTCACCTACCACCGTGAGGAATATGTCTACAAGGAGCTTGAGAACGGGCTGCTTCAGAAAAAAGTAGTGCGGAAAAGGCCGGGAACCGTTGGGATCTGTGCGGCTATTCAGAATAAATACCAGGTGGATGCAATACCGCATATCCTTTGTGGGGGTTTCACCAGGGAGGACACTGAGAATTTCCTTATCGATCTGGATTTCCTCGGAATAGATAATGTGATGGCCCTTCGGGGGGACGCGGTAAAGACAGAAACTTACTTCACACCAGAAAAAGAAGGGCATAATTACGCCAACGAACTGGTTCAGCAGATCGAATCCCTGAATCGCGGGGAATACCTGGACGAGGAGATTCAGAACCAGGCAAATACCGACTTCTGTATAGGTGTAGCCGGCTACCCTGAAAAGCATATAGAAGCGCCTAATATGGACAGCGATATTCACTTTCTGAAGAAAAAACTTAAGAACGGTGCCAGCTATATCGTAACGCAGATGTTCTTCGATAATAAGAAGTACTTCAATTTCGTGGATAAATGCCGTTCCGAAGGGATCACAGCTCCAATCATACCTGGGTTGAAGCCGATTTCCACCAAAAAGCAACTGAATATGATACCGCATCGCTTCAATACCGAACTGCCTGAAGAACTTATTCGTGAAGTGCTGAAATGTGGGGATAACAAACAGATTCGCGAAGTTGGTATCGAATGGTGCATTCGGCAAAGCAAGGAATTGGTGGATGCAGGTGTTCCGTTCCTGCATTATTATTCCATGGGAAAAAGTGATAATATCAGGGCAATTGCCAAACAATTGTTCTGATGTCGGCTGCTATTTTTCATATAAATCATATCTTTATACTAACAATCGTTCATGCTTTCTCGTAAGACCAAATACGGACTCAAAGCACTGACCTTCCTGGCGAGGCAGGAATCCAACAGGCCGGTTCAGATCTCGGCGATCGCCGAGTCGGAGAATATTTCGCACAAATTTCTTGAAACCATACTGCTGATCCTTAGAAAGGCAGGTTATTTAGGCTCCAAAAAAGGAAAGGGCGGGGGGTATTACCTTATGAAGGATGCGTCGGAAATCCCCATTGCGGCGGTTTATCGTATCCTTGAAGGCCCGATCGCCATGGTACCCTGCGTTAGCCTTAATTTTTACGAAAAATGTGACGACTGCCCGGATGAAGAGAGCTGCAGTGTTCACAACCTGATGATACAGGTGAGGGACAATACACTGAAGATCTTTGAAAATACCACCCTGGCCGATCTGATTTGAACGTGATAATTAATAAAAAAGAATATCGTATTTTTGCAAAACCTATTAAATCTATAGGATTAAAGTGTTATAATGAAGATCACCCCACAGAATATTCAGAATTTCAATAACAATCTCAGGTACGAAGATCCACATGAGATAATCTCATTTGCTGTTGAATTAGCCGAACAACCCCTGGTAACGACCAGTTTCGGGCCGTTTTCCGCAGCATTGTTGTATGCGGTAACCTCCTCGAGACCGGATGTTAAAGTGATCTGGTGTGATACGGGGTACAATACCGACGACACCTATCACCATGCCAATTCCCTGATCGAAAGATTACATCTCAATATCGAGATCTTCACGCCGAAATACACTACCGCATATCTGGATAACACTCTTGGAAGGCCGGATATTGGCAACCCCAAGCACAAGGTTTTCTCGGAAAAGGTAAAACTGGAACCATTCCGAAGAGCACTGGAAAAACATCGCCCGGATGTGTGGTTCACCAACCTGCGAAAAGGCCAAACGGCTTTCAGGGACGAGTTGGATATTCTTAGTTTCACTTCGGAAGGGATCCTGAAGGTGAGTCCGTTCTATTACTTTGACGACCAGGAGATGACGGCTTATCTCGACCAGCACGCACTACCGATGGAGTCGAACTATTTCGATCCTGTAAAAGCACTGGAAAAACGTGAATGCGGGATTCACCTGTAGAATTAATTTTAGCTATTTTTATCGGATGAAGCTTGTACTTCCATCCAAAGAAGAACTCCTTGAGGTACACAGGGCGATCAGGCCGTATATTCACCAAACCCCTGTCCTTAGTTCCAGCTTGCTGAATGAACTTGCCAATGCGGAAGTTTTCTTCAAATGCGAGAATTTTCAGAGGATGGGTGCATTTAAGATGCGCGGGGCACAAAATGCCATCCTCAGCCTTTCCGAGGCAGAGAGACACGCAGGTGTAGTAACACATTCTTCCGGTAATTTCGGACAAGCGGTCGCCCTGGCGGCCCGCAACCTGGGTGTAGACGCCTATATCGTGATGCCGTCTAACGCACCTGCAGTAAAGAAAGCGGCAGTGCGTCAGTACGGTGGTCGTATCACCGAAAGTGAACCCACGCTAAAAGCCCGTGAGGCTGCCGCTGAAGAGATTCAAAGATCTAAAGGAGCGACCTTCCTTCATCCGTCCAACCAGATTGAGGTAATCATGGGCAACGCGACCGCTGCCATGGAATTACTTGAAGAACGACCTGATCTCGATTATATCATCTCCCCAATTGGGGGAGGGGGACTGATCGCCGGAACGGCCCTTGCTGCTCATTTCTTCGGAGCAGGATGTGCTGTGATCGGGGGTGAGCCCCTGGAAGCCGATGATGCCTGGAGATCACTCAGGTCGGGCAGGATCGAATCCAACGAAACTACTAAAACTGTGGCTGATGGCCTTCGGACACAGCTGGGAGACGTGAACTTTCCGATCATTCAGAATTTGGTTCCGGAGATCATCCGTGTATCGGAATCCCAGATCATTTCAGCATTAAAACTTATGTGGGAGCGCATGAAGATAGTGGTTGAACCGTCAAGTGCGGTCGCCTTCGCCGCCCTGCTTTCAGAAAAAGAAAAATTCGCCGGGAAAAAAACAGGCGTGATCTTATCGGGCGGAAACGTCGATCTTACCAATTTACCCTTTGTCGGATAGCAAATTCGTTTAATTTTGCGGCATGTGCAGGATGATCATCATTTTACTGCTTGCAGCGAACATTGCGTGCGCCCAGGAACAGTCGGAAAACAGCAGGATATTTGAGCTGTCGTATGGCTATGGAACCCTGTTGCGTCACAATAAGAATGTAGCGCACCTCGTTTCTGCGCATCCCGGTGTTTTCAGTATAACATACAGTAACAAAACCTTTGGCAGTAAGCGATGGCAGCGGGAATACAACTATCCCGACTGGGGGTTCACATTCCAAATTACAGACTTCAACAATGAGGTTCTGGGTGAGAATTACGCCCTGCTTGGACATTATAATTTTTACTTTCTGAACCGAAAACTACAGTTACAGATCGCGGAAGGATTTGGATTCAATACCAACCCGTTCGACCTGTCCGCCAACCCAAAGAATATCTCCTATGGTAGTAGCTTCATCTTTTCCACCACCATCGGATTTTCATATATTGAACAACAACTGTTCAATGATTTTGGTTTGAAACTCGGCGTGGCATTGGTTCACAGTTCCAATGGGAGCCTGAAAGCACCTAATTCCGGCACTAATATCGTGACCTTCAATGCCGGGCTGTCGTATAGTCCGACAAGCGAAGAGCCTCATGAATATACCGTATTCGAGGACGAAAAAGTGAGCGAACCTATACATTTGAACTTGCTGTTTCGTGCCGGGATTAATAGTAGTGATTATTATAGCCTCGGACAGCAGCCATTTTATGTATTCTCTGTTTATGCAGACAAGCGCCTGAACTACAAGAGCAGTATTCAACTTGGTGCCGAGATCTTCTTTTCTGAATTTCTGAAAAAGGAGATCGAGTACATCTCCATAGCCTTCCCGCAACGCAATATCGACCCGGATACGGATCACAAGCGAGTTGGGCTGTTTGCCGGGCATGAATTCCGTATAGGTGACCTGGGAATAGAAACCCAGTTGGGTTATTATATCTATTATCCTTACAAGTATGAAAGCAGAACATACTCCCGGGTAGGTGCAAAGTATTATATCAATGACCATTGGTTTGGGAGCGCGGCAATCAAGTCGCATTCCTTTAATGCCGAAGCGATAGAGTTTGGTGTTGGATTAAGAATTTAACATGAAAAGAATATTTATACTTCTTGTCATTATTTGTGTATCCTGCAATAGCGAGGACGCAGCCGATTGTTTTCAGACCAATGGGAGCAGGGAGACACGAACATTTGAAGTTCCCGGTTTTTCCAAGATCCGAATCGAGGATAATGTGAATTTGAGGTTAAGTCAGGGTGATATAAACTTAGTTCAGGTAGAAGCGGGAGGCAATTTGTTCACTGATATTTCCGTTGAGGTAATCGGGAACACTCTTGTGGTACGGAGCGATAACAATTGTGAACTGGTTAGGGATTACGACCCGATCATTGCCATGGTGACGGTCCCTGATCTTAAAGAGATCCGCAACGCATCGACGGGAGAAGTGAGAGGAGAGGGAGTGTTGAATTTTACTGAACTGGAACTCAGGAGTGACACTTCTGCCGGTCCGGATGACCCAAAGAAAAGCGGTGATTTCAACCTTCACCTGGACTGTGAGAACCTCCTGGTGGCGGCTAATGGGTTCAGTAGATTCTTTATTCGGGGCAGGGCAACAGAAGCGGAAATACGATTCACCGATGAGGTCCCGCTTTTTGAAGGGGCAAATTTTGAAGTTGGGGATTTGAAGGTGTTTCAAAGAAGCGCTAACATCATGAGGGTTAACCCTGTACACAGCCTTCGTGGTTCCATTCGCGGAACCGGGGATATCATAGCCGTAAACAGGCCCGATATAGTGGAAGTTGAGACGTTTTATACAGGTCGGTTAATATTTGAAGATTAGTGTATCTTTACACGATTCTATGAAAAAATGAGGAATTTTCGTTGCCTAATCATCATCCTTCTTCTTTGTCAATTCTCCGTCGCCCAGCAGCGCGAAACCTTCCCATTTGCTATAGAGGTAAATACCTTTACCGGTAGTATACTCGAACACAATCCGGACATTTCCCACCTGATCACAGATCATCCCATAGGCCTGGTGATACAGTACAACCGAAAGACCTATGGTTGGAATGAACCCGAGGCAAGATGGAATTACCCGGACTGGGGCTTCACCTTTTCATACCAGGACATGAAAAATCCTTATTTGGGAAAGAACTTCGGGCTTTACGGGCATTTCAACTGGTATTTTCTAAAACGGAACATACGGGTTACCATGGGGCAGGGTATCGCTTATAACACCAATCCTTACGACCCCGAGACCAATTACCAGAACAATGCCTACGGAAGTCATTTTCTCAGTTCAACCTATATGATGGTGAACTACGTCAAGGAGCGATTGGTTGATGGATTGGGGGTGCAGGCCGGTTTCGGTGTGATGCACTATTCCAATGCCAATTTCAAGGCGCCTAACAACAGTACGAACACGCTTTTTTTTAATGTCGGATTGAGCTACCAGCCCGATGCGATCTCCTTCCCGACTTATATCCCGGTAGGGTCATGGCGAAGCACTAATTACAAGGAAAGGATAAGTTATAATGCTGTGATCCGAACAGGAAAGAACGAAGCCGATGTGAATGGCCTGGGCCAATTTCCATTCTATACGTTCAGTTTCTTTGCGGATAAGCGTATCAATTATAAAAGTACTTTTCAGGTGGGGGTTGATTTTTTCTTCTCCAACTTCCTGATCGAATTGATCCGCTATCGTGTAGCTGCCTTCCCTGGAGACGGCCTTACAGGTGATGAGGATTATAGGAGGGTAGGAGCATTTATCGGGCATGAATTGAGGTTTGGAAAGGCAGCCTTTGTGTCTCAGCTTGGATATTATGTATATTGGCCGTACGAATTCGAGAACAGGATCTATAACCGTCTTGGGATAAAAAGGTATTTCTTTAATGATCAATTTTTCGGGGTGGTCACAGTAAAGGCCCACTGGGCGAAAGCAGAGGCAGTTGAATTCGGAATAGGTGTGAGAATCTAGTGAGTATGAAGAAGATCGTTTTAATAGTAATATTATCGGTATTGTACCTGGGATGCGATTCGGAGAAAGCCTGGGATTGCTTCCAGGATTCCGGCGAATTGGTCCAGGAGGAGTTCGATGTGCCATTGTTCAAAAAGATACAGGTTTGGGAGCGGGTACAGCTTATAGTTCAGCATGGTAATCGGCAGAGCGTGCGGGTACAGACAGGTGCGAACCTCATTGAGGAGGTACAGGTGGTCGTTGAAGACAGCACCCTGAAAGTGAGCGACAGGAATAGTTGTAACTATGTTCGCGATTACGACATCACCAAGGTCTTTGTTTCCAGCCCCGATATAAAGGAGATTAGGAGTAGTTCCGGTCTAACGGTAAAAAGCCAGGGAACATTGGGTTGGAGCGAATTGAGTTTGATCTCCAATGATCCTGAAAACCTGGAGGTGTATCACCACGATGGTGATTTCGACCTGGACCTCGATGTGGTCTTACTTCGTGTTCAGTCCAATGGCCTGTCCAAGTTCTTTTTAAGAGGAAGGGCGCAGTATATGGGTATACGTTTTGACGACGGCGACCCCAGGATGGAAGCCGGGGATCTTATCGTTAACAACATCAATGTCTTTCAGCGAAGTACCAATAAGATCATTTGTAATCCTCAGCAATCCATCAGGGGACAGATACGTGGAATTGGTGATATCATAGCCTTAAACCGGCCTCCGATAGTAGAAATAGAGGAATTCTACACCGGTACGCTTATTTTTCAGTAGTCATTTCCGAGAATAATTTCTCCAGGGTGGTATTCTTCTGGTGAAGTTGAAGTATCTTCAATTCATTGTCGTGGGCGAAGTCGAACACTTTGGCCCGCATATCTTCATCTGTATCGAAATAGATATGATAAAGGAATCCGTTTGGGTTTTCCACCTTGCTTACCTTATCGAGCTTCTCAAGGGCGACGGTCTCAACCCTGTAATCGAATTCCACTTCAACGATCTGTTGCTTCCCGGTTTTTAATTCTGAAAGCTTCTTATCCATAACTATCTTTCCGTGGTGGATAATGATCACGCGGTCACATATGGCTTCCACTTCCTGCATGATGTGAGTGGACAAAAGAACGGTCTTCTCTTTTCCAACCGATTTGATAAGTTCCCTGATCTCCACCAGTTGATTCGGGTCCAGCCCCGTAGTTGGCTCGTCCAGTATCAAGACATCAGGATCGTGTAATAAGGCGGAAGCAAGCCCTACACGCTGCCGGTATCCTTTCGAAAGAGCCCCTATCTTTTTATGGGCCTCGGGGGTGAGCCCGGTGTTCCGGATGATCCTTTCGATCTCGTCTTTACTAACCTTGTAGATTGAAGCGTTGAATTTCAGGTATTCCCTAACGTACATATCCAGGTATAGCGGGTTGTGTTCGGGCAGATAGCCAACACTTTTCTGAACTCCCCCGGCTTCGGTAATAATTGAAAAACCATTCACTTCGGCCTCACCTTCAGTAGGTAAAAGGTAGGTGGTGAGGATTTTCATGAGGGTGGACTTTCCGGCGCCATTGGGCCCCAGGAAACCCACGATCTCACCTTTGGATAAGTTGAAGGACACCTGGTCTAACGCTTTCTGCGAACCGTATGTCTTAGATATGTTGGAAACAGATATTGACATGATCTTAGTGGTGATAAAAGTACACAAATAAAAAAACGTCCAAAAGATTTTGTTGTTGTTCCGAAATGTTTACTTTAGCAAGTATAATTACAACAATGAACACATTCGCTACATATTTTAACTTTTGGTTTTTCTATTTTCCAGGAAGACTCCGGGTTTCTATGTAATGATGCAATAACGACATTTATGACCCGGAATAAGCTTCCGGGTTTTTTTATGGATCAAAACTAAAGATTATGAAAGTTGCAATTCAGGGAATAGAAGGATCATTCCACGACGAAGCCGTACAAAAATTATTTCCGAACATGGAGGTGGAACTCGTTAAATGCGAGGCATTCGATCATGTGACTCAGCGAGTAAAAGACGGGAAGGCAGATTATGGGGTTCTCGCCATCGAGAACACGATTGCCGGATCCATCCTGCCAAATTACAATCTAATCGATGCGGATACCTTCGAGATCTTCGACGAGGTCTTCCTGAATATCCAGATGTACCTGATGGCGCTTGAGACGGAGTCCATTATCGATATCTTTGAGGTGCATTCACATCCGGTTGCTCTTCTTCAGTGTAAGGATTACCTTCGGAAATTCCCACCGCAGTTCAAGATCATCGAAGGCAAGGATACCGCTTCCGAAGCAAAACGAATTCGGGAGAACAATATCCAGGGAGTAGCGGCCATAGCAGGAAAACAGGTCGCCGATCGCTACGGTCTGAAGATACTGGACAGCAACATCCAGGATATAAAAGAAAACGAGACTCGCTTTGTGCTTATTGGGAAAAGAGGGGATAGTTTCAGTAAAAAAGTACCGAACAAGGCCACCATCAAATTTCAACTGGGAAGTGAAGTGGGTACATTGAGCAGGGCTTTACAATTGCTGGCCGAACACAACATTAATCTCACAAAGATACAGTCGTTGCCAGTACTTGGAGTGCCGTGGCGCTATGCTTTCTTCGTGGATCTTACTTTTGATGATTCAAAGAATTTCTACAATGCCATAAAAGCCCTGGCCGAACAGGTAAAAGAACTGAAGGTCGTAGGTGCATATACCCAGAACAAGGAGAATGCGCCCAGTGAACTCACAAATGTCGTACACGATGGAAAATAAGAAAGAGCTACGAACCTGGCTGGACAATATGAGTCTGCCACACCCATTGGTGATCGCCGGACCCTGTAGTGCCGAAACGGAGGAACAGGTACTAAATATCGCACATCAGCTAAAAGACACGGATGCCACAGTATTGCGTGCGGGGATCTGGAAACCGCGTACACGACCCGGGAATTTTGAGGGAGTGGGTGCTCTCGGACTCAAATGGCTGCAAAGAGCCAAGGAAGAAACAGGGATGATGATCACTACTGAGGTAGCCAGTCCGACACATGTAGACCTGGCGCAAAAACACGATGTGGACATTTTCTGGATCGGGGCGAGGACCACGGTGTCACCTTTTATAGTACAGGAAATAGCAGAAGCCCTGAGGGGAACCGATAAGCCCGTACTGATCAAAAACCCCGTAAACCCCGACCTGGCCCTGTGGCTTGGAGCCGTGGAACGTTTTCACAAGGCCGATATCGATAACCTGGGGGTGATACACAGGGGGTTTTCAACCTACGAGAAGACCCGCTACCGGAATAACCCGGAATGGCAGATCCCGATCGACCTTCAGAATCGGTTCCCGGATCTACCGCTGATACTGGATCCGTCGCATATCGCAGGACGAAGGGATATTATATTTGATCTGTGCCAGACCGCACTGGACCTGAACTACGACGGACTGATGATCGAGACTCACAACGATCCGGACAATGCCTGGAGCGATGCTGCGCAGCAGATCACACCTGAGACGCTGGACCAGATCACTATCGACCTACGCATTCGAAAAGAGGAAAGTGATGCTCTGGAATTCAGGAATAAACTCGCAACGCTGCGTACCAAGATCGATGTAGTGGACCATAAATTACTTGAGATCCTTGGGAAGCGAATGAAGATCTCCGATGAGATCGGGCAGCTGAAAAAAGATAATAATGTGGCTATATTGCAGACCAAGAGATGGAACGAGATCCTTGGTAAGATGATATTACAGGGAGAGGAACAGAAGCTGAGTGAAGAATTTGTGCTGCGTATTTATAAGGCGATCCACCAGGAATCCATTAACCACCAGAAAAAAGTGATCAGTGAATAAAAAAGCCCGCGTACAGCGGGCCTATGTTGTGCATTCTATTTCTATTAGTTGGCGACTGCCCTCCTGAAAGTGTAGCGCGTAATGAAGATACCGTTTCCATCACCCTTTCCACCTTCACTCTCAACACCACTGTTGATCCAGAATAACTCCCAACCATCTGCGGCCATGGTGTTCAACTTGGACATCACGATTGCGTCATTGGCAGCAATATTCTGAAATCGGATTCCACCAAGGTTGTAGAAGTTCAGTAATTTGGTTTCGTCGAAACCTTTCACTCGTATATCCCCGCGCTTCGATTTGTTTCGCGAGTTGTCTTCCTCGGTACGAGTAGAGGTGAATTCTGCATAGTCCCGAACCTCGTTGGCGCTTACCATCCTGGACCGGCCCAGGCCGTTTGGAACTATAGATTCGACAACGGTTACAATTTGGAACTCGTAGGTTTGAGCATTGTTTACCTGGATAAAAGTGAAAATAGCAAAAAGGGTAATTAAAAATTTTTTCATTCGAAGTGTTTTTTACGTGAGGGTCAAATATAAAGGAATTATACGGTCGTTTATTTTTATTTTCTGAATTTTGCAGGAAATGAAGGGAACGGTTTATAAATCAACTGGAAGCTGGTACACGGTAAAAACCGATAACGGGAAATTCTACGAATGCCGGATCAAGGGTAAGTTCAGGATCGAAGGCATTAAAAGTACGAATCCCGTGGCGGTAGGTGACCGGGTGTATTTCGACGTGGAGACAAAAGGAGACGAGACCATTGGGATCATTCATAGCATAGATGAAAGGGATAATTATATTATTCGCCGTTCGGTAAAACTGTCGAAACAAACCCATATCATCGCGGCCAATATCGACATTGCCTTTCTTCTGGTTACCCTGAATAATCCTGTTACTTTCACCACTTTCATAGACCGATTCCTGGTCACTGCAGAAGCGTACGATATAGAAGCTGTATTACTGTTCAACAAAGTGGATAGTTGTTCGGAAGAAGAACTGATGGAAGTGAAATACCTGGCTTCCGTATATCGGAAGATAGGGTATACCTGCCTGGGGATCTCGGCGAAGACAGGACTTAACATACAAAAGGTCAAGTCGCTGATGGAAGGTAAAGTGTGTATGTTTTCCGGACATAGTGGTGTTGGGAAATCAACACTGATCAATACACTGGAACCCGGACTGGATCTTAAGACCTCCGAAATCTCGGAACAACATCAGCAGGGACAACACACCACTACTTTTGCCGAGATGTACGACCTGTCGTTCGGGGCAAAGATCATTGATACGCCCGGGATCCGAGGATTCGGTGTGGTTGAAATGGACGATGAGGAGTTGGGCGACTATTTCCCCGAATTCTTCCGATTGAAACAAGATTGTAAGTTCAATAATTGTCTTCACCTGGAAGAGCCAAAGTGTGCGGTAAAGGCGGCATTGGAGAATGAGGAGATTGCCTGGTCCAGGTACAAGAGCTATTTGCAGATCATGTCCGGGGAAGAAGATTCATATCGATAGAATATCATGAGAGCAGTAATTCAAAGAGTAAAAGAGGCTTCAGTAACTGTAGAAAATACAACCATTTCAAGTATTGGCCCGGGATTCCTGGTATTGCTGGGAATAGAAGCCGAGGACAATTCCGAAGATATCTCCTGGCTGGCCGGGAAGATTGCCAGGCTCAGGGTCTTTTCCGATGCACAGGGTGCTATGAATAACAGCATCTCTGATTCTGGAGGAGATATGATTGTAGTGAGTCAGTTTACTTTATATGCGAGCACCAAAAAAGGCAACCGGCCTTCTTTTATCAAGGCTGCCAGGCCGGAGACCGCCATTCCGCTGTACAATTCGTTTGTAAGTGAAATGGAAGGATTGCTGGGTAAGAAAGTATATACGGGGGAATTTGGGGCTATGATGGATGTATCCCTTCTCAACGATGGGCCGGTTACTATTATCATTGATTCCAGGCAGCGTGAATAATCTGATTAAAATCATTTGTCAGCTACCAACATAATCTTTACTTTGCTCCTTCTCCCCTTGAATTATAATAAAGTCTATTTCAAGACATTAATTTTATGAAACAAATTCTAATCAGTGTTTTATTTCTCTGCGCCATCCATGCCTCAATGTCCCAAGACTATAAGTTTGGCAAAATATCCAAAGCCGAACTGGAGCAAAATACACATCCTAAGTACCCTGAATCCGATGCAGCTATACTATACCGTGAAGTAGCAGCAAAGATCGATTATAGTAAAGAGCATGGATATGTACTTTATACAGAAGTTCACGAACGGATAAAGATTTACAGCCAGGAAGGATATGAGTGGGCGACTGGGGCTATCGACCTTCGACGGTCAAATAAGAAATCAAATAGGGATCATTTGGTTACTTTGAAAGGGTATACATACCTGTTACAGGGAGGTAAGGTCAAAGAGGTCAAGTTGAAGAATGATGGCATTTTCGAAGAAGAATTAACCAAATATACATTGAGAACCAAATTCACCATGCCAGCCTTGGAAGAAGGGTGTATTATTGAATATAAATACAAGATACGATCACCTTTCCTGGGAAATATTGAGGCATATAAATTCCAGGAATTCATCCCTGTTGACAATGTAAAATTTAGGTTTGAAGCACCCGAATATTTCAATTACGAGCAACATCAGCGAGGGTGGATTCCGTTTTCGATCGAAAAGGAGACTGCAAATAGGACCATAACAGAGCATTATACTACTGCAAATAATGCCAGGTTAGGCGGTATTTCTAATTCATCGGGAGTAAGTCAGACGGATTACCGAGCAAACATTTCAAACTTGAACCTTGTTGATATCCCTCCACTTATTGAAGAAGCCTACTCGGGAAACATAGAAAATTATGCATCTTCAATACTATTTGAACTTACTTATATTCGACACCCCTCCGGAAGGATAGATGATTTCAGTTCGACCTGGGAGTCGGTATGTGAAACCATTTATAAGGACAGTGATTTTGGCGATCAGCTTGCAAAATCGAACTACTTTGAAGATGATCTTCGCCAGGTAACTTCAGGTGTGAGTAGTGATGTTGACAAGATGTACCGAATCTATGAATTTCTTAAAAATAAAATGACCTGGAACAAGTATGTTGGAATATTTTCTGAATCCAACGTGAACAAGGCATATGAAGAAGGTATAGGTAATACCGCCGATATCAATCTAACTCTAACAGCCATGTTCCGTAAAATAGGTTTGAATGCGAATCCGGTTTTAATTAGTACTAAATCGCATGGTATACCGATCTTACCTACCCATTCGGGTTTTAATTACGTTGTGGCTGGTGTTGAGACATCTCAAGGGGTGCTTTTGTTCGACGCATGTAACAAAGATGGACAGGCGGATGTATTGGAAGATTATCTTCTGAACTGGCAGGGAAGGATCGTACGTGAGGACGGAACTTCGAACTGGGTCGCACTTCAGTCTGATACACAAGCGTCGGAAGCATTTATGGGCGATTTGATGCTTAGTTCAGATGGCTTGATCACGGGAACTATGAAATCCCAGTCAACTGGATATTTTGCCATGCAGAATCGAAAGGAATATAGCGGACTCAATGAAAAAGACCGCGACCTCAAATTCTCCGAATCCATAGAAAATGTAGAAATAACGGACCTTGAGTTTAGTAATCTGACAAATCCTTATGAACCACTCAAAATTGACTATACGTTCAAAACCGATGTCTACTCGGAAAACATCGATGAAAATCTGTACATAACTCCGCTGACTTTCCTGGCTACAAAGGAAAACCCATTTAACAAAGAGGAGCGGAAATTTCCCATAGATTTTGGAACTCCGAAAAAGTTCAGATACATTGTGAACATTGCTATTCCGGACGGGTATAAAGTGACTAGTTTGCCTGAGAGTGCCAATTTACAAATGGGGGATAATAAATTGGCGTTTAAATACTTAGTCTCCGAGCGTAATGGCAAGATTTCCATTATGGGAGAATTCCGCATTAACGCACATTTTATGGGGCCTGAAGATTATTCTGACGTAAAAGAGTTTTATCAATTCTTTGTAGAGAAAGAAAAAGAAAAGATCGTTTTATCTAAACTGTAAGAATCAATATAGCTAAAATGAAAATGCTTCGGAATTTTATTGTAGCGATGGTCGTTCTGATCATCGGCCTGTTGCCGGTGAAAGCACAGCGGGATTATTCGGTTGATGCTATAAGTGCGGATATGCGAAAGAATGCGAACGCGGTGATACGAACGCAGCAAGCGATCGTTGAATTGGACCAGGTGGATAAAATGCAGATCACCAATAGGGTTGTTGTAACCGTGTTCAACAAGCGAGGACTTACTACGATCCAGCCCGCGGTCCAATACGATAATAGCTCCAGTATTCAGGATATTTCGGCCAATGTGTATGATAAACATGGAAAACTTATAAAGAAATATAAGAAGAAGGATTTTGTCGATATCAGTGTTTCGGGTATTAACCTGTATTCGGATGACAGGGCAATGGTGTTGGAATACACTCCGGCGTTCTACCCGTTTACCTTTGAGTTCATTTCGAGTAAACGAACTAAATCTACGGGTTTTCTCCCATGGTGGGACCCCATGCCTTATTACAGGGTGAGTACGGAGCAATCTACCTATGAACTTCGGAACCCCAATAGTATTCCACTTACAGTTAAGGCATTCAACCTGGAAGAATTCAATGTTCAGACTACCGAGACGCCGACGATGTTAAAATATACGGTGGAAAATATTCCGGCCATCGATCATGAGCCAATGGGGCCTCATTTTACCGAGTATATGCCTTTCGTGAGAATAGCACCTATGAACTTTGAACTCAGAGGTGTAAAGGCAAGTATTCGCGATTGGAGGGATTTCGGATTATGGCAGGAGCGGCAATTACTTACAGGCAGAAGGAATTTATCCCCGGCGACCCTGGCCAAGGTAGACCAGTTGGTAAATGATATTTCAGATACAAGAGAGAAGGTGCGAACGATTTATGAGTATATGCAATCCAAGACACGTTACATTAGTGTTCAGGTGGGGATAGGTGGCTGGCAACCAACACGTGCAGAAGAGGTGGATAGGTTGGGTTATGGAGATTGTAAGGGATTGACAAATTATACAAGAGCGCTTCTTGAGAGCCAGGGTATTGAATCGTACTACACAATTGTAAATGCAGGTGTGAACGGTAGGGATCTCATCGAGGATTTTGTGGCCATTCAGGGCAATCATGTGATTCTTACCGTGCCCCTGGATGATGAATTGGTGTTTCTTGAATGTACCAGCCAGGATATTCCATTCAATTATCTCGGGGTTCATACCGACAATCGAAAAGCCCTTATGATCACTCCCGAAGGCGGTGTGATGACACAAACCCATGAATACGGGCCTGAGGATAACCTGGAGGCCATTTCAGGACAAGTCACACTTCAGGAATCCCTGGTAGTGTCGGGCAAGGTCGAACAAGCATCTTCAGGCATCGAATATAATTATCGCTACCGTCTGATGAATGCCAAAAGCGATGAATTGGATTCTTCCTACAAGCATTCATGGTCCCATTTGAACGATCTTAGCCTTAACGATATAGAATTCAATAACGATAAAGAAAATGTGGTGTTCGAAGAGTCATTGCGCTTTGAAACTTCCGGCTATTTGTCTAAGGCTGGTAGTCGAATACTACTAAACCCGAATATTTTCAGGCGTATTGAAGATATACCCTCCAAGAGTAAGAAACGAACTCAACCCGTAGTGATACGTCGTGGTTTCACCGAACGCGATGAGATCGAATGGCACATCCCGCAAAGTTTTGAGATAGAGTCTGCTTTCAAACCGATCGAGCTTAACTCGAAATTTGGTACTTACAAAGCCACTATCACTGAAATCACGCCAGACAAATATTTGTACAAACGTGAATTCGTAGTTAATTCCGGGCGTTATCCCAAAGAAGCATTCAATGAATATGTAGAGTTTATTAAGCAAGTTGCGAAGCTCGACAGATCTAAAATCGTCTTGATTAAAAAATGAGACAGATCTTACTGATTTTATTCATTTTATTCGGAACCGTTCAAAGCTGGTCCCAGAAGATCGAATTTGGCGATGTGACCCTGGAAGACCTGAAACAACAAAGCGATCCTATTTTCACTGAAGCTGATGCAGTACTTCTGTATAAAGGAATTGAACTCGATTACGGACGGTCCTTGAAGGTACACGAAAGAGTTAAAATATATACCTCGGAGGGTTTTGAATACGCCAAATGGGACATTCCGTATGAAAACGTAAGGGCGCTGGAAGCTACAACATTTACGCTGGATAACGGGGCAATAAAAAAGACTAGTGTAACAGCCGAGAATATTTTTGTTGATAAGGTTTCGGAGGACGAGGAAATTCGAAAGATAACCTTTCCCAATGTGCAGGAAGGATCCATCATTGAAATTAAATACACCGTTCCGTTCATCGGGTTCTACAATTTATACACCCAGCACTTTATACCTATAAAGAAATTGAGGATCAATGTTAACAACCCGGACAAAGCCGCTCTGGACATACAGGAGAATCCCTTTGTATCACTACCGATTCAGAAGATCGAGACCGATTACAACTACTTGTTTACCGGAACCGATATTCCCGCATTGCGCCGAGAAGAGTTCGTTACCAATGTGAACAACCACAGGGGCCAATTGATCATAGAGCTGTTTGGGCAAACGCGTTATCGAAAATATACCTGGACATATCTCGCAGTATACCTGAACAAATTGGAATGGTTTGGCGGGCAGTTAAAAAGAGGGCAATATTTCTATAAAAAGGATATAGAAGAAGTACTTGGTGGTGAAACAGATCCATTAAAAAAAGCCCAGTTGATCGATGCGTATGTGAAACGGGTAATGACCTGGGACAAAACATACAGCAGGGGTAGTGAGAGTATTCGAAAAGTCTATGTGGATAAAGAAGGGAATAGTGGTGATATTAACCTTCTGATGACCGCTATGTTGCGTTCGGCTGGCCTGGACGCCAATCCCATGCTGATCGCAACCAAGTCCTGGGGCTGGGTTATGTATCCCAGGTTACGCGCATTTAACACAGTAGCTGTAGCAGTGGATATTGACGGTGAAATGTATTTGCTTGATGCCAGTAGGAAGGATCTTGGATTCGGCGAATTGCCCCTGAGTTACATAAATGGAAACGGATTTATCGTTAAAGAGGATGGCAGTTCCATCAACTACCCAACGCGCATCAAAAAACACTCCCGAAACACACTGTTGATCTCCGCCGATATTGATACCGAAGAGTTTGCTGTGCGTGGTTCGGTTAAGAAACAGATCACGGGTTACTACGCATGGATCCACCGGGAGAGATATGGTGATAACCGGGAGGAATCCTATAAGGAGACTATGGATCGAAGGGCATTGTTCACTTTGGATAATCTGAAGAAAACCGATTTCGAGAACGCACCCAAACCTATAAAGATCGACTACGATTTCACCTACCAGGACTATATTGAGCAAATAGATGATCGCCTGTACTTTCAACCATTGCTTCATTGTGACCTCGAGGAGAACAGGTACAATGAAATTGACAGGCTATATCCTGTCGACCTGGAGCATCCCTATATTCAGACCTTCATAATAAATTTCAGCATTCCTGAAGGATACAAGGTAGAGAGCCTTCCGGAATCGAAAAAAGTGGTCATGGAAGATGGTATGGGTGAACTTACTTTCAAAAGTTCGCAGCAAAACGAAAAAGTGCAGATTTCACTTACCATCAGAATTAACGAAAGCCTTATGCCACCGGAATATTACGAGGGACTGAAGGGACTCTACAACGAATACGCAAATGTTTCAAAATCCAAAATAGTTTTAATAAAAGAATAGACCTAATGAGATCAACCATCATCACTATTTTACTACTGTCCCTTTTTACAGTAGCTTCAGCACAAACCTATAAGTTTGGAAAAGTGTCTAAGTCTGAACTCCAGGAAAAATCAAATCCGCAATACCCCGAAGCCACGGCAACCGTATTGTATCGGGAACACCAGACTTATTATGAATACAAGCAAGGTGTTGGCTTCACCTTGTATACTGAAGTGTTCGAAAGAGTAAAGATTTATAACCAGGAAGGATTCGAATGGGCCACTAAAAGCATAAATACCTATAATTCCGGTTCGGACAGGGAAGAGATCACCTCTGTCAAAGGAACGACCTACAACCTGGAGAATGGTTCGGTGGATAAGACCAAATTCAGTAGCAGGGATCTTTTTGAAGAACAGGTAAGTGACTATCGAACAGTCAATAAATTCACCATGCCAAACATAAAACCGGGATGTGTGATCGAATACGAATACAAGATCGCTTCACCATTCTACAGTATCGATGATATTGATTTGCAATATACCATCCCGATCAGGAAACAGCTTGTTGAGGTTAGGTTCCCGGAATATTTCATATACCAGAACTACAGCAATCCGCAAAGTGGGATCAGCTATCAATTCAATAAGGACTCAAAAGATGTGGAAATCAACCTTAGAGGGCGAAGTGGCCTGGGTACCTTGGAACGCCACAATAAGGATAGCAGTACCAAGGAAGATCGAACCGTTACTTATAAAGAGAATATCCATACTCTGGATGAAAGCAATATTCCTCCACTCGCAGAGGAGGAAATGGTGGATAACCTTAACAACTATAAGGCTAAAGCTATTTGGGAATTAGCGATGGTTAACTGGCCTGGTGAGAACCCCAGGTCTTATTCCACAACCTGGGAAGCAGTTACGAGGAGTATTTATGAGAATGATGCATTCGTAAATCAACTGAACAGAAAGAACTACTACGAAGCAGACCTTGCAACAGCTCTTTCAGGGATTGATGATCCACTCAAGAAAATGGCAGTGATCTTCAACCTGGTTAAAAGTAAGGTGACCTGGGACAGATACCTGAGCTATTATCCATCGAAAGGGGTGAAGAAAGCTTATGAGGAAGGAACGGGGAATTGCGCCGATATAAATCTGATGCTGGTATCAATGCTCCGAAGCGTCAATTTACAGGCCAACCCTGTATTGGTAAGTACGAAGAGCAATGGAATACCATTATTTCCTACCCGACACGGCTTCAATTATGTGATCGCTTCGGTTGAATTCAATGGTAAATTGTACCTGCTGGACGCCACCGACCCATTCTCCGATATCAACCTATTGCCGAAAAGGGCTATGAACTGGGAAGGAAGATTGATCAGGCCCGATGGAACATCCGCCAGTGTTGGATTATACCCTGGATTCGTTTCAAAGAAGATGATCTATATGCAGGCAGAAATCGTGGGCGATAATGTTGAGGCCGTGGTACGAGAGCGATTTACCGGTCATTATGCGAAAAACTACCGCTCCACTTACTCAGGTTCGGGCGTTGAAGAGCTGAAGGAAGCTGTTAAATCCAATGGCTATGACCTCGAGATCTCAGAATACCAACCCAAAGACCACGACAATCTTAAGCCGAATATGAGCCTGAGTTTCAAAGCAAGTTCGGGTTCACTAGTAGAAAAGATCGATAATAACCTGTATCTGTCTCCAATGCTATTTATGGGGCACTATCAGCATCCTTTCAGTAGTGAAGAGAGAAATTATCCTATCTTCTTTGAATATCCTAAATCGGAAAAATATACTGTAAATATAAAAGTACCTGAAGGTTACGAGGTAACATCAATACCCGAAGGTGCACAAGCGAACCTGGCTAATGGCCTTGGGAAATATACCTATTTGTTACAGCAGGTGAATCCCGAAATGTTACAACTTTCCGTTACCTTAGACCTGAATTCCCCGATCGTGGTACCGGCAGACTATGAATACGTCCGTGCTTTTTTCGATCAGATCGCGGAAAAGGAGAAAGAGAAGGTTGTATTAACTAAAATCTAGAGTATGAATATCAACAACGCACAACTGGCGGTTGATGAATGGATCGCGAACCATGGTGTCCGATATTTCAACGAACTTACCAATATGGCACAGCTCACCGAGGAAGTAGGGGAGGTCGCCAGGATCATCGCCCGCAGATACGGTGAACAAAGTGAAAAGGAAAGCGACAGGGAGAAGGACCTGGGAGAGGAACTGGCCGATGTGGTATTTGTTGTGCTTTGTCTTGCCAATCAAACGGGCATCGACCTGGAAAAAGCCTTTTACAACAAGCTGAATAAAAAAGCCGATCGCGATCACGATCGACATCACGGAAACCAAAAACTACTATAATGTTCAAACGAGTAATTTCAACCCCCGGTTTCTGGAAATCGGTAGTATCACTGGCCCTGGCCTTTGCCGTGCTGTTCATCATCGTCAAATGGGCGATAGAACGCTTCTCAATGGCTTTTCTTACTGAACAAAATCCACTGCTCTTTATCCTGGGCGTAGTAGGGGCCGGCCTCGTCTATGGTTTCTTTGTGACCTATGGTAAATTCAGTGCCCGACTCAAGAAGGAAGACCAGAAGAATGATCGCTAGACTATACAATAGCCGTGATCTTAGACAACCAATTCCCGTGATCCGTGTTACGGGATCTAAGAGTGAATCTAACAGGCTGCTCATTCTCCGGGCGCTCTATCCCGCCATCAGCATAGAGAATATCTCGAACAGCGATGACACGCGGATATTACAAAAGGCCCTTTCGGAAGATCTGGAGGTGGTTGATATTCACCATGCCGGGACGGCTATGCGATTCCTAACAGCCTACTTTGCAGGTCAACCCGGACGAAAGGTGATTCTTACCGGAAGCACAAGGATGAAAGAGCGACCCATCTCTATCCTGGTGGATGCACTCCGGGAACTGGGTGCTAACATCACTTATCACGGATCGGAGGGGTTTCCACCCCTGGAGATCCGTGGTGCGGAACTTCGATCGGCCAGCCTGAATATAGCTGCAGGAACAAGCAGCCAGTACATTTCGGCACTGATGCTAATTGGGAGCTCTCTCCTCGATGGTCTCGAGATAAACCTTGAAGGTGCCGTAACCTCAAGGCCTTATATTCAGATGACCGCAAACCTGGTGCGGGAATCGGGTTGCGAGGTGGTTTTTTCTGAAAACAAGGTGGTGATCCCACCGCTAAGATCTGTTGCTCCCTGTACACTTACAGTAGAATCCGACTGGAGCTCTGCCTCATATTATTACAGCCTGGTGGCACTATCCGAGGGGCTTTCGGTGAGGCTTAAAAGCTATCGCAGCAATAGCCTGCAGGGAGATTCGGCGCTGGTGCGAATATATGAATCTCTTGGTGTTTCAACCAGTTTTGATCCTTCGGAAGGGTCTATCGAACTGTCACGTTCAGGTATCATTCCTTCAGAAAAAATACAACTGGATCTCAATAAAACGCCGGATATCGCTCAAACCATAGCGGTGACTTGTTTCGGACTGGGGATCGAATGTGAACTTTCGGGACTGCACACTCTGAAGATTAAGGAAACGGACCGGCTGGAGGCACTGAAAAAGGAATTGGAAAAATTAGGTGCGACCGTCGATATCACCGAAGACACACTTCACCTGTATCCTTCGGGGAAAATTAATTCTGAAGTAACCATTGATACGTACCACGATCACCGCATGGCCATGGCCTTCGCACCCCTGGCACTGATCACAAATTTGAATATCGCAGATCCAATGGTGGTTACGAAATCCTATCCCGATTTCTGGGAAGACCTTGCCAGGGTGGGTATCCGTTGTGAATTCCAAAGATAAATCCCCTTTTACTTGACAACCCCTGTCCTGAGATTGTATATTTGCAGCTTTTGACAATAAATCCGCTTACTTATGGGAATGAAACTCTCCAACTTCAACTTTAACTTACCTGCCGAACTACTGGCCGAATATCCTGCAACTAATAGGGATGAAGCCAGGCTAATGGTTCTCGACCGAAAAGAGCAGACCATCGAGCACAAGATGTTCAAGGATATGATCGATTATTTCGAGGAGGACGATGTGCTGGTATTGAACAACACCAAGGTATTTCCTGCCCGTCTGTTCGGGAATAAAGAAAAGACCGGTGCTCGTATCGAGGTTTTCCTGTTGAGAGAGTTAAATCCTGAAACCCGTTTGTGGGATGTGCTTGTGGACCCTGCAAGAAAGATCCGTATCGGGAATAAACTGTATTTCGGAGAAGACGAGTCTTTAGTGGCCGAAGTGATAGACAATACAACCTCCAGGGGGCGGACATTGCGTTTCTTGTTTGATGGTTCCTACGAGGAATTCAGAAATAAACTCACCGAACTTGGGGAGACGCCATTGCCTAAATACATCAAAAGGGAGGTAGAACCCGAGGATGCCGAACGTTACCAAACTATATTTGCAAAGAACGAAGGAGCCGTTGCGGCCCCTACCGCGGGACTTCATTTTTCAAAACACTTGCTGAAACGACTTGAGATCAAAGGGGTGAATTTCGCCGAATTGACCCTGCACGTGGGTCTGGGTACCTTCAGCCCGGTGGAAGTGGAAGACCTCTCGAAACACAAGATGGACTCGGAAGAGATCATCATCCCGCAGGACGCTGTAGATATCATCAATACAGGGATAAAGCAGAAGCGCCGTGTGTGCTCGGTAGGAACTACGGTAATGCGAGCCCTTGAAAGCTCTGTTTCGTCAAACAATACCCTGAATTCGTACAGCGGCTGGACCAATAAGTTCATCTTTCCTCCATACGATTTCAGCATAGCGAATAGTATGGTTACCAATTTCCATACACCTAAATCCACGCTGCTGATGATGGTTGCTGCCTTCGCGGGCCATGAATTCATCAAGGAAGCCTATGCAGAGGCCATAAAGGAGAAATACAGGTTCTATTCCTATGGCGATGCGATGCTCATCATCTAAAAGCTCAAAACCCGGTATTTACCGGGTTTTTTTGTATTCTGTAGTAACAATTTTCAAAAATCAAAATAAAGAGGTACTTTAGTATACTTAGAGCACAACCAATCAATAGTTTATATGAAAAAAGTTCTACTCTACTTTTTTCTTTTTTTCATCACGCTGGCTGTATTTCCGCAGGAGGGTCAGAACAATTTGCCCGTGAGTTGGGAGCACGATCTGCGAGCTGTGAGTCCGATCGAACTTCCGCGGCTGGATCTTGAGTTGATCCATCAGCAGGATGCGATAAACGATCGCGATAAAAGTATGCCATGGCGTTACGGGATAGAGCGCGACATAGCTATTGATGTTCAGGAATTAGGGACTCTTACGGTACTACCTAACGGCGACAAGGTATGGCAGCTTGCCATTCGCTCCCCTGAAGCGATCAATCTCAGTATCAATTTTGAAAAATTCTACCTGCCCGGTGGTGCAAAACTGCATTTCTTCAGTGATGACCGCTCGGATGTTTCAAGAGCCTACACCCAGGATTCCAACACCCCGAACATGAGGCTCGGGGCCTGGTTTGTGGAAGGTGAAATCATCTGGATCGAGTATTTCCAGCCAAAGAACGTGACGGAAGATGCTAATTTGTTAGTCGAAGGCCTGATACATGGCTATCGGATGGGAAAAGTAAATTCCTATGTAGATGGAACCAGGGGCATCAACGATTCGGGAGATTGCAACTACGATGTCAATTGCCCGATAGGAGCAGATTTTGATGAAAAGAAAGACCTGGTGAAAAAAGCGGTTGCTTTGCTGAATCTGGGAAATGGATTCCTGTGTTCGGCCGTGCTGATGAACAATACTGCAAGGGATAAAACCCCTTATTTGCTTACCGGTAATCATTGCCTTGAGAACAGTGATCCCGGCTTATGGTCTGTTCGTTTTAACTGGGTAAGTCCGAACCCTGTCTGCGGTACTGAAGGAGATAGTGGTGATATTCAAACCAACTTTACGATGAGCGGTGCGCAATTGAGAGCGAAGAATACATTGAGTGATTTTGCCCTGGTGGAATTGTACAGTGAGATCCCGGGAACCTGGGATGTGGCTTTTGCGGGATGGGATAATACAGATGATCTGCCGGAATACGAGGTGGGTATCCATCACCCCAACGGCGATATCATGAAGGTGTGTCGCGACGATAGCGGAGCAGTTCGGGAGAATGCAAACGGCACTGAAGTTTGGCTTATCAAAGGTGTTTCCGTAGGTAACGGTAACGGTTGGGAAATAGGAACTACCGAAAGTGGTTCTTCCGGTTCACCCTTGTTCAACCAGGACGGTCGGGTGATCGGGCAGTTGTATGCCGGCGAATCCTTTTGTGTTGGCACTCAGAACAATGACGACTACGATATTTACGGCAGGTTTGGTGTATCCTGGAATACCGGGGCTGGTCCCGCCAGTAGATTATTAGAATGGTTGGATCCGCTCAACACAGGACAGACCACCGAAAATACGATGCAGAACATCCTTAGTGTGCAGGATAACGAGCTGACCGGCCAATTGAGGATCTACCCTAACCCGGCTTCATCACTGATCACTGTTGAGAATTCAAGGTACCCAAACCTGGTCTACCGTTTCTATACCCTTACCGGTCAGATGCTGGCCAGCGGTTCAATGTCGAGCACCATGAACACTATCAACGTGGAGCCTTACTCTCGTGGCGTATACTTCCTTCACCTGATCGACGAGGACAGTGGATCTGATATTACCAAGAAGATCATCATTAACCGTTAGATTCATCATATTTTTCTGTTTGATTATTCACTTCTGAAGTGGAGTATATAATTATTGGGTATTTTTGCAACCTCATGACTTCGGAAAAGAGAGATATAAGGGCACTGTCCAAAGAGGAACTGCAGGAATTCTTCGTCGGAATAGGCGATAAGAAATTCCGTGGTGACCAGGTGTATGAATGGCTATGGAACAAAGGTGTACACAGTTTCGAGGATATGACGAATATCTCCAAAGCCACCCGGTCCAGGCTGGAAGAACGTTTTGTGATCAACCATATCCAGGTGGACAGCCTTCAGAAAAGCAGCGATGGTACCATCAAGAATGCAGTTAGATTACATGATGGCTTTGTGGTTGAGTCGGTTTTGATCCCTACGGAATCCCGAACCACGGCCTGCGTGTCTTCCCAGGTAGGTTGCAGCCTGGATTGTAAGTTCTGTGCTACGGCCAGGCTGAAACGAATGCGCAACCTGAATCCGGACGAGATCTACGACCAGGTAGTAGCGATCGACCGCGAGAGCCGCCTGTATCACAACCGGCGTTTGTCTAATATTGTCTTTATGGGCATGGGGGAACCCCTGATGAATTATAAGAATGTATTGAAATCCATCGAAATGATCACTTCCGATGAAGGATTAGGCATGTCCCCAAAGCGAATTACGCTTTCCACTTCCGGAGTACCTAAAATGATCCGTAAACTGGCCGATGACGAGGTAAAGTTTAACCTGGCGGTCTCCCTTCATTCAGCCATACAGGAAACGAGAGAACAGATCATGCCATTTGCGAAACAATTCACACTTACAGATCTGAGGGAAGCACTGGAATACTGGTACGAAAAGACAAACCGTCGGATTACCTACGAGTATGTGGTTTGGAAGGACGTAAATGATTCTGATGCCGATATCAAGGCTCTTATCCAGTTCTGTAAGTATGTGCCTTGTAAAGTAAATCTTATCGAATATAATCCAATAGACGATGGGCAGTTCCAGCAAGCCAGTGACGAGGCGATAGACAGGTACATTGGTGGGTTGGAGTCACAAAGAATACCTGTGACTGTAAGGAGAAGCCGGGGAAAGGACATAGATGCAGCCTGCGGGCAGCTGGCGAACAAATCCTAAGAAATAAAAAAAGCGGCCAATGGCCGCTTTTTTGTTATACTAGTTCAGAAGATTATCTTACAAACTTGATTGTCTTACGTGCTCCTTCGATAGAAACAGTAGCAAGATAGATTCCAGATTTAAGAGCTGAAATATCAATTGCTTCAGAAGTTGAAGACAACTGACGGTCCATCACTTGCTGTCCAATCACGTTGTGAATGATAACACTGTCCATAGATGTAGAAGCCGTTAGGTTCAATACATTGTTAGCGATAAAGTAGTTGAAGTTGTTGAAGCTCTCATCACCAACTGAAAGTACACCATCTACTTCAACATCATCGATAATAACAGAGTTCTCATCAACAGTGTCGTAGTGACGGAAAGTAAGGTAAACCACCATTCCATCAAATGCAGAGGCATCTAGAGAGATCGAAGCAGCAGAAGCTGATCCATCCGCCTGGTCACATGGAGCATCATCTCCAACTGTTCTTGTTGTGATCGGAGTTTCAGTCTCGATAACAGTAGGATCATTAGAAGTCGTCAGATACACAGAGTATTTGTCGGCAATAAATGAACCATTTGTTTGATACGAACCTACCACGTAGTTAATGGTTGTACCAGTAACATTCGTCAAATCGATAGGATCTTTAGTGATCAAATAGTTGTCAGGTGTAAATGCAGTCCCTTCCCAGGAGTCTGAGTCAGCGGCTTGAGATTGCATTGGGTGAGCCGGGGCGTTACCAGTTGCGTAAGTCAACATATCAGCAACTTCCCAGAAGTTTCCATCTCCGTCCTGATCTATAGAATCCCAATTTGTGTAAACAATTGCATCTGTAGGCTCAGCATTAAAATCGTCGAAGAAAATTTGAGCATTCATTGAAAATACTGCAAACAATGCAGCAAGCATAGTAATTTTTTTCATAAGATTAAATATTAATTAAATTAAGCATTCATTGATAATTGCTGTAAATATAAAGAACAATCTTCTAAAAACTGTAAAAAAACGATATTATAGGGAAAAAACTGGTTCAAATTAATTAGTTATTCGATATGGGTCAATGACAAATCGTTTTTACATTTGTATCCAATGAAAATAGCCTCTCAAATAAAACTCCCTATTGAGAATGAAATGGAACTATTCGAGAAGAAGTTCTCAGGGGCTATGTCTTCACAAGTTTCCCTTCTGAACAGGATCACCCATTATGTTGTAAATAGAAAGGGTAAGCAAATGCGACCCATGTTCGTCTTCCTGATCGCGAAGATGACAAACAATGGCGAGGTGAACGAACGTACCTACAGGGGAGCATCGGTTATCGAATTGATCCATACTGCTACCCTGGTGCATGACGACGTGGTGGACGACAGCAACCGCCGTCGTGGGTTTTTCAGTATTAATGCATTGTGGAAGAACAAGATCGCTGTGCTGGTTGGGGATTATTTACTTTCAAAGGGATTATTGCTTTCCATCGACAACGACGATTTCGACCTGCTGAAGATCATTTCAGTGGCCGTTCGTGAGATGAGCGAAGGCGAGCTGCTTCAGATAGAGAAGGCGCGCTCCCTGGACATTACCGAAGATGTGTACTTCGAGATCATTCGGCAAAAAACAGCTACCCTTATCGCCGCCTGTTGTGCCATGGGTGCACGCTCCGTTAATGCTCCCGATGAGGAAGTGGAGCGCATGCGGAAGTTCGGGGAACTTATAGGGATGGCCTTCCAGATCAAGGACGACCTCTTCGACTACGGGGAGGAGAAGATCGGGAAACCTACCGGGATCGACATCAAGGAAAAGAAAATGACCCTGCCGCTTATCTATGCCATCAATAATACTTCAGACAAAGACAGGAGATGGCTTATCAATTCCATCAAGAATCACAACAAGGACCGCAAGAGGGTGAAGGAGGTGATCACTTTCGTTAAGCAGATCGGCGGACTAGAATACGCTACTCAGAAAATGAAGGAATATCAAAGTCAGGCCCTGGAGATCCTTTCAGCTTATCCCGGTTCCGACTACAGGGATTCCCTCGAACTAATGGTGAATTACGTGATCGACAGGAAGAAATAGTTATAATTAATTAACAAAAGTCAAATTCCAAATATCAAATAAATACCAATATTCAATTGGATCGATTTTTGGTATTTGACTCTTTGGTTATTATTTGAGATTTAATCATTGTATTTTGTGATTTATGCCGCTGTGAGGGAATTGAGAAGTAAAAATTTTTCACCCCCCAGGCAACCCTTTTAAAAAAATGTCCGTCTTTTAAAAATAGAAGCAACTAGCGAAGCCCGATTTGAAACTGGTCTCCTTACATAAGAATTATTCGGCACTGATAAAAAGTGTTTCGAAAGGTAACAGGAAAGCTCAACACGAACTATTCGAGTTGTTCTCGCCAAGGATGATGAGTGTGTGCCGGCAGTACCTTCGGGACAATGACCTGGCTGAAGAGGTGATGCTGAACGGATTCTTCAAGGTGTTCACAAAGATCGATACCTATTCGGGGCAGGGGAGTTTCGAAGGCTGGATACGGAGGATCATGGTAAACGAATCCCTTTCGGAACTGAGAAGGCAGAAAAAGTTGTTTTTCAAGGATGAGTCGGTGATAGAAAACTCATTGGAACATTCGGCTGAGATTGATTCTGAACTGGAAGCTGAAGAAATTCAGAAACTGATCGACGCCTTGCCCGACGGCTACAAGACTGTTTTTGTCCTTTATGTCGTTGACGGATACAAACACAGCGAAATAAGTGAGTTACTTCAGATTTCGGAAGGAACTTCAAAATCGCAACTATCGAAGGCCCGAAGCATGCTTCAGGCGATGATCACCAAACAAAATACTATTAATTATGGCACCCAATAAGATCGAAGACCATATCAGGGAGAAAATGCAGGAGCGGGAGATCAATCCGTCGGCTGATGCATGGGCAAAGCTTGAGGCAAGGCTGGGGAAGGAAGAGAAGAAAAGAGGAATAGGTAGAAATACCTGGTTCGCTATCGCAGCTAGTTTCATCGGCATCCTGATCCTGGCATCAGTTTTCCTGAATTCGGCCAATGATGCAGGAAGCATTGAGATCGTGGAGGAGCAGGTGGAACCTGAAATGTTCGACACCGAAACTGTACCAACGCCCGAGGAGATCGTCCGGGATAATCAGCGATCTGAAACTGAAATAGCAGTGGAATCGACCAATTCCGAAGAGAACCAAAGAACAAAGGAATTTCAGGAGAACAAATCTATCATTGCCAGGTCGGAGGTTAAGAAAAAAACAGCTTTACCTGAAGAGATCATTCCCGAAATGAATATTGAGCAAAAGCACATCGCGAAAGTTGAAAATGAAAAACTAAAAAACAACGAGCAGCCTGTGAATGATGAGGATTATGTGAAGGGTAAAATAGACGAGGTGGTTGCTGAAGTGAATAACAGGATCAAAACGAACAGTACGGTCACACCGGAAGAGATCGATGCCCTGCTCACCCGGGCACAGAGGGAGATCAGTGACAGGCGAATATTGAACTCTGAAACCAACAAAGTAGATGCCACAGCCTTGCTGGAAGACGTGGAATTCGAACTGGAACGCAGTTTCAGGGATAAGGTATTCGACGCCCTTGGCGAGAGTTTCGAAAAGATCCGAACCGCCGTGGCCGAACGTAACAATTAACAACTATTCATCAATCACTCCGCCACTGGCGGAACTAAATCTGAACATTTATGAGACTAATTACGTTATGCACCGCAATCACGGTGTGGGTATTAAGTATGGCCGTAACCCAGGCCCAGGAGACAGAGATACTGAACAAGATCGAGGTTCTTGAAGCGACCAAGGAACGCGTGGTTTCCGAAGAAAAAGAAGCACTGAAGGTTACGGTTGAAGGAATAAACCAACGTTTGGACCTGGGAGAGATCACAGAGGAAGAGGCCAGTACTCTTAAGCAACGGGAAGCTGAAAAGCATGCCATGAACATCGAGAATCGCCTGGCGATCATCGATAACAAGATCGAACTGCTGAAACGTAACGACGACGTTGGCGTGATCAATGACGATACGGACCGGCTGGTATTGCGTATAGGTGGTGAAGACGACGATGATGCCTTTATCTGGATTGGTAAGAATAGCAGGGCCCGTAAATACGATCGCAGAACAACCAGCGATTTTGTATTTGCCTTTGGTTTGAACAATGTGATCGTGGACGGAGAACTGGGTGATGATATGTACAAACTCGGTGGTAGCCGTTTTGCTGAACTGGGCTGGGCCTGGAAGACCCGTGTCTTTAAGGAAAGCAACTGGCTGAGGGTGAAGTATGGATTCTCCTTCCAGTTCAATGGTCTGAAACCCGAAGACAACCAGTACTTTGTGGATACGGGATCGCAAACCGAATTGATGACCTACCCGCTGGAACTGGACAAGTCGAAATTCCGGGTGGACAACCTGGTGTTCCCTGTTCATTTTGAGGTGGGACCTTCAAAAAAGATCGAGAAGGATACCTATTTCCGCTATTCGACCCATAAGAAGATCAAACTAGGAGTAGGGGGTTATGCAGGTTTCCGACTGGGAACAAGACAGAAACTTCGATACGACGATATGGGGCAGGAGATCAAGGAGAAGCAGAAGGGCAACTTCAACGCGAACAATTTCATATATGGGCTTAGTGCTTATCTTGGTTGGCGCGATACGGCCCTTTACGTGAAGTATGATCTCAACACCATCTTCAAGGATAATCCCGTCGAGCAGCGAAACATCTCGCTTGGCTTGCGCTTCGATATGGATTAGTGAAATACAGTTTTATTCTGAAAGGCTCCTGAGGGAGCCTTTTTTTGTACCTTCAGAAAGTAAAAATAATAGTATTTTTATAGGCTGCTGAATCGCTTCATTTGATTTCAAAAACCACCATAGACAATGTATTCGAAACCGCCCGCGTCGAGGAGGTGATCGGTGATTTTGTACAATTGAAGAAGGCCGGTAGCAACTTCAAAGGCCTGAGCCCGTTCACCGATGAACGCACTCCCAGTTTCATGGTGTCGCCTGTCAAGCAGATCTGGAAGGATTTCAGTAGTGGAAAAGGAGGAAATGTTGTGGCTTTTCTGATGGAGCACGAGCACTTCACTTATCCTGAAGCCATACGCTACCTGGCCAAGAAGTACGGCATCGAGATCGAAGAAACCGAACAGACGGACGAGCAGAAGCAACTGGCCAACGAACGGGAAAGCCTCTACCTGGTTAGTGAATACGCCAGGGATTATTTTGTGAATACACTGTTCAAGTCGGAGGAAGGTAAGGCGATAGGGCTAACATACTTCAAAGAACGCGGCTTTACTGAAGAAACGATCCGGAAGTTCGAACTGGGATATTCCCCCAATGAGTGGAGCGCGTTTACCGACAAGGCCATCAAGGACGGCTATAAGCTGGAGTTCCTGGAGAAAACAGGACTCACCATTGTAAAAGAGGAAAAGCAATTCGACCGTTTTAAGGGGAGAGTTATGTTTCCCATTAAAAGTATGAGTGGCCGTGTACTCGGATTCGGTGGGAGGATACTTACCAACGACAAGAAAGCGGCCAAATACCTGAATTCCCCCGAAAGTGACATCTATCACAAGAGCAAGGTACTCTACGGGATTTTCAGGGCTAAGCAGGCTATCGCCAAGGAAGACAACTGCTTTCTTGTGGAAGGATATACAGACGTGATACAGTTTCACCAGACCGGGATCGAGAACGTGGTGTCATCCTCGGGTACAGCCCTTACACCGGAGCAGATACGTTTGATCAACCGACTCACAAAGAATATCACGGTGCTCTTTGACAGTGACCCTGCAGGTTTGAGAGCATCGCTACGTGGTGTGGACCTGATCCTTGAACAGGGTATGAATGTGAAGATCTGTACCTTCCCTGATGGAGAAGACCCGGATAGTTTTGCACGTGCGAATACGCTGGATACGCTGAATTCCTACCTGGAAGAAAACGCCACCGATTTCATCAATTTCAAAGCTTCACTACTGGCCTCCGAAGCCAAGGATGATCCATTGAAAAAAGCAGAGACCATTCGGGATATGGTGGTGAGTATTTCGAAGATACCGGACCTGATCAAGCAGGAGGTATATATCAAGGAATGTGCCCGCATTATGGACATTTCCGAAGAAGTACTCTTCAATACTCTGGCTCAAATACTTCAGAAGGAACGAAGAGAAGCCGGGAGGAAAAAGCAACAGCAACCTCCGCTGGAAACCATGGGGGTGGTAACCGCTGAAAGGCAAACACCTTCCAAAGTGGATGTTCAGTTCGAACTGGAGCGGAAGATCATCGAATTATTGTTGTTATACGGCAATGTGGAAGAAGAATTTGAAGACCTGATCCTCGAGACCAATGAGTCCGGGGAGATCACCTTTGTGCCGGAGAAGAATCAAACACGCGTGTTCGAAAAGATCTTCCTCGACCTGCAGGACGACGAGATAGAATTTATGAACGAGGATTTTAGGGAATTGTATTATGAGATCATCGAAAAACTGAACCAGCAACAGGACCTGAAGATCGATCTGCTGGTAAACCAGTTACAACCGGAAAAGGCCGAGGCGGTGACCCATATCTTGATGGAAGAAGAGAAATACAATCTTCACGACTGGGAGCGCAAGGATATCTATGTGAAGGAAAAGAAGCATACCATCTCACAGATGGTGAGTGAAACCATACTCAACCTAAGGCGTCACCTGGTAACGTCCAAGATCGAAGAACTCTCCAAAAGCCCGGTAAAGGATGGGGAATACGAGGATAAGTCGGTGATGGAAAATATCTCCGATTACACCATCCTCAGGGATGTGCTTTCCGCTAAACTACGAAGGGTGTTATAAATTACCCGAACTGGAACATGCGCGACTGGTGGATGAGGTCGGCAAGGTTGTCCACTTTCAATTTCTTTAAAAGCCTCGTTTTATAGGTACTTACCGTTTTCTCATTGATATTCAAAGCATTGGCAATATCCTTGTTGCGTTTTCCGCTGGAAAGGAGGTTCAATACTTCGATCTCGCGAGAGCTGAGCTTTTTGTAACGGCTGATCGCACTGGTCTCACCAACATTCCTGCTGGTAAAGGTGGAAGTAAGGTCTTCGTTCAGGAAGATACCTCCTTTGGCGATCTGTTTGAGTGCTTTTAAAAATACTTTGGTGGAAGCGGTTTTGGGGACGTAACCGGCGGCTCCTGATTTGATGGATCGCAGTGCGTAGATCTCTTCAGGATGTGTAGAGAAAATGAGGACACGTACTTCCGGGAATTCGGTTTTGATGCCTCGCAATGCGTTTATTCCGTTAATGTGGGGCATATCGATCTCCATGATCAGGATATCGGGTTTTTCTTCCTGTAAGCTCTTGTACAGTTCATCACCATTGTTTGCTTTCCCGATAATCTCAAAATTATCGTTCTTCTTCAGCATACAAGCTATCCCCTTTCTTGTAACCGGGTGATGATCAGCAATAAAAATTTTCTTCATGTCCAAATTTGTCTTATTACTTAAGACAACAGAGACATTGTAATTGTCTTAAGCGTGAGGTTTTTTGTAATAGAAATACTACAAATCAAAACTAAAGAAAAGAATTTTCCTTCATAGGAAATTTCGTTCAACGTAGGAAAAACTCGTTGAAAGTGCCTAATTTTTCAGATGTAGGGGGATTTCACAAACCGGAATCGGTATCATTTTGTGCTGATTGAGCGAATTGAGACGTATGTAGATGGTCATCACTTCTCGTTCACGGCCTTCAAAATCTGTTGCTTCCTTACCTTCGGCCTGCATTTTCATGGCCCATTCCAGTTCGTCATAGCTGGCCCCGATCTGGTCCTCATCCGTCCTGTTATCACCCCACAGACCGTCGGTTGGGGCGGCGTCTAATATCTCCTGGTTCACACCCAGGAAGCGACCTATCTCATACACCTCGCTTTTCATCAGGTCGGCAATAGGGCTCAGGTCCACACCTCCGTCTCCATATTTGGTGAAGAATCCAACACCAAAATCTTCCACTTTGTTCCCTGTTCCGGCTACGAGGTATTTTTTCAGGGCCGCAAAATAGTAGAGACTGGTCATTCGAAGACGGGCCCTGGTATTGGCCAGTGCCATGAAACGCGATTCTTCATCTTCAACGGGTGGCAAGGATTCGATAAGGCCGTCGAATACCGGGGTCAGGTTCACCCGGATCATGGATACCTTATCGTGATTATCCTGCAGCCAGCCAATGTGATTCATCGCCCTGTTAACTTGCGAGGAGGCCTGGTGGATCGGCATTTCAAGGCAGAGGAGTTCGAGGCCGGTACGTGCGCAGAGAGCCGAGGTCACCGCCGAATCTATACCGCCGCTAACACCGATCACAAATCCCTTCATCCCTGCATTCTCGGCATATTCCCTAAGCCAGTTTACTATATGATCAATAACTTTTTCGGTTTGCATAGTGAAGCGAATCTGCGTTTATAATGGTACCTTTGCGCACAAAAGTAACTCAAAAGTAAAATTTATAAAAGCCGGTGGCGTTAAGAATTGCAAACGACAGTAATATGAGAATGTTCGGCGTACTGATCCTGGTATTGCTACTAGTCTCTTGCACAAGTAAGAACAGGATTGAAAAGGAGATCGCGGCAATTCCCATGGATGTGGAAATTTTGAGATTCGATAAGGAATTTGCCAGGGCCACCATAACCGACCTTCCTGCGCTCAAACAGAAATTCCCTGTGTTCTTCCCCGAACAATTCCACGATAGCATTTGGGAGGGAAGGATGAAGGACAGCCTGCAACGACAGCTGTTCGATGCCGTTGAAAAGGCGTTTCCGGACAATTCGGAGTTGGAAGACCAGCTGGTGCCCTTGTTTCAGCATGTCGAATACTATTTCCCCGAATTCGAGCCTCCAACCGTGGTGACGGTTACTTCGGATGTCGATTACCAGAATAAGGCTATTGTGGCAGACACCCTGCTGGTCCTGGGGCTGGATACCTACCTGGGTGAGGAGCACGAATTCTACCAGGGGATTAAACAATATGTATCTAAAAATCTAAAACCATCTCAGATAGGGCCGGATGTGGCAACCTCATATGCCCGTCAGTTGATCAGTAGGCCCAGGAATCGTGATCTGCTCTCTCAAATGGTTTACTTCGGAAAAGAACTCTATTTGAAAGATGTCTGGCTTCCTGAAACTTCGGAAGCGGACCGAATGGGTTATACCGAAGAAGAGATGCAGTGGGCCTTTGACAATGAGTCCGATATCTGGCGTTACTTCATCGAGAACGAATTACTGTACAGCACCGATGCGAAATTGTCCGGGCGGTTCATTAACCCGGCCCCATTTTCAAAATTCTACCTGGAGATCGATAACGAATCTCCCGGGATGATAGGTCGATTCATCGGTTGGCAGATCGTAAGAGCGTACATGGCGAACAACGACGTCACGGTTCCGCAGCTGATGATCAAAACACCTGAGGAGATATTCAAGAATTCAAAATACAAACCCGCAAGATAATGTCGAAACATACTTCAGAAATCAAGATAAATGTAGGCCTGGATGAAAATCGAATCCCCGAAAAACTGAACTGGTCTGCACCGGACGGAGGCATAGACAACAGCCCGACCAAGGCTATGCTGCTATCGGTTTGGGATCACCAGGCGCAGGAAGCGCTTCGTATCGACCTGTGGACAAAGGACATGCCGCTGGACGAGATGAACGTATTTTTTCACCAGACCCTTATGGCTATGTCGCATACTTTCGAGCGAGCCACTGCAAACGATAAGATGGCGGCGACAATGCGGGATTTCTGCGATTATTTTGCTGAAAAGCTCGAGCTGAAGAAGGATTAATGACCCTGGTGTTTGTGTATAACGCCAACTCGGGTACTGTTAATGCAGCACTTGATTCCATGCACAAGATCGTAAGTCCGTCGACCTACCCTTGCAAACTTTGTGAACTTACTTTCGGAACTTTTACCGAAAGAACCGAGTGGAAGGAATTCAGAAAAAATTCCGGCTATGATATGCGATTTCTTCACAAGGATGAATACCTGGAAGAGTTCGGTTTCGGTTGGTTGGCGGAGCAGGATCTGCCTCTCGCCATGATTATAGACAACAGCGGACCGGAGGTCTTTATTTCTTCAGAAACATTCAATGGGATCAATTCTGTGGAAGCGCTTATCGCCCTCGTTCGAGAGCAGCTAGCTCCATATTGACGGCTTCGATATAGTCCAGCAGTTGTTCCCTGCCGTAACCTTTGCTGGAGGAAGTGATGAAGTAGTTCGGCATGCTTTCCCAGGTCTCCAGCATCTTTTTCTGGTAGTTTTCTATATTCAGTTTCAGGGCATTGGGTTTGA